>CAZVMD010000015.1:0-37879 GCA_964628555.1 uncultured Myxococcales bacterium | reverse complement strand
CGCAGGATGGCGTGGGCCTCGGCGGCTCGCAGGTCATCGAGCTTGACCTGCTCGGTGAAGGCAGTGAGGTCGACCCGCCCGGCCGGCTGCAGCTTCTGCTCGATGCGCTGGGCGTGCGTGATGATCGGCCGCCCGTCGCCATCGCGGGCCAAGATTTCCACCGCATCGAGGCGCAGCCAGCGGGTCTTGCCGCGCAGGACGGCGCGGAAGCCCAGCGTTCCCATCGGCAGGCTGCCGCTCGGCTTGATCGTCAGCTGCGTCTCGCCGGGTAGGAGCTCGACGACCTCGCTCTCGCAGAGGGCGGCCGGCTCCCGATCATGCACCTCGGGGCGGACCTGCATGGCGGCGGCGCGGGCGTCCATGGCCGGGCCCTGCGCTTCGGGATGCGGGCCAGAGAACAGATCCTGCGCCTCGATCGGCGCGGGGGCAGCCGGCGGCTGTCCGGCCTGGGCGGCCACACGAGCCTCTTCGGCGTCGAGCGCGATCCGCTCCTCGGCGGTAAGAGCAAACGGCGCTGGCATGCAGCGAGCCGCCACCGCAGCCAGGTCGCCATCGCGCAGCGGCTCTAGCTCCGGAGCCAGCTCCTGCGGCGGCAGGCGGTCGAGGTTCTGGCGAATCCAGGCCACGACCTGGTCCTCCATGGCAGCGGTGCAGCCGAGCGAGCTGAGGTAGGTCCGCCACTTCCAGAAGGCGGGATAGCCACGCGGCGCCCCGAGCTTGCCGAGTGCCTGCTCCAGCTCATAGGACAGGACCATGGCCAAAAGGTGCTGCGGGCCGGCGGCCTCTTCGAGCACGCTGCGGCCGGCGCTGCGCACATCGACGCTGGGGTGGGCCAGACAGGAAAGCGGGGTCGGCAGCGGGGGCAGCTGGATCGGCTGCTCGCCGCGGGCGGTGACCAGCGCGTCCCAGTCGCCGCTCATCACGCCGTCGTTGATGCCGAAGGCGCGCAGGGCCCGCTCGCGGGCGAAGCCATCGCGGCGGTAGGCGGCGGCATCCAGCGTGCGCCAGACGGCGGCCACCTCGGGCAAGCGGCCGTGCGCAATCAGCCCATTGGCGGCGGCAATGCGGGTCGCGGCTTCGCCGTGATCGAGGTAGCGCATAAGGCTCGCGACCACCGCCGGCAGCGCGATGTCGCCGAGCGCCCGCACCAGCGAGGAGGCCGCGACCCCAGGGCAGTCCTTCATGCGGTCAAGGAAAGGCAGCGCGCGCCCGGCGTCGCAGCGCGCCATCGCCGAGGCGGCTCGCCCGAGGACCCGACGATCGGCATCGGCATCGAGCAGCAGGGTGGCAAACGCCGCCGGCCGGCCGAGGTACTCAAGCGCGCTGAGCAGCCGATCGCGCCAGACGATCTCGCGGCCGGTGGTGGCGCGGTCGGCGCGGGCCCGGGCGACCAGGACCGGCACCAGCTCGTCGGCGGCGGCGCGGGCCCGAGTCAACATCTGACAGACAGCGCTTAGCGTATCGGCGTCGCTGTCAGGCGACTCCAGCGCGGCCTTGGCCAGCTTCACGACCAGGGGCTGAGCCGCCGCCGGCTCCAGAGCATTGCAGATGTGGCGCACCAGATCGGCGTCGGGGCGGGCCGGCCACAAGGTGCGGATCGCCTCCTCGATCTCGGGCGGGAGCTCGGGGAGCTTCTCCAGCGCCTGGCCGATCGCCTGGGCCAGGTCACTGCGCGCCGTGCGCGGCCACTCGTCCTTGGGCAGCGTCGGCAAGAGGGCCATACCCAGGCGAGCGATGCGCTCCGGCTGATGCTTGGCCAAAAGGGCCTGGCGCTGGGCATAGCGGTCGCCGGTGCCGGTGGTCAGCTCGCCCAGCGCCGCCCGGACGGCGGTATCGAGCGCATCCTCGGGTGGGGCAGGCGGCGGCTCGGGCGTCGGAGCGCGCTCCCAGCCGCGCGTCTCGTAGCGCTGGGCCTCCTCATTCCAGGTGATCAGGCTGAGGCTGTCCTCGACCGCCAAGCGGGTGCCCGGGACGACTGCGCGCAGGGCGGTCAGCGCCGCCAGCAGCCGCGGCCAGTCGGGGTGCGAGAGGTCCTCGGGAACCTGCGTCGAGCCGCCGGCCACCGCGCCGCTGCCGCCGATCACCGCCAGCACATAGCGGGCTTTCTCATACGGCCGCGCTTCTTCGACCTGCGCATGGCTGAGCAGCGCCTGCCGCTCCTCTTCCGAGATCGCCCGATCCTCACTGCGCAGAAACCACTTCACATCCCACGGCATGAACGCCTCCCCAGTGACGTACGCGTTGACGTTGGCACAGAGCCTGGGCGCCGATCGTATCACGCCGCATCCGGTCCCCAGCCGCGGCTCAGAGGGGGAGTCTGCAGCAAGGCCGCTGCCGCCGCTGCCGTAGCCGTGCTAGGGTGCGGCGATGCAGTGGCATCAGCGACGACTTTTGTGGGGCCTGGGAGGGCTGTGCTTGCTGGGAACCGTGCAGACAGGGAAAGCGGGGGCCGGGGCGAGCGGCGAGACGGCGGCAGAGCTCGCAGCGGGGCTGCGGCCGGTCAGTAGTCAGCCGGTGCGGCAGCCGTCGGCGGCGGCGATCCTGCGCGGCCTGGATCGGCTGGCGGTGGTGGGCAACGTGCTGTACGTGGCCGCCCATCCCGACGACGAAAACACGCGCCTGCTGAGCTATCTGGTCGGCGAGCGGCGGCTGCGCACCGCCTACCTATCGCTGACGCGCGGGGACGGTGGGCAGAACCTGATCGGGCCGGAGCAGGGGCCACTTCTTGGCCTGATCCGCACGCAGGAGCTATTGGCGGCGCGGCGGGTCGATGGCGCCGAGCAGTGGTTCACGCGGGCTCGCGACTTCGGCTATTCGAAGACGCCGAGCGAGACGCTGGCCATCTGGGATCGCGACAAGATCCTGGCCGATGTGGTGCTGGCGATCCGGCGCTTTCGCCCGGATGTCATCCTGACGCGCTTTTCGCCCGGGCCAAGCGATACCCATGGCCACCACACGTCCTCGGCGATCCTGGCACAGGAGGCGTTTGTGCGGGCCGCCGACCCGAGCTACGAGCCGGAGCAGGTCAAGACCTACGGTACGTGGCGGGCCGCGCGCATCTACTGGAACCGCTCGACCTGGGGACGGACCTCGGCCGACGAGCTAGCCGGGCTGCCGAAGATCGACATCGGCGGCTACGACCCGGTGCTGGGGGCGTCGTACGGCGAGATCGCGGCCGACAGCCGCAGCATGCACAAGAGCCAGGGCTTCGGCGCCGCGCCGAGTCGTAGCCAGAGCTTTGAGTACTTTTCGCCGCTGCTGCCAGATAAGTGGGTTACGCCGCCTGCGGCAAGCGCGACGGTGCCGGGACCGCTCGACGGGCTGGACTTCAGCTGGGGCCGGGTGGCCGGGAGTGCCCGCCTGCGGCAGCTCATCGACGAGCTCCGCCAGAGCTTCGACCCGCGCAGCCCGGCCGCGAGCCTGCCGAAGCTTCTGGCGGTGCGCGAGGAGCTAGCTCGGCTGCCCGAGGGGCCATACAAGGCGCCGAAGCGGGCCGAGGTCGACGACCTGATCGCCGCCTGCGCCGGGCTGTGGAGCGAGGCGATTGCCGCGGAGCCAACGGTGTCGCCGGGGCGGAGCGTGGCTTTACGGGTGGCGGCGCTCAACCGCTCGGGGGTGCCGCTGCGGCTCGTGCGACTGCGCCTGCCGACCGGGGCGGAGGTGCCGCTGGATCGCGAGCTACCGCAGGGCAAGCTGGTCGAGACGGAAAAGACGCTAACCGTGCCGCGCGAGCAGCCGGTTTCGGCCCCCTACTGGCTGACCGAGCCGCCGCAGCCGGGCCTGTATCCGGCGAGCGATCCGACGCTGATCGGCCTGCCGGAGAGCCCGCCGGCCTGGGCGGTCGAGCTGCACTTTGCGGTTGGTCCGACGGGGGCGCCGCTAGTTCGTCGGCTGCCGGTGCTGCACAAGTGGACCGACCCAGTGGCCGGGGAGCGCCACCGCAGCCTGGAGATCACGCCACTTTTGATGGCAAATGCCGAGGCGCCGGTGCTGATGTTTGGCGACGCCGGAGCCAAGTCCCTGCGCGTGCGGCTGCGAGCCGGGGCGGACGGCGTGGCCGGGACGCTGCAGCTTGAGCTACCGCCGGGCTTTAGCGCGCAGCCGAGCAGCCAGCCGTTTGCGCTAGAGAAAAAAGGCGGCGAAAAGGAGCTGCTGTTCAGCCTGCAGCCGCCCAAGGCGACCAGCGGTGGCGGCACACTGCGCATCGTGGCCGAGGTCGAGGGGGGACGTTCGAGCCTGGGCATCCAGCACATCGACTACCCGCACATCCCGATACAGACGCTGTATCCGCGGGCAGAGGTGAAGCTGGCCCGCTTCGAGCTGAAAAAGACGCGCAGCCGGATTGGCTACATCCCCGGGGCCGGCGACGAGGTAGCGGCGGCGCTGCGCCAGGTCGGCTACGAGGTGACGATCCTCGACAACGAGGGGCTGGAGGGACTGCAGCCGAACACCAGCCGCTTCCAGGCGATCGTCGTCGGCGTGCGGGCCTACAACACCAACCCGCGGCTGGCGAGCTTTCACCCGCGGCTGATGGAGTACGTGGCGGCGGGCGGCGTGCTGCTTGCGCAGTACAACACCAACAACTTCTTGTCGAAGCTGAGCGCGCCGATTGGGCCGTACCCCTTTGCCATCTCGCACGATCGGGTCACCGATGAGAGCGCGGCGATCAGCATCGCGCCGACGCATCCGCTGTGGCAGCGGCCGAACCGGCTGTCCGAGGCCGACCTTGTGGGCTGGGTGCAGGAGCGCGGTCTGTACTTTGCCGGCACCTGGGATGCGCGCTATGAGGCGCCGCTGTCGATGAACGACCCGGGCGAGCCGGCCAAGTCGGGCTCGCTGCTGCTCGCGCGGCACGGGCGGGGCGTGTTTATCTACACCGGCCTGGCGTTCTTCCGACAGCTTCCGGCCGGCGTGCCCGGCGCCTATCGCTTGTTTGCCAACCTGCTCGACTATGGAACCCGATAACTCACCGCCGCCGATCTTGCGCAGCTGGCGACAGCTGTATGCCGTCGTCCTGCTGAGCCTGGGCCTGCAGCTTGTGCTCTATACGCTGATCTCGCGGGTGTACCGATGAAGGGGCTCGACTGGCTGGTGGTGGCGCTGACGCTGCTGGGCATCGTCGGCTACGGCCTGTGGAAAGCCCGCACGGTGCGCACCGCCGAGGTCTACCTGCGCGGCGGCAACGACCTGCCCTGGTACACGATTGGCCTTTCGATCATGGCGACGCAGGCCAGCGCCATCACCTTCCTGTCGATGCCGGGCCAGGCCTACGAAGACGGCATGGGCTTCGTGCAGATCTACTTCGGCCTGCCGATCGCCATGGTGCTGCTGGCGGCGACGATGGTGCCGGTCTACTACCGACAGAAGGTCGCGACCGCCTACGAGTACCTAGAGGGCCGCTTCGATCGCAAGACGCGCCAGCTTACGGCGCTGTTGTTCCTGCTGCAGCGCGGGCTGGGGGCGGGACTTTCGATCTATGCGCCAGCGATCATCTTGTCGTCGGTGCTGGGCTGGCCGCTGCACATCACCAACCTGATCATCGGCGTGCTGGTCATCCTGTACACGGTGTCGGGTGGTACGCGGGCGGTGAGCCAGACGCAGACGCTGCAGATGGTGGTGATGCTGTCGGGGATGGCGGCGGCGTTCGTGTTCGTGCTGGGGGCGCTGCCGGCCGAGGTCAGCTTCGACGATGCGCTGGGGCTGTCGGGCAGCCTGGGCAAGCTGCAGCTCGTCGATACCTCGGCGCGGATGGACACGCGCTACACGCTGTGGTCGGGGCTGCTGGGCGGGCTGTTTATCGCGCTGGCCTACTTTGGCACCGACCAGTCGCAGGTGCAGCGCTACCTGGGCGGCAGCACTCTGGCCGAGAGCCGGCTGGGACTGCTCTTCAACGGCCTGGTCAAGATTCCGATGCAGGTCGGGATCCTCGGCGTCGGGCTAATGGTGTTCGTGTTCTATCAGTTTCACGAGCCGCCGCTGTTCTTTCACGAGGCCGAGCTAGCCCGGGCGCAAAACACGGCGCAGGGCGCCAAGCTGGCCGAGCTACAGGCCGAGCATCACCGCAGCTTTGTGACCAAGCAGGCGCGGGTGCGCGACTTCCTAGCGGCCCGCAAGACCGGCGATGCGCAGGCACTGCAGACGGCGAAGGAGGCACTGCAGGCCAGTCACCGCGAGGGGCAGGCGCTGCGACAGCAGGCCAAGGCGACGCTGAAAGCGGCGCTGCCGCGCGCCGAGACCAAGGACGCTGACTACATCTTCATCCGCTTTGTGACCTCCCAGTTTCCCGCCGGGCTGGTCGGTCTGCTGATCGCCGTGATCTTCTGCGCTGCCATGTCAGCGACGGCGAGCGCGCTCAATGCGCTGGGCACGACGACCGTGGTCGACTTCTATCGCCGCTCGATCAAGCCCGGGGCGAGCGACGCGCACTACCTGCGCGCGGCCAAGGGCTTCACTGTGCTGTGGGGCGCGCTAGCGGTGGCCTTTGCCGCCTTTGCCTCGCTACTCGACAACCTGATCCAGGCAGTGAACATCCTCGGCTCGATCTTTTACGGCCCGACGCTGGGCGTGTTCTTGGTGGGCTTCTTCTGCAAGCGCGTGCGGGGCACGCCGGTGTTCCTGGCGCTGATCGCTGGGCAGGCGCTGGTCATCGCGACATACCTGTTTAGCAGCATCGGCTTCCTCTGGTACAACGTCATCGGCTGCGCTGCCGTCGTCGGGCTGGCCCTGCTCAGCAACGCGCTGTGGCCGCTGCACCGCGCGCCGGTCTCGGGCTCGGCCTAGCCGCGCTGTGCGAGCCAGGCTAGCGCAGCGTGAAGCTGAGCTCTGGGGCTTCGAGCCGCCCCGCGAAGTAGCCCGCAACGGTCGGCCAGTGGGCCGCGTACTTCTCGGCGGCTTGCTCAGCGCTTGGTTTGGCCTTCGGTCCGCCGGGCTGCCGCAGCGGGCCGCCGCTCGCCGCGCGATACTGCGCCAGCCACTGCTCGCGCGTGGTCGGCGCCAGGTCGAGGCGGGCCGTGATGGCATACGTCCCGGCTGGCACGTCAGCCCCACCGTACGGCGCCAGCAGGTGATAGCCGCCCTCGGATCGACGCACGATGGTGTAGCTGCAGACCACGTGTCGCTGGCCTGGGGAAAGTGGCGGCTGCGGCGGCTGCGGCGGCTGCGGTGGCGCCATGCCAGCCACGGCCCGCCAGTCGCCCAGCACCACCTCATTGCCACTCGCGTCGCGCAGGCGGGGCATCACGCCGCTTAGGGTGTGAACTTCCACCGGCGCGCTGCCCGCCTCAAGCACGAGCCTGATCTCCAGCACCCGCGTGGCGGGGCCCCCTGCCGCCTTGTCGTGGACCGGCTTCGACTCCAGCCACAGCCGGGGCGGCTGCGCGCTGGCACTGCTACTTGCGGCCAGCAGCACCGCTGCCGCACTACAGACTCGCTTCCCCCTGCGCATCCTCTGACGATACTCCGAATCGCGGACCGGCCGTGCTGGGGCCGCAGCTCGCAGGCGCCCAGGCGACCCACGCCGGCAAGCTGACTGGATAATCGTCCGCTTCCCGTCACAGCCCCGTCGAGGTTCGGCCGTTGATTCGTCGAGGAGAGAGCGATATCATCGAGGACTCCGCTGTCCCTTGCGAGCCTACGTATGCCCGAGCCCACGGCCAAGAAAGTCCTAATCATCGATGACTCGGCGACCACCCGCGCGGTGGTCAAGGTGTACCTGGCCGGGCACTCGCTGGAGTTTCTCGAAGCGAGCAACGGTCAGGACGGCCTGGAGCTCGCTCGCAGCGCGCGCCCCGACGCCATCATCATCGACCTCAAGATGCCGGGCATGGATGGGCTGACCTTCTGTCGCCGCGTACGCGCCGAGATGGCGATTCGGCACGTGCCGATCATCCTGATCACCGGCTCACGCGGCATCGATCTGCGCAATGAAGCCATTCGCTCGGGCGCGTCGGTGTTCCTCAATAAGCCGATCGATGTGCCGATGCTGGCCAAGCTGATCCTGTCGTACATCGGCCAGAACCACGCGGCGAGCAGCTAGAGCCAAGACAGGGGACGAGGCAGCGGCCGAGCCGGCCAGGCTGGGGGACGAGCGGGGGCGGGCCTAGCGACCCTTGGCGGGCGCGGGGCGACGAGCGGGGGGATCGCTGAGCAGCTTCTGGAAGTGGTTCGACAGCGCCGGCAGGGTGCGTGGCTCGAGCGAGACGTAAAGGAGCGTGCGACGGCCGGACTCCCCTTCGAGCTTGAGCAGTCCCTCGCCAGCCTTGCGCAGCGGATCGAGGTCGGTCTGGAAGCTGACATCCGCGCGGTACAGCAGCAGAAGATCGCGCAGGGCGCGGCTGCTTCCCGTGCCACCCAGGTCGGTCAGCGCAGCGACGATGTCCTTGAGCGCCGCGGCGGGCGTATTGGGGTCAAGCAGGCGCTCGGCCAGAGCCGGGACGGTCTCCTTGGCGGCGACCGCCGCTGCCACCTTGGCCAGGATGTCGATGCCGCGCGGGCGACGATCTTCGAGGAAGTCGTAGTTCTGCTTCAGCGCCGAAAGGAGCAGGTCGGCGGTATCGGCATCGCGGCGCGCCACCAGCACCTCGCCGGCCGCCTTGGCCAGCGGGGACGGCAGGCCCTCGGCGGTGACGATGCGCAGGAGCTCGGCTGCGGCGTCGCGACCGGACAGGCTGCCCAGCGTCTGGATGGCGAACAGCTTGACCGAGATGAAGCTGGAGTCCTTGTCGAAGATGATGCTGTGCAGGACGTCGAGCACCGGCGGCAGCGGCTTGACCTCATGGCCGGCACTGGCGACCTGGGCGGCGCCCGCAGCGGTATCAAAGGTCGCGCCCAGCACCTGCTGGCCCGGCTTGAGCTCGAGGCGGGCGGCGAACACGCGGGCTCCACTTCTGCGATCGAGCGCGCCCAGCTCACCGTCTTGCGCCACGAACAGCACGGCATCGCGGCTAAGCTCCGACGACATGATGTTCTGCCGCGGGTGGGCATAGGCCCAGCGCACGCGGCCCCCTGCCGTCTCGGCATCGAAGAAGAAGCGATAGCTGTGCAGCACCGCTTGGCCATCGGTAAATGCCAGCTTGTCGCCGGTCGGCACCGCGTCCCACAGCAGGCGGTTGCGATCGAAGGCACTAAAGTGCGTCTGCTCGGGGCGATAGCCGTCCCAGTTGAGGAACACGCGAACCCGCTCGCCCAGCTTCGGCTCGGCGTAGGCAATCGCCCCCTTCTCAGCCTTGACGCTGGACTCGCTGAGCAGGGCCAGGCCCTTGTCGCCAACGCCATAGTAGAAGCCGCCGGGGGCCGCGCGGACAAAGCCGATCTGCTCGTCCTTCTGACGGATGCGCGTCAGCTCGTTGCCGCTCTGACCGTCGAGGACCACGAGCTCTTGATAGCGGAAGGGCACGGCCAGCAAGCCGCCCGTGGCCGCCGGCGCACCGACTGTTCCGGGGGCCGGTAGGCGCCACAGACGCTGGCCATTGCTGTCGAGCGCGGTGACGAAGCTACGGTTGCCGGTCTCGCCCTTCTGCCGGTCGGCCTGCACGCGCGTGACGTAGTAGATGCGGCCACCATCGCCAGCCAGGCCAGCCAGCGTCTCGCCCTCGGCCAACGCGACGCGGGCCCGCACCGTGCCGGCCTTGGCGTCACGCAGGACGATCTCGGACGCGCCCTCACGATGAGCCAGCACGCCGTCGGTGGCAACGAAGCGCGAGCGCACATCGGCCGGCGTCGCAAAGATCAGCCGCCCTGCGCTGAGGTCGTAGCCATACAGCGTCTTTTCCGCCTGACCGAGATCCTTGTCGCCGCGTCGCTCCGGCCCGGCGTAGACATAGGCCATGGCGTGCTCGCTGGCCTTGTCGGTCGGCGCAGGCGCTGCGGCACGCAGACGGGTCAGCACCGGCTGCAGGGTCTTGAGCTCGTTGTCGAGGGTGTGCACGGAAAACGCCGGCTCGGCGCAGCCGCTGGCCAGGAGCAGGCTGGCTCCCAACCATGTCGTGAGCCTAACTTCTCGTCGTTGGCGCCAGATCTCGCGGCAGGTATTCGATGCGCTCGTCATCAGCGGGCATCCCTTCAGGTTCGTGCGATGGTTGTGGGGAAGTTCGGGAATCAGCGATCGGGCGGCGGCTACTTGGCGGTGCGCTGCTCGATGATCTTCTGCGCCTCAATGCGCGATGGGCGGGGCGCATCCTTGGCGGCGTCCTTGCCAGCTGCCTTGCCAGCGGGCTTGCCGGCACCGCCCTTGTCACTGGCGGGGGCGGTCTGCTTGACGTAGTCCGAGAGGATGTCCAAGGTCTGCGAGCCGGGCATCTTGCCGATGGTCTTTACGACCTGCACCCGCACCTGCTCGGGCCCGAAGTCCGGACGCTTGAGCAGCTCGCCCAGGGTCTCAAGGATCATGCGGTCGGGGACGTTGCCGATCATCTCGGACAGCGCCCGCGCCGTATCCGCGCCACCGACCTGACCCAGGGCGGCAGGGGCTGCCGCATCCTTGCGCAGGAGCAGCTTGATGAGGGCCGGCTCCGCCGACTTCTCGTGGCGCCCCCCCAGAGCCTGCGCGGCCACGGCACGAACCTCTGAGCTGGCGTCGCCCAGGGCACCGATAAGCAGCGGCACCACGGTACCCGAGGCGGCTGGCGAGTCAGGCAGCGCGGCCAGCGCAGTCACCGCCCGACGGCGCAGCTCGGGGTTGCGATGCCGTGCGTAGAGCGACAGCACTGGCAATAGCTGCGCCGCCGCCGCCGGTGGGTTCTGCGCGGCCAGCCCGTCGAGCGCGGCCATCGCCACCTTGGGCGAGAGGCCAGTCGACAGCTCACCGAGCAGCAGCTCACTCGACACCGCGCTCGGCAGCGTCCCGAGCTTCTGCGCTGCGCTCGCCGCCGCCTGCTCGTCCTGCGGACTGCCGGCCCGACGCAGCTCAGCGGTCAGCGCCGCCAGGGAATCTGCCGAGGCGTCGACTTTGCCAGCCGCCTTGGCGGTCTCAGCCGGCGGGGCCTTGGCGGCCTTGGCCAAGCCTGGGGCGGCCGCTGCGGGAGCGACGGACGGAGTGCCTGCCTTCAGTCCCGACTCGCTAGGTTTGGCCGCGACGCCTTTGCCCCCGACTTCACCGCGCGCCGTCGGCTCAACGCCTTCCTCGGCCTGGGCCAGCGTCAGGAGCGAGAAGCTGCCCAGACCCAACGAGCGAACGCCCGGGGAGCCCCCATCACCACTGCTCAGGGCCAGCACTGCTGCGCCCACCACTCCCCAGCCAGCCGCTCGTCTCGTCCTCATCATGGTCACTCTTTCTTCTTGGCGTCTTCTTCGGTGAACTCGACCTTGCCGGAATACTTCGGCCCCTCGCCGCGGACGGTAAGCTCGCTCTGCGCGATGATCTTTCCGCGAAACTCGATGGCGAGGAGGTACTTCTTGTTCATCTCTAGGTCATCCTTGTCGAGTTCGACACGGTTGAAGATGACGCGATCACCTCTGTGACCGAGGAAGGCTTCCCACGAGCCTTTCTTGGCCTTGCCTGCGGCTTTGTCGGTGATGTCGTAGATGACAAAGTTGACCTGCACATCCGGAACGGGTGCGGCGAAGAAGCCCGCGTAATAAATCTCAACTTTGCCGGTCTTCTTATCGTAAGTGACCGAGCTTTTGTGCAAACTTTTTAGCCGCGCGGCGAACTGGCCGGCCGAGGTCCACTTGGTCGGCAAGGACTCTGTGCTGACGATGAGCTTGCCTTTGAGCAGATCCTCCGGCATCTGGGCCGCGTCAGCGAGGCCGGGTAGGCACAGCAGAGCGCCGACGACAAAGCCACGACGCGAGATCAACGAGCTATCCATGACAAGGGCTCCTTTGCGACGATCTTCTTGGGGACGAAACGCTATGGATGCAGCGTACTCGACTGCTGCTTGGCAATTCAACGCCTGCGAGGAGCTTGCGGATAGCGACGGCAAATCCAGTCTTCAGCCGGCCCCAGAGGTCGCTAGGCGGCCGGCTTGCCGAGCTCGCTGTCTGGGGCTGGTCGCCTGGGCTGGGCTGGTCCTGAGCAGCGGCTGCGGCGAGACGTTTAGCGGTCCGCCCGAGCTAGTGCCGGCGCAGCTTGCCCGCTCGCTCGATCGCTTGCTGCCGCTTGCCGAGGGCGAAAGTATCGATCTGCTGCCGCCGATCCAGGGCGGCTATGTGCTGTTCGTCGGCGCCGCGGTGCGCAATGTCAGCGCGAGCGGCGGCAGCCTGCTCGGTGAGCTCAGGCGGGCCCGGGCCAGCGACGGAACGCCGCTTTCGCAGCCCGGGGCGGTGCTGTACTCCGACGAGCGCAGCGTGAAGCTGCAGCCACTGCCCGGCGACTTCGCCGTGCCTGGCGGGACCAGCGGCTGGCTCCTGTCGGCCCCCAACCCCAATGACACCGCCAACATCTCGACCTGCCCGAACCCCCTCGACCTGTCGATCGTCGATAGCGAGCTTTATTTGCAGCTGACCTATCGCGATGTCGCTGGCCGCACGGCGACCAGCACGCGCAAGGTCGTGCCGCGCTGCGCCCAGGCCGATGCCATGACCCAGCAGGACTGCCGCTGCCAGTGCGAGGCCAACTACCAGCCCAAAAAGTGCCTGCTTTAGGGCTCGTAGGCGATGGGCTTGGCCGGTCCCCCCGGACGACGGCCGGGCTTGCCGCGGCCTGGGCTCGGCTTGCCTGGGGCGCCGGGCGATGGCTTGGGCAAAAGCGGCTGAGCGAGGCCGGGCGCGGCGACTAGCTGCGCGTTACCCGCTTCGGGATGGCCGGGCACAGTCGCGGTGCGGTCGCTCGTCTCTGCGGCGCTGGCCGGTGACATATCGGCGGACGCAGTGACGCTGGTCTTGGGGCGATCGAGCGGCAAAGAGGAGGGAGCGCGCCGCTGACCACGCCAGATCAGAACGGCCAGCAGCAGGACCGTTCCCAGCGTCGCTGCGCTCACCCAGAGCCGCGGGAAGCGCGGGCCAAAGCGACTGCGGCGCGTGGTCGCCTCACTGCCCGCCGGCCGCCCGATCAGCGAGCCTGGCTCGTCGCTGCGGCTGGCACGATCGGCGGCGATGGGCTGCGGCGAGCGGTCCAACAGCGCAGCCGGCAGGCGCCCCAGATAGCCAGCGAGCGTCGCCGACACTTCGCGCATGCTGGGGCGGCGCTGCTTGTCTTTGTGCAAAAGATCGCGCACAAACGCCGCCACCTCGCTGGGCAGACCGACGACCCGCTGGGCAAGCGCGGGCGGGGCGTGAAACAGATGCTGGGCCACGATTCGCCCGGCCCCCTCAGCGTCGAAGGGAGGACGGCCGCTCAGCAGCTCGTAGAGGATTACGCCGAGTGAGTACACGTCGCTGCGGTCAGTGGTCTCGTCGGCACCACTGCACTGCTCGGGCGACATGTAAAGCGGCGTGCCGATGACCGTACCGGTGGTCGTCTTCTTGCCGCCAACGGCTTGGACCTTGGCGATGCCAAAGTCGAGGATCTTGACCCGCTCGCCCGACGGCGCCACCGGATCGGCGACGAGCATCAGGTTCTCCGGCTTGAGGTCGCGGTGGATCACCCCTTTTTCGTGCGCCGCAGCCAGCGCATCGGCCACCTGCTGACCCAGGCTGAGGCTGAGCCGCAGCGGCAACAGCTGCCCGCTCTGAAGAGCTGAGTCAAGACGGTGGCGCAGCGTCTGGCCGCTGAGAAACTCCATCACCAGATACGGTGCCCCGTCGGGACTCTGGCCATAGTCGGAGATCTGCACCAGGCTCGGATGCTCGATCAGGTTCACGGCCCGGGCCTCGTTGAAGAAGCGGCGCAGCGAGTCTTCGTCGCGGGCGTGCTCCGAAGCCAGCAGCTTGATGGCGACCCGGCGACCGATGTCGCGATGCCGCGCTTCATAGACCACGCCCATGCCGCCCGCGCCCAGACGACTGACGATGTCATAGGCTCCGATCTGCGTCAGGGCAGGCTGGCCGGTGCCGTCGCTCATGGGGCGTAGCGGTAGAGGTAGCCAGCGCCCACGCTGGTGTTGTTGGCGGACAGCCAAGCATCGCCGGGACCGCTGACGAAGGCCGCGCTGACGGAGGTAAAGTTCTGCACGCTCGACTGCGACCAGGCGGCACCATCCCAGCGCGCGACGCCGCCGGCCTGATCGGTGACCCAGACTTCACTCGCCGAGCTGCCGGCAACCGAATAGAAGAAGGAGCTGGTATTTGGCGCCGACAGCATCCAGGGGCCACCGCGTACGGCGCGACGATAGACACCGCCGAATCCTGCCGCGGCCCAGGCCTGGCCAGTTCCCGCTACCCACATCGAGAGCAGGACCTGCGAACTCGTCAAGGGCACCTGCGTCGGCGCGCTGAAGGCGCTGCCATCAAAGCCCACTAGCTCGCCATCGGTTCTGACGATCCACAGGTCAGTGGGCGAGGTCCCGTGGATAGCGGCAATCGGCTTGTTGGAGATCGCGGTGTTGATGGTCACGCTGTTCCACTGCGTGCCCGTCTTGCGAAGCAGGCCGCCCGTCGTGGTGTTCAACGCCCCGCCAGCCCAGACATCGCTTGGACCGGTGGCCCACACGGCCTGCAGGTGAAGACCTGAGATCGGCGGGACCTGACCGGTCCAGTTCGATCCATTGTAGTGGCTGATCAAGCCCAAGCTGCCGACGGCATACACATCGCTCTTGCTGGTACCGGCGATGGACAGGATGTCGCAGCAGGTGTTGCCGAACTGAACTGGCGAGTGCTTCACGCCGTCCCAGTGCGCCAGCGCCCCCTTGGGTCCGCCGAGCCAGATGTCGTCGGGACCGCTGCCCCACTGCGCATTCCAGGCGGCGCTGTGGCCCTCGCTGTAGGAGCGGACCTCACGGCCGTCCCAGTGCAAAAGAGCGCCGTTTTCGCCGACCATCCAGACATCGCTGTCGCTGCTGCCCCAGATGCTGCGCAGCAGCTCTTTGCTCGGCGGCAGGCTCTTGCCCGGAGCCGGCTCTTGGCTGAACGCACCGCCTTTGCCTCGGAGCACGGTGCCTGCGCCGCCCGCGATCCACAGCTGACCGGATGGGCTGCCCCAGGCCGAGCTATAGGTGGGCTCGCTGCCCCCGAGCACGCGGATGACGGTCCAGGCCGAGCCGTCCCAGTGCTGCAGTCCGCCGACGCCGCTGGCTCCAGCCGTGACCCAGATGTCATTCGGCCCACTGCCCCAGACACCCAGGAGCGGCATCGTGGTCATGGCGTTTGCGACCTGCGTACCGACCGTGCCGTTGTAGTGCCAGGTCCAGGCGTTGTCTCCGACCAGCCAGACATCGTTCGGGCCGCTGCCCCAGATGCCGCGGTAGGCCGCGCCCATGCTGGGGCCGGTACTGGCCACGGTGCCAAACTGCGAGCCGTTCCAGCGACGGATCGTGCCCATTTCGCCAGCGATCCAGACGTCACTCGCTGAGCTGCCCCAGACCGCGTACAGATGAGAAGTAGTCGTCGCGACTTCCCTGCTCCAGCTGGTGCCATTCCAGTGCTGGATCTCGCCGGATAGGCCGACGGCCCAGACATCGCTTGGACCGCTGCCCCAGACCGCCGAGAGCGGCGCTACCTTGCCGGCGGTCGTCGCGTACTGCCATGCCTGGCCGTCAAAGTGGGCGATGACCCCGCCGCTGCCGCTGCTGGTGCCCACCGCCCAGATGTCGTTGGCCGCCGCGCCCCAGACACCGTTCCAGTTCACGGCGAAGGGCAGCGGGCTGTACAGACAGAAGTTGTTGAGGGTGCACTGCCGCGGCATCATCCGGACGCTCACCCGATGCGAGCGCTGCATCAGCAGCCGGCAGTCGTGCAGGCCCACGCAGCTGCCGCCTATCGTCGGATACTCCCGGCGACTGGCCTCGCGAGCGCTGATCGTGATCGGATCCATGCCGGCCGCCTGGCGCGGAAACTCGGCCTCGCAGGTCTGCCCCGCCGCGCAGTCCAGCAGGCCCGGCCCTTGCGCTGTTGCCCACGTGGCCTTCGCCGTCCCCGTGCCCTCGACGGTCAGCGTCAGAGTACAGGTCGGCACCGGCAGCGCCGACAGGCTCAGCGCAAGATCGGCGTAGGGACGCAGGCCGCCAGGTAGCGGCTGATCGATGGATCCGGTAGCCAGCTTGCAGCCGCCACTATCAAGCGCTCGGGCCGTCAGGCTCAGCTGGCTGCCGCGTCCCTGCGGTACGCGTACGACAAAGACCGACTGTCCGGCGCCCAGCACGATCTCGCTGCCTGCTGTGCCGTCGAGACTGGGCACGACGCGCACCTCGCTGGCGCCGGCTGGCCAGCTCGTCAGGGTCACGGTGATGCCGGCGTCGGCGCAGCCAGTCAGGGGGGGCAAGACAGCGAGGGCCAGCAAGCGTATCGCCCAGGCTCGAAACTGCTTCGCAACAAGCCAAGTTCGCAAGGTGTCCTCCCGCTGCGGCGCTCCTTCCCGAGCCCACAGCACAACTAAGCTAAAAAGGCCGATACTGCGGTGCGCCGCCGAAGTCCGGCTCGCGCGCGGCCAGGCCCAAGCCGACGCCTAGCGCGGTGGCTGCCAGCACGCCGCCACCAATCGCCGTCCAAAACCACCACTTCTTGTAAATCGGCGTCGGCCCGGCGGGCGCCTGGGGCGGCGGATTAGGGTTGGGCGGCGGTGTCACCGCGGTAGGCGGCGGGCTGGCCGGCGCGTCTTCGGTCAGCGACTTGAGGTACTGGCTGGCTCGCTCGCGCTGCTTGGGATCGTCGCCCGGGGCGGCCTGCAGATAGCGCTGATAGTGATCGCGGGCCTCGGTAAGGCGATTCAGGCGGTGATAGATGCGAGCCAGGTTGAACAGCAGCACCGGATCATTGCAGTAGGCGTAGGCGCGCTGGTACGACACCAGGGCCGCATCCAGCTGCTCTCGTCGGGACAAGAGGCGTGCTTCGTCGGCGAGCTTGGCGCAGGGCGCGACGGCGGCGCAGGCTCCGGGCTGAGCGGCACTGGCTGCTGTCGCCTCGGCCCAGGCGATAGACTCGGGCAGCCCGCCCAGCACCGCGAGCAGCAGCAGCCAGACGCGAGGGGGCACTCGCGAGGGCCAGCCCCGCTTGGTGGCTGGCGCAGACAAGACAGACATCCTGTCATCGTACTCTGCGGGCCTTGCCCTACGCCATGCTGCTCGATCATGCGGCCACACGGCCGGCTGCAGCCAAACCCCGCTAGCTCGCCGAACGCGCTGCGCCGCTACGCCAGCAGGCCGGGCAGGGGACCGCTGCTGGCATCGCCAAAGCGGGTCAGGTCCTGCCCCATAGCCTGGGCCAGGCTGATCAGCAGGTCGGCGTGGCGGCGCCCGCTGTAGTTGAGAAGTCGTCCGGTCGACAGGCGCCCGCCGGCTCGCCCGGCCAGGATAAACGGCATGTTGTCGTGGCTGTGCGTGTTGCCGTCGCAGACCTCGGTGCACAGCAGCACTAGGGAGTGGTCGAGCATGCTGCCGCCATCCTCGGGGCGACTCTTGAGCTGCTGCAGCAGATAGGCAAGCTGCGCCACCCACCAGCGTCGCTGCGCGAAGTAGTCGCGAAACTCGCGCTTGCTGCGGTCGTGGCTAGGCCCGTAGTGCGAGGCCTGATGGCTGCGCATGTCGAAGCCGGGATCGTACATCTCCGTC
Source organism: uncultured Myxococcales bacterium (assembly GCA_964628555.1). Classification (GTDB taxonomy): domain Bacteria; phylum Myxococcota_A; class Polyangia; order Palsa-1104; family JAEUJZ01; genus JAEUJZ01. The sequence goes on along the minus strand of CAZVMD010000015.1, from coordinate 20,300 downwards.
GCTGGAAAGCGACTCATCACCAGCTCGCTGGTGTGATACGAGGCCTGCAGCACGCCGACCTTCGACAGCCCACAGGCCATCGCCTGCACCATCAGATCGATCTGCGCCCGCAGGATCTGGGGGAAGTACTGAGGGTCGTACCACGCCCCTGGGGAAATTCCTGAGACATCGATGCGCGGGTTCTTGCAGTCGCCGCTGCCTGGCATGGTCATCGACAGCCCCTGCACTCGCCGCTCGACCTCGCGCAGGGCATCGACGTGCAGCTCCAGCTTGGCCTTCTCTGCGCTGCCAAGGCGGCCGCGCAGATCCGACAGATCAGCGAGCGCAGTATCGAGGATGCTGACCTGGGTGGCGGTCGCCTCCAGCGGGTTGCCCGGCGTCGGGGCCGAGCCAAACAGCGCCGCCATCGCCGCGACTGGCGAGTCCTCGGGCGCCACCGTCACCCCGGCTGAGGGATACGAGATGTGCTTGTCGCCGCTGGCCCCGTTCTGCTTGGCCATCGCCCCCAGATAGATGTGCCGAAACAGCGACGCGCTGCCGACGGTCCGGGCGAGGAAACGGTCGATCGACTCCCCTCCCCCGCCGTCGCTGGCCGTCAGCAGCTTCTTCGCTCCACCGGGATGGCTGCCGCTATCGGTGGGGCCCATCGACAGGCCGTTTAGAAAGACGCAGTCGTCGCGGTACGGCGCCAGCGCCTGCAGCTGATCGTTGAGGGCAAAGCCGCGCTCGGGCCCGGACAAGTGCCACAGGCTTGGCTCGCCGCTGGCCGTCGGGCCGGCCACCCCATCTGGGAAATAGAAAAACAGGATGCGTCGCGCCGTCGCGGGAGCCGCATGCGCTCGCCGCTGGGTCGGCTGGCCAAGCAGATAGCTCGCGGCCGCGCCCGCCGCCGTGCCTAACAGCCCTGTCAGAACGTGTCGTCGCCGAATGCTCATTGTCCGTGTCCTTCGCGTCGTTCCACGATCTAGCGGCGGTTTAGAAACTCAGGCTGCTGCGACAGCGCCACCCACAGCTCGACAATCCGCTCGCCGCCGTCGCGGAAGCGAGCCCGCAGTCGCTCTAGCTGGCAGAGGTCGGCTGCCACGTCCTCGCGCTCGCCGCGGGCAAAGCGCAGGGTCTGCCGCACGAAGCAGGCCTGCACCCGCTCCGCCGTCGCCAGGCGCCCGCCCAGCTCGGCCAAGCCCTGATACGGGCCGGCCTGGCCGCTGCCCAGGCGCTCCAGGTCGTTGAGGTCGCCGCGGTCGTCGATCGGCTGGCCGCGCTCGCGATCCCGGGCCTGGCCGATGGCATCGAAGCGCTCCAAGCCAAAGCCCACGCCGTCGATGAACTGATGGCAGCTCTTGCAGAAGGGATTGTCGGTGTGCTGGCGAAAGCGCTCGCGGGTGGTGGCGGTCGCATCGACAGCCGGGACACCACCGGCGTTGGGCGGCGGCGTCGGTAGCTCCTGGCACAGCAGCGTCCGGCGGATCAGCAGCCCGCGCCGAATCGGCGAGGTCTGATCCGAGTGGGCGTAGCTGGCGAGCACGCTACCGTGCCCCAGGATGCCGCGGCGGGCCGGGTTCAGCGCGCCGTAGGATCGTCGCTGCAGCGCCGCCCCGACCACCGCCGGCAGGCCGTACAGCCGCGCCAACGACTCGTTGACGAAGGTGTAGTCGGCCGTCAACAGCTCCGAGAGCTGCCCGCTGCCCTGCAGCGCGACGTGGGCAAACAGGCTGCTGGTCTCTGAAAGCAGGCTCTGACGTAGCCCGGCGTCCCAGGCGGGGAACAGGTCGGCGCGCTTGTCGAGGGTGGCGACGCGCTCGACGCCCAGCCACTGCAGGGCAAACTCGCCGAGCGGTGCGCGGGCGCGGGGATCGGCAAGCAAGCGACGCGCCTGGGTCTCGATCGCGGCTGGACTGGCCAGCTCGCCGCGCTCAGCCGCGGCCAGCAGCGCCTCGTCGGGCAGCGTGCCCCAGTATAGATAGGACAGCGCGCTCGCCACTTCGTAGCCGGTCAGGCGGAAGCTGCCGTCGTGCTGCGGCTCACCCAGCTCGCTGCGATACAGAAAGTGCGGCGACTGCAGCAGGGCCGCCAGGGTCCACAGGATGCTCTGCTCGAAGCTGGGCGCCGCGGCGGCCAGGCTCGCGTACCGTGCCTGCTCGGTGGCGCTGAGGGCGCGCCGGAAGGCTCGTCGACCAAAGCCGCTGATGAACTGGGCGGTGCACCGGCCCCGGTTGCCGCCGCTGCCATCGCAGGGCAAAAACGCCGGCAGATCCGTCGCCACCGCCCCGACCACCGCGAGCGCCGCGCGCCGATAGGCTTCGGCATGCACTGGGCTTACCAGGCGCGCCTCCGCGTGATCGTCGAAAGGAAAGCCATCGGGCCGGGCATCAGGCGGCAGCTCGGCGGCGATGTCCGATTCCGGCGGCAGTGGCGTCTTGGCCCGACAGGCCACCGTCAGCAGCGAATTCTTGCCGCCAAAGCCATCGGGGACGCTGCTGGGATTTTCCGGGTCGCTGATCCAGTCTTTCTCGTCGAGGACGAGCTTGTACTGGTAGGTCGCCAGCGGCAAGCTGCGGCGCAGCCGGAACACGCCGCTTGCAGTGTCGTAGACCAGGGGCCAGCCGCCCGCCGCCACGGTCCCCGGCCAGCCGTTCATGCTGCCGGCCAGGTGCACGGTCTTGGGCAGCGGACCGCTCGGCTTGTAGCGAAACTCTGGGGCCGGACAGCTGCGGTCGTCCCAGCCGAACAGCGAGTCGATGCTGCGGCGATACTCGCGCTGCGACAGCTGACGCAGCCGACGGGCCCCGAAGCTGGGCTCGCTGCAGCGGGCTTGCACCGTCGGGAAGTCGGCCAGGATGTAGCGTGCGATGCGCTGCGCACAATTGCCGCGGCACTGCTCGGGGCGGCCCTGGGGCATGCGCTCATCGATGATCGACACCAGCTCGGGCTCCCCGCGATCGAAGCCAGCCAGCCTCGGGGCCGAGCCGCCTTGGCCGCGATCCCCGTGACAGACCGCGCACTGCTCGCTGTACAGCGCCGCCCCCTTGGCCAGGACATCGGGATCAGCGAGCCCAGCTCCGGCCGGGTCGGGCACGTCCTCGGGAGCCGCGCAGCCGCTCATCCCGACGAGTGAGGCCGCAGCGAGCGCGTACAGGAGTAGCCCACAGCGCCACCGCGCGCGATCGTGTGCCCCATCGCCAGTTCGCCTGCGAGCAGCCTGCAAGACCGCGGGAGCAGAACCCATCATGGCCGCGCATCGAAGCACAGACCCCGACGAGCAGCAAGACGCAGCAGACGGCTCAGTCGCCGTGGGGAAGACGGGGCCTCAACCCCCCTTCGGGTTTCACGTGGCTCACCGTCCTGGACAGCTGCCAGAACCGGCGACGGCCGTGCTCTGCCGACTAGCGGCAATCAACTGCACATATTCCTATTGTTCTTCAGTCGGGACCGGGATAGCATCTGCGGACGGCCGTGCCGTATGCCGGTCGTCGCGATGACCCAACCCCCAGGTCTTACGAGCAGTGCCGGTCCATCGCATCCTTGATCGCTGATCGCTGACATCGGACAGGAGAGCCGCTACATGGAGGAGAGCCGATTCTTCGAGCTAGACGCCAAGCTGGAGAGCCTGCGTGGGCGTCGGCAAGCTGAGGATTCTCGCATTCTCGAAGCGTTTCAGGAAAAGATCGATATTGGCTGGATTTATCACGACAACGCGCTCGAAGGCGTCGTGCTCTCGTACAGCGAGATTCGCGACGCGCTGGATCGAAAGATCATCTCGGATGTCAGCTTGGTGAATCTCTATGAGGAGATTCGCAATCACAAGGCGGCCATCGATTTCGTCCGCGAAGAGGCGGGCAAACAGTCGCAGGCGCGCAAGAAGACGGGGCTGGTCACGCTTGAGCTGATCAAGCAGATGCACGAGATCCTGACCCCCGAAGACAAGTCCAAGGGCAATCCGTACCGCAAGGACAACCCACTGCATCGCGCCTACTATCACGAGATCGCGGCGCCCGACAAAATCCCGCTGCGCATGCGCAAGCTGTGCGAGTGGCTCGACGAAGAAGAGGTCGAGCAGCTACACCCGCTGTCGCGCGCGGCCGGTGTGCACTATCGGCTGATGTCGATCTACCCGTGGACCAAGAACAGCGGCAAAGTGGGTCGTCTGCTGCTCAACCTGCTGCTGCTGCGCGACGGCTATCCGCCGGCCATCGTGCACAGCATCGAGCGCCAGCGCTACTACGATGCGCTGCGGGCCGAAAACGGCCAGATCGCGCAGCTCTTGCTTGAGTCGCTGAACACCTACGTCGCCACCGCCAACCGCTTCTTCGACGAGCTGGCCGAAGTCCGCCGCCCCGGCGGCAAAGCCGCGAGCTAAGCCCTCCCCGCCCCGACAGATTGTGTTAGGGTCCGCCCATCTTGACCTACATGGTGCGAGGATGGCGATGCGAACCCTAACTACGCTCTTGGGAATTGGTCTCAGCGCAGCCCTGCTAGTCACCGGCTGTAACAACGACGGAGCGCCCGGAGCGATGGGCGCGATGGGCGACAAAGGTGATCCTGGTCGCGACGGCAACAAGGGGGACAAAGGCGACAAGGGTGAAAAAGGCGATCCCGGCCCGATGGGGACGCCTGGTGCGCCCGGAGCGCCGGGAACGCAGGGGCTCAAAGGGGACAAGGGCGATCGCGGCGAAAAAGGCGACAAGGGCGACACCGGCCCGACGGGCATCCCCGGCATGAAGGGCGACAAGGGCGATCCTGGCCTGCCCGGCGCCAAGGGGGACAAAGGCGACAAGGGCGACAAGGGCGAGGCCGGGACGCAGGGCATAAAGGGCGACAAGGGTGACCGCGGCGAGCCCGGCTTGCAGGGCCCCAAGGGCGACAAAGGCGACAAGGGCGATCGCGGCAACCCAGGTCCGGCGGGACCGGCCGGCAGCGGCGGAGCGGTGACAGAGGATGTCTCGGGCTTCGCAGGCTTTACCGGCTCGACGTACAGCGGCAAGGTCACCGGTGGACGGGCCGGCATGCATGCGCTGTGCGCCGCGTCGTTCACCGGCTCGCACCTCTGCCACGCCGCTGAGTACGTGCAGGCGACCTCTGCTGAGCAGCCGCCGTCCGGCGGTGCCTGGGTCGATCCCAGCACGGTCAGCGGCTCAAGCATCGCCAACAACGGCTCGGTCAAGGCTGGACGCATGCCCGGCGCGTACACCTGCAGCAGCTGGAACAACAGCGGTGGCGGCGACTACGGCACCATCGTCACCGCGACCGGCACCATCGACGTCTACGGGGCCTGCGGCACCTCGCGGCAGCTGGCCTGCTGCAACACCCCCAGCAAGGCGCGCTTCGCGGGCTTTACCTCCGCGACGACCAACGGCGCCGCCGGCGGACGCTGGAAGATGCACTCGCTGTGCGCCTCGGCCTATGCCGGAGCGCATATGTGCCACGCCGCCGAGTACCTGCGCGCCAACTCCGGCACCACAGTGCCCAGCGGTGGCGCCTGGCTGGATCCCAGCAGCACCGGTGGGACGTCGATCGCCAATACCGGCGTGCCCGACTCGTCCCGCTTCCTTGGCTCGTACACCTGCAGCAGCTGGAACAACAGCGGCGGTGGCGACTACGGCACCATCGTCAATGATGTCGCCCTGATCGATGTCTACGGCGACTGCACCAAGGCCCGTCCGATAGCCTGCTGCTTGTAGCTCGCGCCGCCCCCTTCCCTCCCCAGCCTCTGCCTTCCCTTACCAGGTCGACGACCAGCCTGTCGTCGAGAACTTATAAATGTCGCTGCTGGTCAGCGCCCAACCCGAGGTGGGGCCGGAGCTCCAGATCGTATTGAGCGAGCTAAAGCTGGTGCTGACCCAGGTCGTGCCGTTGTAGTGGTAGGAGTAGCCAGGGGCGAAGGTCCAGACGTCGTTGTCGGCGGTGAGCCACAGCCGCTGGCCGCTGATGCTGGCCGTCGAGCGCGCCCACTTGCTGCCATCAAAGACCCAGATCTCGGAGTTCTGCTTGGCGGCCCAGACCTTGTTGCTGGCGGTGCCGCGAATGTGCAGCCAGGGCGTGGCGCTGCCGCTGGCAACCTCGGACCAGGTGGCACCGTCCCAGCGCAGCAGCATGCCCAGATCGCCCCCGATCCAGGCATCGGTGGTGCTGGGCGTCCAGACGGTTAGCAGGTTGTTGATCGACGGCAGGCTGAAGGCCCCCCAGGCCGAGCCGTTGTACTGCAGGATGACGCCGCGATCGCCGACCGCCCAGACGTTGTTGCCACTGGTTCCCCAGACGTCGTTGAGGCTGGCGCTGTCGGGAACCGGCGAGGTGAAGCGCGTCCAGCTGCTGCCATCCCAGTGGATGACTACGCCGGCATCGCCGACCGCCCAGACGTCTTTGTCGCTGGCCCCCCAGACGGCGAGCAGGTCATTGCCGGTCGGTACCGCGATGCGTCGCCAGACCTTGCCATCCCAGTGGATCATCATGCCGCCGTTGCCAGCCCCCCAGACGTCTTTGTCGCTGGCGCCCCAGGCGCGATTGATGACCGGCTTGTTGATCGTAAAGTCCATCACGCCCCCGACCGGCAGCAGCGAGCGCGTCGGGTCGTCGGACTGCGGCTGACTGCGAGTGCTCTCGTCAAGCTGTCCGCAGGCCACAAGCAGCGAGAGACTGAGGGCAAGGTGCAGTGGGTTTTGCGCGGCGCGGTTCATGATCGTCCTCTTTTCGTGGCCGGCCGTGGCCAGCCCTAGATGGCGAGCGCGACTCACCCAGCAGCCACCGAGAACACCGCGTTCTCGACGGAAAACTGCGCAGTGACGCGCTGCTCGGCGCACTGTATGCGCGCAGCGATCGCGGCGGCGCGACTTTTCTTGCGGCCACCTCGGGAGTCCCACACCGCGGTCAGGCCGCGCCTGACCCAGCCAAGCAGGGTCTACTTCCCCGGGCGCGGCTGCAGAAGCGGTTGCCGCCTGCCGTCGCTTCGGTATCATGCGGCGGTTTCCACTTAACGTCCTTAACCCGCCAGATCTTGAGTCCAGCTTATGAGCGTACCGATCCCTCCCCCCGTCGATGATCCGCCGCCGGGTCGCCTCGCCGCAGTGTCGTCCCTTTACGTGCGCGTTGCGGCGCGGCACAGCGGTCTGCTGCTGCTGCTGTTCTTCCTGCTCGCGGTCGGCGCGGGCATAACCGCCTATCGCGGCCTCGACCTGCGCACTGACTTCACCGAGCTGCTGCCCGACAACCACCCCTCGGTCACCGCTCTGCGCTCGATCTCCGGCAAGCAGAAGAGCTCGTCGAACCTGGTGATGATTGTGCACAGCAAGGATCGTGCGGCGAACAACCGCTTCGTCGACGGCATCCGCGCTCAGCTCGAGGCGCTGGTGCCGACCAGCTTCACCGAGATCCAGTGGAAGCCAAACACCGAGGTTCCCGAGTACGCCGCCAAGTGGAAGTGGCTGTACGCCGACATGAGCGATCTGGCGAACGCCGAAGAGCTGCTGGATCGCGTGATTGCGCGACGGACCATGCCGCTGCTGGTGGACCTCGATGGCGATGCGGAAAAAGAGCTGCGCGAGCTGCGCCAGCGGCTAAATGAGCGCGTGCCGCAGCTTGCGCAGAATCCCACGCCCAGCCCCGGCGAGGCAGCCCGCGTGCAGCGCTACTTCGAGGCTGAGGCGGACGGCGAGCACTGGCTGGGCGTGATGATGTGGCGTCGTCGCGATGGCCTGGCCACCCGCGGCGACATCGAGACCATGGCGGCAGTCCGCGGCATCGTCAGCGGCGCCAATCCACCCAGCTTTCATCCCAGCTTGAAAGTTGAGTACACGGGGCACATCGCCCAAGCGCTCGACGAGCAGGGCGGCATCAAAGAGGACTTTCAGCTGGCCACGATGGCTTGCGCGGCGCTGATTCTGCTCTCGATCATTCTGTATTTCCGTCGCTTTGCCGTGCTGCTAGTGGTCGGCGCGCCCGCCGTGCTGGGGGTCTTGCTGTCGCTGGTGCTGGCGGCCTTCAAGCTGCAGCACCTCAACATCAACACCGCGTTCCTCGTCTCGATCATCCTTGGCAACGGCATCAACTCACCGATTGTTTTGATGGCCCGCTACGGCGAAGAGCGCAGGCAAGGCCTGCCGGTCGAAGCCGCGCTGCGCTCGGCGCTGCGAGGCGCGTTTCTCGGCACGCTCAGTGCGATGGCCGCGGCAAGCATCGCCTACGGCTCGCTGCTGTTGACGCAGTTTAAGGGCTTCAATCAGTTCGGCTTGATCGGCGGGGCCGGTATGCTGATCGTCTGGTTCAGTACCTTTGTCGTCGTGCCGCCACTGGTGCTGTTCTGCGAGCGGCTGCGCCCGGGCTGTATGACGCCAAAGCCCAGCTGGCTGCATCGCCCCTACGCCGCACTCGGACGCTTTATCGAGCGGCATTCCACCGTGGTGGCGGTGCTCGTTCTGGCGCTCATCGCGCTGTCGGTACGCCCGCTGCAGCGCTACTTGCAGGATCCTCTGGAGTGGAACTTCAACAACCTGCGCACCGAAGAGACCCCGTCGCAGAACATGTGGGGACGCATGGAGATGCTGGGCATGGCCCAGGTCGGCGCTGGCTACGTCGGCAACGATGGAGTGTTCCTGGTGGATCGGCCAGAGCAGGCCGACTTGGTGGCCGAGGCGGTGCGCAAGAAGGACGCGGCACTCGGGGCCAAGCATGTGCTCAAGCAGGTGCGGACGCTCAACTCGCTTTTGCCCGACAAGCAGGACGAGAAGCTGGCGTCGCTGTCCCGCATCCGCAAAAAGATCGACCGCTATCAAGAGCTGATGGACGAGTCCGAGCGCAACGAGGTCACGGCCTGGCGTCCGCCGGACTATCTGCGCCGCTTAACGACCTTCGATCTGCCGAAGCAGACGCAGGACGCCTTTACCGAGGTTGAGGGGCCGCGCGGCCGCTTCGTTGGGGTCGATGCCGACCCCGACAACTACTACTCGTGGAATGGGCACGATCTCTTGCGCATCGCCAAGGCGCTGACCGTTGAGGCCGACGGCAAGACCTGGGTCGCGGCGTCGGCAGCGACCGTCTTCGCCGGCATCTTAGAGACGCTGATCAGCGACGGTCCGCGAGTCACCAAAGCGGCTCTTTTGGGCGTCTGCGTGCTGATCCTTCTGCTGTTTGGTTTTCGCGGGGCCGTGCCCGTGCTGCTATCGCTGGCCATCGGCATCATCTGGCTGGGGGGAAGCGTCGGCGCGATCGATGCGGCCAAGCGCCTGCAGGAAAACTTCCACGTCAAAATCAACTTCATGAACTTCGTCGCGCTGCCGATCACGCTCGGGGTTGGCACTGAGTACGCGGCCCAGCTCTGGTCACGGCTGCGTCAGCCCAACGCCCCGCCGCTTGCCGACATCCTGGCCGAGACCGGCTCGGCGGTATCGCTGTGCTCGCTGACCACGGTGATTGGCTACTCGACGCTGCTTTTGTCGCGCAATCACGCCCTAAAGTCGTTCGGCATCATCGCCGACCTGGGCGAGATCACGACCCTGTTTGCCGCCCTGCTCGGTCTGCCGGTCATCATCCTGGCGGTCAGGCGAACGCTGCGGCGCTAAGGGCTCCGCCCGCCCGCCCGCCGCGCCAAGCCCGTGCGGCGGCTAGTCGTCCTCGGCCGTGGGGTCGTTAAACTCGTCGAGCCAGTCGATGTCCTGGCGCGTCTTGACGATCGCCCAGCCGCCCAGTCGCAGCGCGTAGGCAATCGCATCCTGCAGATCGCGCCGCGATGGTAGCTGACGCAGATCGACGCCCAGCTGAACCAGCGTGCGCGACACCGCACCGCTGACTCCGGCCAAGATGCAGCTTGCCCCCAGCAGCTTAGCGGCGCGGGTGGCCTGGATCAGCATGTTGGCGACCGCTGTGTCGACCACGCTGACGCCGGTGATGTCGAGGATGACCAGCGAGGCTTGGTGCTTCTCGATCGCCAGCAGCAGATCGTCCATCAGGTGCGAGCCGCGCGCCGCGTCCAGATGCCCGATCAGCGGCATTACCAAGAGCTGGTCGTGAATCGGCAGGACCGGCGTGCCCAGCTCGCGCAGAGCGGCCGCCATGCGGACCAGCTCGCGCCGCGCCTCCTCGAGCGCGTGCTGCGGATCTGTCGCTGCATCCGGATGCGAAAACTGCGACGGCGGCGCAGGCTCCAAGGCGGGACTGGACAGGCCACTTGGCGGATGGGGAGGGAGCTCGTCTTGCATCGCGTCACTCATCGCTGACTACTTGCCGCTGGCGCTGCCCGGCGTCGGGGCGGCTCCCTGCCCCAGGAGAGCGATGCGCTCGACCAGGGTCTGCTTCATCTCGGCATTTATGGGCTTGCTGCCCAGCCACATGTTCCAAAGATCGATGCACAGAGTGGGATCGCGCGGACCATCGACCCGCACGCTGTTCGTCGTCACGCTGATTAGACCGTCGCCGCTGGTGGCGATGATCATCTCGTCGTTGGTGGCCACGTCGCGATTGAACAGGGCCAAGAACTGCTGCGTGTTCTGACGCAGGGCCGGCGCCGTGCTCTCTTTCAGGTTCTCCTTGAGAAGGTCGCGATAGGAGTCGGCAATCTGCTTGGCGCTGAGCTTGCGGCTAAAGCGGAGGATCGCCGCCTTGCCGAATTCACCCAGCACGACGAAGTTCTGTGCCAAGTCGCGGGCGCGTAGCTGCTGCAGCTCGCTGCCGCCGGCCTGCGCCAGCAGCTTGGGAAAAGCCCGCCGCGCCAGGCTGTCATCGACGTACATGGCCATGCCATAGACCGAAAAGCCCATGTACGAGCGGTGCCCGACTCCCGTGAGGAAGTAGGACTTGCCGTCGAGCGTGATGCGCGACATGAAGCTCTGCTTGCTCTTCGGTTCGAGGTACGGCACCGGCGGGTCAGCCGGGGGCGGCGCAATGCTCGCTTGTTTGCCGCCCGCTTCCTTGTCGAGCTGAGCAATCCAGCCCTTCACATCTGCCGCATTCGGAGCGTCGGGGGACTTGCGCAGAAAGTTGCGATAGAAGGCGGCAGCCTCGGCCGGACGTCCGGCCATGCGATGGGCCTGCGCGATGTTGTAAAGGAACACCGGGTCGGGGCGGGTCTCGAACGCTTTTTCGAAGAGTGTGATGGCGACATCAAAGCGGCGCAGGTCGTACTGCACCATGCCGTCTTCAAACAGCTTCTTGACCTTCTGCTTGACCTCTTCTTCCTGCTTGTCGGTGCCGTCCTTCTTCGGCGGCTCTTTCTTGGCTGCGAAGGCCGGCGCAAGTACCGACCCAACCTCTAGAACGAGGCCGGCCGCTCCGCCCAGGCCGAGCAGCAGCACGAGCCAGCAGCCCCTAGACAAACGCAGAGAATCAGAAGCTCTTTGGATGTGCGGCATGCGGATAGCCATTCGGACTCAGAATATCAGCTTTCGTCGATAGCGGGGCAGTCTTGCAGGCCGCTGCCCGAGCCAGTTCCGCACCTGACGGCGCCTGGCCGTCCGGCATTCACTGTCCCCCCCGCGGGGTCTGCCCCCCTCCTTCGGGCGGCTGCCTAACTTTGGTATGATGCAGTCCGAGGAGGTGTCTTATGCGGCGCTCTGCGATTCCCTTAACACTAGCTTTCGGTCTGTCCTTCCCGGTGATGTCCTGCAATGACGTTGGCATTGGTGGCTCGGGCGGCGGGCCGATGTTCTCGAATCCCGATATCGAGTCCATGGGCTACGACGGCTGCACCAACCTGCAGTGCCGTCAGGTGGTCTGTAAGAACGCAAAGAAGACGACGCTCAGCGGACGCATCAATATTCCCGCTGGCAACATGCCGGTCCCCGGCGCCTACGTCTACGTCCCCAACGGGGCGCTCAAGTCGATTGCCCCCGGGCCCTCATGCGAGCGCTGCGACACGCTGTTCTCCGGCGATCCCGTGGCTCGCACGCAGACCGACCTTGATGGCAAGTTCGTGCTCGATAACGTGCCTATCGGCGACAACGTGCCGCTGGTCGTACAGGTCGGCAAGTGGCGCCGCGAGGTGAATGTCAGCTACGTCGAGGCCTGCCGTGAGACCGCTCTGCCCGAGGAAAATACGCGCCTACCCAAGACCTCGGCCGAGGGAAATATTCCCAAGATCGCGCTCGCCACTGGCGGGGCTGATGTCCTTGAGTGTCTGCTGCGCAAGCTCGGCATCGCCGACAGCGAGTTCACGCCCGAGGCAGGCACTGGGCGTGTCAACCTCTATACTGGCGTCACCACGGGCAGCAGCAAGTACGACACGACGCTCAACGGCGGCGTCAACTTCACCAGCGCGCGGACGCTGTGGAGTAACTCCGCCAACCTGAACCAGTACGATCTGTTTATCGGCTCCTGCGAGGGCAGCATGCAGCCCAGCAACGAGAGCGCGCAGTCGATTCAGAACATCTTTGACTTCGTCAATGCCGGCGGCCGGGTCTTTGCCTCGCACTGGCACAGCTACTGGATTCGGCAGCAGACCGCCTGGAACGGCATGATGACGTTTAACAACCGCGCCGACATCGGCAACACCACGGCGACGATCGACACCAACTTCTCGCGCGGCTCGACCCTGGCGAGCTGGCTGGTGCAGCCCTCGGTCGGTGGCTCGACGATGCTGGGCAAGCTGGACCTGCGCGATGCGCAGAACACGCTGCAGTCGGTCGATCCGGCCCGCGTGCAGACCTGGATCACGGTGCCAGCCAGTCAGAACGTGCAGTACGTGTCGTTTGACACGCCGACCACCGCTCCGGCCTCGTCGAAGTGCGGCCGCTTCGTGCTCTCGGATATCCACGTCTCGTCGGGAGACATGCCCAGCCAGCCCTTCCCCAAGGGCTGCACGACGACCACGCTGTCGCCGCAGGAAAAGGCGCTGATCTTCCTGCTGTTCGATCTCAGCAGCTGCATCGAGCCACCGATTGGCTAAGCGCTCTTCTGTGTAGCGCTCCGCTCCTCGCCCATCCCCTCTTCCCCTAAGCCCAGCTTGCTGCGAAGCTCGCGCTGCTCGCGCGGGGACAGGCCTAGCTTGTGCAAGTCCGGTGTCTCGCCACGCAGGCTGGCCTGAATCGCGGCAAGCTCGGCGGCCGAAAACAGCGCGGCGTGCAGGCGGTAGTCTGAAAACGCCTCCCAGGCCATCGGCACCCAGGCCTGGACGATGCGCGCGATGGCCTCGCCATAGACGCGGATCTCGTACTGCGCGTGGTCATCGATGCGCAGCGCCAGGAAGTGCAGCAGGTTGTGCAGATCGATCTTCCAGTACCACTGCGTGTAGTAGTTGAGGTTGAGGTTCATGCGCGCCAGCTCGCGCGCCAGCTGCGGATCCTCGGGACGGCGGGCGGCGCCGGTCTCGTCCTCATTCAGCAGATATTCGTAGTGGTCATAGCAGCGCTCCGCATCTTCGCGTAACAGGCGCTGCACCTGCGCCGCCTGCGTCGGGGACAGGCGGGCCTCGCGGCCCTGGCGGTTGCTGCGCGACTGCTCGGCCAGCTGATCCACCGAGGGCACATAGAACTCGCGATCGAGGATCGAGTACCGCCCGGAGTATTCGTTGACGTTGGCGGTGCGGTGACGAATCCACTGCCGGGCCACAAAGATTGGCAGCTTGATGTGCAGCTTGAGCTCGCACATCTCGAACGGCGTCGTGTGGCGGTGGCGCATCAGGTAGCGAATCAGGCCGCGGTCGTCGCGGCTGCGGCTGGTGCCCCGGCCGTACGAGACGCGGGCCGCCTGCACGATGGCGCTGTCATCGCCCATGTAGTCGATGACGCGGACAAAGCCATGGTCCAGCACGGGCAGCGGCTGGTAGAGCAGCTCTTCGACAGCCGCGACCGTGGGGCGGAGGGTCTGACTAGTGGCCTGCCTGGCCTCGGCGATGGCAGCGCGATCAGCGTCCTTCAGCGACATGGCGGGCACCTTAAGCCAGGCCCCAGCGCAAAGGAACAGAAATGGCCGCGCGCCTAGGGTTTCCGCCGCAGCGTCTGCGAGCCCCCGCTCCACGACAGCGCCAGCGTGCCCTCGGGATGCAGCGTGCCCTGATACTGCTCTAGGCGACGCGCTCCGTTTTCGCAGGGTCCCGGCGTCGTCTGATAGTCGACCTCGGCGATCGAGAGCTTGTTGCCGAAGCGGTGGCCCTTCACCAGATAGCGCGTGCTGCCCTGGATCAGCGGACTGTTATTGCAGGCAAAGACACCGCTTGAGCGTCGCCGCTCCAGCAGCCGAACGTAGTAGCCCGAGATCTCGTTGCCGCTCTCGCTGAGGTGCCACTCTTCGCGCTCGACGTGCAGATCGCCGTCGGGGTCAGCGGCGCGGAACTGCCACTCCCAGGCCCCGGCCAGGGGCAGCGAGGCGTCCTGTGGACTGCTGTCGCCGCGCTCCGGGCCAATCGACATCATGGCGGCGGTGCCGGCCCGCGCGCTGCGGCGGACCAGGTGCTGCTCTTGACCGGGCGGCAGCTTGAGCACCAGGGAGTCGCCGCGTAGCTGCCCCTCGTAGGTGAAGAGCTCGCGCCGTCCGTCGTCGCAGGGGTTCTTGTCGGTGTCGATGCCGACCTCGCGTAGGCTGACCCGTCCGCCCTGCAGCTCGCCGATGATGCTGACCCGGGTGTTGACGGCAAAGCCGAGCATGCCGTTGCAGCGGAAGGGACGCTGATCAGCGGACAGCATCAGCACCTGGCGATAGAAGAAGCCGCTTAGCTTGCTGCCCTCCTGCTGCAGGTGCCACTCCTCTTGCTCGATGCGCACGTCGCCCTGCTGGGTCGAGCTGCGATAGAGCCAGTCCCAGGTGCCGGTGGCGTCGCTGGGACGCGCAAGCTCGGCCTGGGCATCGGCCGCCGCCTGCGCTGCCGCATCCAAGCGCTTGGGCGCGCTGGGGGCCGGGGCAATGGGGACAGCAGGGGCTGTAACAGAACGCGGCGCGGCACAACCAAAGACCACGGTGGCGGCGCACAGAGCAAGAAAGCAGCGAGCGATCACAGCGGCCATCCTATCACGCAGGGGAAGGCGCTTCGACGGACTGGACGCCGCGATCGGCGGCGGAGCCAGTGCCTCTATCGGGGAGCGCCCCGCCCCGCGCAGCCGTGCCGGCGCCCCTGCAAAGCCCGCCGCGTCGGCTGTACTTCGTGCGATGATAGTCGCTCAATCCGCAACCGCCGGCAGGTCCGGCGCAGCTCCCCCTAGAAGAAGGCGCAATCATGGCTAGCACCCCTGGGCAGGTCTCTCCGCGCAGTCTCTGGCAACGCTACACGAACTGGCTGCACACGCGCTGGCCCGCCGGCGTGGTCGAGGCCCTGCCCGAGGTCGGCGAGAACGGAGTGACCAATGTGCCGGGCGTCTATGTCGTCGGCGACCTGACCGGCATCCCGCTCCTGAAGTTCTCGGCTGACTCGGGGGCCCGGGCGGTGGCGGCCATCGTCGCCGACAGCCGCTTCAAAGCCGAGCAGAGCAGCAAGGCAAAAGGGGTGCGCGATGTGGTCATCATCGGCGCCGGCGTCTCGGGTGTGGCGGCGGCGCTGCAGGCCAAAAAGAGTGGCCTCGACTTTGTGCTCTTGGAAGCCACGCAGCTGTTTTCCACCGTCGCCAACTTCCCCAAGGGCAAGCCGATCTACACCTACCCGCGGGAGATGACGCCGGCCGGCGATCTGCAGTTCACCCGCGAGATCAAAGAAGAGCTGCTGGAGGAGATGCAGAAGCAGGCCGGCGGCGTCTCGCCCGAGCTAAAGCGCGTCGAGCGGCTGGAGCGCAAGGGCGGCGTCATCGTCTGCCACCTGGCGGAAAAAGGCCAGACGCTGGAGGCGCTGCGCGTCGTTGTCGCCATCGGTCGCAGCGGAAATTTCCGCCGCTTGGGCGTCCCCGGCGAGGACAAGAACAAGGTCTATAACCGCCTGCACGATCCCAAGGACTACGCCGGCAAGAAGGCGCTGGTGGTGGGCGGCGGCGACAGCGCGCTTGAGACGGCAATTGCTCTGTGCCAGGGCGGCGCCGACGTCACGCTGTCGTATCGCAAGCCAGAGTTCGCCCGGCCCAAGCCCGACAATATGGAGCGCATCCAGGCCCTGGTGCGCGATCCACTCGCCCCGGTCAGCGTCGAGCAGCCGAGCTCTGAGCGGGTCACCACGGCAAGCGGCGTGTTCCTGCGGGCCGGCCTCAAGCCCGATCAGAAAGGCAGCCTGACGCTGATGCTGCCCTCCGAGATCAAAGAGATCCGCGACGACGAAGTGGTGCTAAGCGACAGCGAGAAGAAGGCGGTCACCCTCAAGAACGACGTCGTCTTTTCGATGATCGGCCGCGAGCCGCCGCTCGACTTCTTCCGCCGCTCAGGCATCCGCATCACCGGTGAGAGCAGCCCCAAGGCCACGGCCTTTTTGGTCGCCTTCCTGCTGTTCTGCGCCTTCCTATATGGCTGGAAGGCGTCAGGCCCCACCGAGCACTGGCTGGATCCGTTCCCGGACAACCTGTCGCAGTGGCTGCAGCACAAGGCCACCGATCGCACCACGCTTATCGGCACGCTGGCCGTCTCGCTAAAGTCGCGCTCGTTTTATTACACGCTGCTTTACACCCTGTGCATCGTCGGCTTCGGCATCGATCGGATGCGGCGGCGCAAGACGCCCTACGTCAAGCTGCAGACGCTGTCGCTGATCAGCTTCCAGCTCCTGCCGCTGTTCCTGCTGCCTGAGGTCATCTTGCCCTGGCTGGGCTATAACGGCGCGTTCTCGGGCGGGACCGGCGGCCTGGTCGCTGACAACCTGTTCGAGAAGTACATCTCAGAGGCGCAGTACGCGGCGGCGCAGTGGCCGGATTGGGGTCATCCCCGAGCCTACTGGCGCGCGTACGGATTTATCCTTGCCTGGCCGCTGAACGTCTACAACGTCTTTTCCGACAAGCCCATGACCTGGTGGCTGGTGATCAGCGTGCTGCAGACCTTTGTGCTGATTCCGTACTTGGTGTGGCGCTTCGGCAAGGGGGCGTTCTGCGGCTGGATCTGCTCGTGCGGCGCTCTGGCCGAGACGATGGGCGATCAGCAGCGCCACAAGATGCCGCACGGACCGCGCTGGAACCGACTGAACATGCTCGGCCAGGTGATCCTGGGCATCGCCTTCGTGCTGCTGTTCGTGCGCGTGGCGGGCTGGCTGCTGCCCAGCTCGTGGATGAACCAGCAGTTCCACCTGCTGCTCGAAGGCAAGAATCACCAGGGTCAGCTCGTGAACCCGCTCTCGTTCAAGTGGATGATCGACATCCTGCTCGGCGGCATCCTCGGCGTCGGCTTGTACTTCCGCTACTCGGGGCGCATGTGGTGCCGCTTTGCCTGTCCGCTGGCGGCGCTGATGCACATCTATGCGCGCTTTTCGCGCTTCCGCATCTTCCCGGAAAAGAAAAAGTGCATCAGCTGCAACGTCTGCACGTCGGTGTGCCACATGGGCATCGACATCATGAACTTCGCCAACAAGGGCCTGCCGATGCAGGATCCCGAGTGCGTTCGCTGCTCGGCCTGTGTGCAGAGCTGCCCGACGGGCACGCTGAGCTTCGGCATGGCCGACAAGAACGGCAACCTGCTGCAGTACGACCGCGTGCCGGCCAGCCTGGTGCAGATTCGCGAGAACCCCAAGGCCAAGAAGCAGGCGCCCAGCGCCTAGCCATCGCGGGGTGCCGGCGAGGAGTGGCTTACTTCACAGCCGGCGACAGCTCCGGCTCCGCAGCGCGCAGCCGTACGCGCGACATCAGCACCAGACCAACCACTGCGACCAAGCCGATCAGCCCGTCGGCCGCCAGCAAGCCTGCCCGACCCGCCTGCGAGTGGGCCCAGCCATCGACGATCAGCATGTACGAAAGCGGTAGGTTGACGGCGCCGTAGAGCAGGCCGCAGACGCTGCTGGGGGCGCGGCACGAGGCGATAAGCTCGAAGGCGTAGGCGTTGAAGGCGGCGGCACAGGCGCTGGCCAAGGTGCCGTAGAACAGCATGCCGACGACGTACATGCCGGGGTTGGCCGGCAGCAGGGCGAGCAAGAGCGCGCTCATCCCCATGCTGGCGCTGACCGCGCAGTAGGCAGGAAAGCGGCCGAGGCGGGCCACACACACCGAGCCAACCAGAGCGCCCACGACGCCAGCTAGCGTGCCGCCGATGCCGCCCACGAAAGCAACGTGCCAGGCGCCGGCCCGATAATCGCCCGCCAGGGCCCCTTCGAGGCAGTCAATCGCCGAAGTGCCCAGCGGCAGGACACAGGCCAGAAGCCCAAGCAAGCCGGCGCGCGAGCGCACAAACTGCAGTAGCTCGCGCCACAGCGGCTGGTAGGCCAGGGCCGCCTCGGTGGCACCGGACCGGCTGGTCGGCGCTCGTCCAATGGGACGCGTCCGGGGCGGCGGTTCGTTCACCCACAGCACGGGCAGCGCCGATAGGAGCATCGCCAAGGCGGCCAGTACGCCGACACTGTGGAAAGACATAGGCAGCCAGCTGAGGCGTGGGCTGAGCCAGGACGGCGGCTCGCGCAGGAACAGAATCAGCGAGCCTAAGATTCCCTGCCAGCCGAGCTGACCGAGCGTGTAGGCCGAGGCGGCACGGCCTTGATCGTGGGTCGCGACGCGGCTGGCCGCCAAGCTCGCCACCGCGGTATCGGCCATGGCGACACCAAGGCTGACCAGCGGCAGAAAGACATTGATCAGGGCCAGCGGCGGGCTCGACCGATCGAGCAGCCCATAGAGGCCAATGGCCGACAGGGCCGAGGTCGCAACCGCCAGCAGATACCAGGTGCGCCGACGCAGCCACAGGTCGGCCAGCGGCCCTAGCAGGAATCGCCAGGCGTGCGGCAGCATGCTCAAGGCCACCGACAGCCCGACCTGCTGCATCTTGATGCCGCGCTGAGCCAAAAAGTACGGCAGCGCGACTAGGCTCAGGGCGTTGCACAGACCGCTCGGTACTACCAGCAGCAGTGGCAGCCAAGCCGGCATGCTGGTGTCAGACGGCCGCTTGACTGCGGCCGGCAGCTGAGCCAGTAGGCTCCCGTGGTCGCGGGCTAGGGCGTGCTGGGAGCTGGCGTACGGGGCCAACTCCGCGTGGTCTGGCCGCCCGCTGGCCCGAGGCTGGACGGGGCTGCGGTGACCACGCGCGGCCCCCCGCGGACCCAATGGATCGGGGTCGTCTGCGCTCGGCAGTTCGCTTGGCATGCAGCCACCAGCGTAGCACTTCGAGCGGCCGATGATCGCGCGGGGAAGCGAAAGAAAATCACAGAAATGGGGCTCGCCAAACGTCAACAAACTCTGCGAAAATAGTGATGCTCAGCACAGTATTTCTCACCTAGAGGTCAATGGCTGCCTATGGCGTGGCTGGCTTGCAAGCTGCTCTCGCAGCGAAGCGCCAAGCTTTCGAGCCATCAGTCGGAGGATTCAACGATGCGTCATGCTCTAACGTCGGTTCGCCTATTGCCGTTCTCAGCTCTGCTCGCCGTGCCGCTTTGGGCTTGCTCGCTGCAGCAGGAGCCCGTGCACACCCGGGCTGCTCGATCCGCCTTGAACACCACGCTTTCCGACTGCGACGCAGACAAGCTGATCACGGCGATTAATGACGCCAACACCGCCGGAGCCGGACAGCACACGATCACCCTCAAGGGCGGCTGCACCTATACGCTCTCGGCTATCAACAACTACTGGTACGGCCCGACCGGCCTGCCGGCCATTGGCACGGATATCACCATTGATGGCACGCAGCAGGGGGCGATCATCGAGCGCGGCTCAGCGGCTCCGAATATGCGCCTGTTCTTTGTCGCTGGGGCCGCTCTGCCGCCGAAGCAGACCGGCAAGCTGACGCTGAAGAACCTGACCCTGCGCGGCGGACGAGCCAATGGTGGCAGCAGCGCCGCCGCGAAGTGGACGGGCGGCGGCGGCATGGGGGCCGGCGGGGCGGTCTATGTAAATGGCGAGCTGGTCCTCAACGGCGTGACCGTGACTGGCAACATCGCCCGCGGCGGCAGCAGTGCCGACACTGCGGCCACTCCGAACTACTCTGGCGGCGGCGGCATGGGCGGCAACGGCAGCACCGGCGGCGGCGGCTTCCGCAACGCGACCACGGATGACGGCGGTGGCGGTGTGATGGGCAACGAGGGCGGCAAGGGCGCCGGCGCCGGCGGTACCAGCAATACCGGTACAGAGAACGGCGGCAACGCCAACATGACCGACGCCGGCAATGGCGGTGGCACCGGGGGATTTGGCGGCGATGGGGCTGGCGATGCCGGTGGTATGCCCGGCTCGGCCGGCGCCGGTGGCGGCGGCGGGGCTGATGAGGTCTGCGGCGGCGGCGGCGGGGCGGGCTTTGGCGGCAACGGCGGCTCGGGCAGCAACGTCATCGCGCAGTGCGGCGGCGGCGGCGGCTTCGGC
>CAZVMD010000014.1:0-51907 GCA_964628555.1 uncultured Myxococcales bacterium | reverse complement strand
AGTGCTTGGGATTGTTGAGGATGTTGACGCAGCCACCGTCGCAGCAGGCCTCGCCCAGGCCGCAGGGAGCGGCACACTCGCCCTCGCACTGGCCGCCCTTGCAGGCCTTGCCCATGGCGCACTCTTTGCCGCACTTGCCGCAGTTCTTCGGATCATCGTTGAGGTTGCTGCAGCCGCTGCCACAGCACACCTGGCCAGAGCGGCATGACAGGCCCGCCGGACCACACTTGCAGGTCCCGCCTTCGCAGGTCTCGCCCGAGACGCAGGCGCGATTGCAGCCGCCGCAGTTGGCCTTGTCGGTCATCACGTCGCGACAGCCGTCGAAGCAGCACAGCGAGCCGGCCCCGCACATGGCATCGCGACCGCCGCCCCGGCAGACGCACTGACCGGCGGCGCAGACCTCGCGATTGCCGCAGACCTTGCCGCAGCCGCCGCAGTGGAAGGGATTGCTATTGACGTCGATGCAGGCCTCGCCGTTGCAGCACACGCTGTCGGGGTTCTCGCAGCGCGAGGTGTCGCAGTCAGAGCCGGCGTCATCGCTGGCCATCGCCATGTCCTTGGGTCGGCGATCGACCATCGGAGAGTCGGCCTTGCAGCCGAGCTGCGCCCCGACTACCGCAAGTAGCGTAGCGACGAGTAACAGGGCGCGCTGGGCCCGGCCCCGCCCCAGCCCTTGAACCGTCGAATAGAGATCTTGTGTACGCATGGCGGCAGTCATATTCAGGGCCCGACGGACGTGTCAACGGCTTTTCACGATTGTTTGGTCCGCCGGCCGCACCGCCCCACTGACTGGACCCACTGCCTAGGTCGGCTGCGGCCCAGTTGGCCGGTCCATCCCACCTGCACCGGCCGCCGAAAAGCGTGCGCCGCTGCCCGCAAACACTGCGCTCGGCTGTGATACGCTGCGGACAGCGTTTTCTGTCCCGTTTGCGCCGGGCCAGGCTCAGGTCGCACCTGGCGCCCGGAAGCAAGCTGGCGGGCAGCCGCCTGGAGCTCACACATGACGCAGGATGAGACTCGCCCTGACAGTGCCCCCGTCGGTTGGCCACAGAGCCCAGCCATGCTCGCTCAGGCTGTGCATGCCCTGAGCGACCCGGTCTTCGTCAAGGATCGACAGCATCGCTGGATTGCTTGCAATGCCGCCTTTGCCGGCCTGCTGCAGCGCATACCGGCGGAGCTTCTGGGCAAGAGCGATCCGGACTTTTTCCCGCCAGAGCAGGTCGAGGTCTTCTGGCGCAACGACGACATCCTGTTTCACAGCGGCCAACCTTCCCGCGAAGAGGAGCAGCTGACCGCTGGGACCGGCGAGATACGAACCATCTGGACGCGCAAGTATCCGATTCGCGATGAGCAGGGTGAGATCACGGCGCTGTGCGGCATCATCACCGACGTCACGGATCTGAAAGCCAGCATCCAGCAAGCGGCCCGCATGGCCACCGCGATCGAGGAACAGCAGCGCGTCATCCAGGCGCAGAATCAGCTGCTAGAGCAGCTAGCGGTCCCGGTGATCCAGATCTGGGAAGGCATCCTGCTGTTGCCGATCATTGGAGAGATCACGCCGAACCGGGGCCGGCAGGTGCTGGAGAGCCTGCTGGATGCCATCGGCCGCCATCGCGCGCAGTACGCGCTCCTCGATATCACCGGTGTACCCGTCGTCGATAAGGCCGTCGCCAACTACTTGGTGCAGAGCGTGCAGGCCGCCCGCCTGCTCGGCTGTCACAGCATCATGGTCGGGCTCGGGGCATCGGTCGCGAGTCAGATGGTGGGACTGAATATCGACTTCTCGACGCTGCAGACGCGCTCAACGCTGCAGCAGGGAC
Organism: uncultured Myxococcales bacterium; assembly: GCA_964628555.1. GTDB lineage: Bacteria > Myxococcota_A > Polyangia > Palsa-1104 > JAEUJZ01 > JAEUJZ01. The sequence goes on along the minus strand of CAZVMD010000014.1, from coordinate 50,087 downwards.
TGGAGTACGCGATGACCCAGCTCTCGTACACGGTGCAGCGCACGACCGCGGCCAAGCGCCAGCGCTAGTCAGCGACGCGCCGCGCGGGTCTTGCCTGGCCTCAGATCTTGATCAAGCTGATGGCCAGGGCCTTCTCGCCGCCGCCGACCACAAACATCGCGTCTTTGTACTTGGGTGGACCCATCCGGCCCTTGGCGTTGTTCGAGACGGCGACCGGCTCCTTGGGAATACCGATCCAGTTGGTGTCGAGCTTGCCGTTGCCGTTTTCGTCGTGATAGACGGTCACCGCGTAGCTGCCTGGTGTGACGTCGGTGAGCCGCAGCGAGACCGTGCCCTGGACCGCCGGCACGCTGACTTTCCGCAGCGCTCGCGCTTCCTTGGCCGGGAAGCCGCCCTCGCCCAGGAACAACAGCGCGGTCAGCTGCCCAGCTGCGGAGCGCACGCCAGTGACGGTGATAGTCAGGGTCGCCGACGCCGCGGCGGTGGTCGGCGTGGTGGTTGCTGGCTGCGCGGGCACATCGGCGCCGACCAGCTCTGCCGAAAGGAGCAGTCCCAGGAGGCTCACCTGACCCCGCGGATAGCCCCCGGCCACCTGCCCCCTATGCCCAGTGAGACGCGTGCGCACAATGGCGACCATTTTGCCCTGCCTCAGACTACGATATGTTCATTCTTTGCGTCGGGAACGAGGGTACAGATGCCGTCCAAGCGCTTGCCACGCCAGTTTTGCTGGCCGGTGCGGTCGGCGAATCGAGCGCCGCGACGACGCAAGTGAGAATCAGAAGGAGCCTCCGCCGTGAGTCGTCTGCAATCGGTGAAGAACGGGTCTGCCAAGCTGTTTGGATTTCTGGGTCGCGTGCTCCGCGCGCTGTTCGGTTCGCTGTCGTATGAGCCGCCGACCTGGCTGCGCTTTATCGGCCGCGGTATCGCCAAGGCGGGGCGCTGGCTGATCGGCCACCCCAAGCACGTAGCGGCGTCGCTGGCTGTGCTGGCCGTGCTGTCGTTCGCCGGTTGGCGTGGCTACAAGTGGTACGAGGCGCGGCCCAAGCCCGTCGAGATGTCGGTGCGCATCGAGGCTCCCGACGCCACCCGTATCGAAGAGAACGCCAAGCCCGATGTGCTGCGCATTCACTTTGGCGCCTCGGCAGCACCGATCGAAAAGGTCAAAAAGCCCGTCACCGCCGGCCTCACGCTGGAGCCAGCCGTCCCCGGCGCCTGGGAGTGGACGACCGACAAGATCCTGACCTTTACGCCGAAGCAGGACTGGCCGGTCGGCGAAGACTTCGTCGTGACGATGGCCAAGGTCGGCCTGCTGCGCGAGGGCGTGACCATCAAAGACTACGAGCTCAAGTTCCAGAGCGCGGCGTTCGAGGCCGACATCCCGCACACCGAGTTCCATCAGGACCCGCAGGATCAGAACCTGAAGAAGGTTGTCGCGACGGTGAAGTTCTCGCACCCGGTGGTCGCCGACGAGTTCGAAAAGCACCTGGTGCTGGAGCTGCGCTCGCGCAAAGACGGCAAGGAGCTAAGCCAGCCGTATCGCTTCCAGGTCAGCTACGACAAGCTGCGCGCCCATGCCTTTGTCCACTCCGATCCGCTGACCATTCCCGAGCGCGAGGCGCAGATGTGGATCCGCGTCGGGGCCGGCCTGCGAGCGGCGCGCGGTGGCAAGGGCATCAAGAAAGAGATCACAGCCCAGGTGACCGTGCCTGGCCTGTACGACTTCCTGCGGGTCAAAGAGTCGCACCTGACGCTGGTGAACAACGCCCAGTACGAGCCCGAGCAGGTGCTGCTCGTCGAGACCAACACCGGGATCAGCGAAGCCGAGATGCGCAAAGCCATCAACGCCTACCTGCTGCCGCTGCGTCCGCTCGCCGACAAGTCGAACAACAAAGAGCCCTACGCCTGGAGCACCTATGAAGTCAGCAAGGAGGTGCTCGCCAAGTCGCAGCCGGTGCGGCTGGATCAGATCGCCAACGAGCGCGACTACGCGACGCTGCACAGCTTCCGCTACCAGGGCGATGTCGGTCGCACCGTCTATGTCCAGGTCAAGCACGGCATGCGCAGCTGGGGCGGCTACATCCTGGACAAGGACTACGACGCAACGCTGCGCGTCCCCGACTTCCCGCAGGAGCTCAAGATCATGCAGAGCGGCGCCCTGCTCTCGCTGTCCGGCGAGAAGAAGGTGTCGCTGTACACCCGCGATGTGACGGCGCTGCGAGTCGAGCTCGGGCGCGTGCTGCCGGGTCAGCTGCATCACCTGGTGGCGCAGAACACCGGCAACTTCCAGAGCCCGGAGTTTTACAACTACCGCTTCAGCCCGGAAAACATCACCGAGATCTTCAGCGAGACGATCAAGCTGCCAGAGCTACCGCATGGCAAGCCGCAGTACGCCGCGGTCGATGTCGACAAGTACATCGAAGGCAAGGGCGACGATCGCCGCGGCCTGTTCCTGCTGAAGGTCGAGAGCTGGGATGCCAAGCGCAAGATCGCTGCTGGCAAGAGCGACAGCCGGCTGATCCTGGTCACCGACCTGGGCATGGTGGTCAAGGACAACGGCGATGGCAGCCACGAGGTCTTCGTGCAGTCGCTGGCCACCGGCGAGCCGGTCAAGGGAGCCAAGGTCGAGGTCATCGGCAAGAACGGCCTACCCGTGCTGGGCGAGACCACCGACGGCGATGGCCACACCAAGTTCCCCAAGCTATCGACCTACACGCGCGAAAAGTCGCCGCTTATGTACCTGGTCCGCAAGGGCTCGGACCTGTCGTTTCTGCCCTATGACCGCCACGATCGTTACCTCAACCTCTCGCGCTTCCCCGTCGAGGGTGTGCGCGACGAAGACAAGCCGGGGGGGCTTTCGGCCTATATGTTCTCTGACCGCGGCATCTATCGCCCGGGCGATGAGATCCGCGTCGGTCTGATCGTCAAGCAGCGCGACTGGAAGCAGAGCCTGGCCGGTGTGCCGCTCGAAGTCACCGTCGAAGATGCGCGGGCGATGATCGTCAAGCACGAGAAGCTGCGGCTGTCCGAGTCGGGCTTCGAGGAGATCAAGCACACGACGCAGGAAGCCTCGCCGACCGGCACCTGGAACATCAACGTCTACGTCGTCAAGGATGGCCATCGCGGGGCGCTGCTCGGCACCACCGCGGTGCGGGTGCAGGAGTTTCTGCCCGACCGCCTGAAGATCAACGCCCGGCTATCGGCCGACAGCGTCGAGGGCTGGGTCTCGCCGACCGACCTCAAGGCGCGCGTCTCTTTGCAGAACCTGTTTGGCACGCCGGCCACCGGCCGCAAGGTCAAGGCGCTGCTTGAGCTTTCGCCGACGTTTCCGACCTTTAGCAAGTTCCGCGACTATCGCTTCTCGGATCCGCTGAAGGCCAAGGAAGCGGTGTCGGATCACCTCGACGAAGAGGAGACCGATGACCAGGGCGAAGCAGAGTTTGAGCTCAACCTCGCGCGCTTTGCGGCTGCGACCTATCGCCTGCGCTTCCTGGCCAACGGCTACGAAGCGGAGGGCGGACGCAGCGTCGCCGCCGAGGCGCAGGTCACGGTGTCACCGCTGCCCTATCTGATCGGCTGGAAGACCGACGGCGATCTGCACTACGTCGGCAAGGGCAGCGAGCGCAGCGTGCAGCTCGTGGCCGTCGGACCGCAGGCCACCAAGGTGGCGGCGAACGGCCTGCGCGCCCTGGTGCTGGAGCGCAAGTACCTATCTGTCCTGACCAAGCAGTGGAACGGCACCTACAAATACGTATCGGTGAAAAAAGAGATCCCGGTCAGCGACAAGCAGCTGTCGATTCCCGAGGCTGGCACCAAGTTCACGCTGCCGGCTGACAAGCCCGGCGACTTCCTGCTGGTCCTCAAGAACGAAAAGGATCAGGAGCTCAACCGCGTTGAGTGGACGGTAGCCGGCACCGCGAACGTGACCCGCAGCCTGGAGAAGAACGCCGAGCTGCAGCTGGTGCTGAAGAACCCCGACGTCGAAGCGGGCGGCGAGCTAGAGCTGCAGATCAAGGCGCCATACACCGGGGCCGGGCTCATCACCATCGAGCGCGACCGAGTGCTCGCCTACAAGTGGTTTAAGACGACGACCACGGCCAGCGTGCAGACCATCACCGTGCCCGAGGAGCTAGAGGGCAACGGCTACGTCACGGTGTCGTTCATCCGCGGCCTCGACTCGCCGGAAGTGTTTATGAGCCCGCTGTCGTATGGCGTGGCGCCGTTTACGCTGTCGCGCGTCAAGCGCACCGCCAAGATCAGCATGCACACCCCGGATCTGCTGAAGCCAGGCGAGAACTTCAAGATGAAGTTTTCGACCGATCGGCCGGCCAAGATCGTCGTCTTTGCCGTCGATGAAGGCATCCTGCAGGTGGCCAAGTACAAGACGCCGGATCCGCTGGCCTACTTCTTCCAGAAGCGGGCGCTGGAGGTCAAGACGGCGCAGATCCTCGATCTGCTGCTGCCGGAGTTCTCGCGGCTGGTCAACGGCGATGGCGTGTCGGCCCCGGGCGGCGATGGAGAGAACGCGGCGCTGCGCAACCTCAATCCGTTCAAGCGGCGACGCGACAAGCCAGTCGCTTACTGGTCGGGGATCATCGACGCCGGGCCGAAGGAAAAGGAGCTGTCCTACCCCATCCCGGATCACTTCAACGGCAAGCTGCGCGTCATGGCCGTTGCCGTGGCAGCCGATGCGGTCGGCGTGTTCAACAAGGGGGCGCTGGTGCGCGGTGACTTCGTGCTTTCGCCCAACGTCCCGACCTTCGTCGCGCCGGGGGACGAGTTCGAGGTCAGCGTCAGCGTTGCCAACAACATCATCGGCTCGGGCAAGAACGCCGACGTGGCGCTGGAGCTCAAGACCTCCAAGCACGTCGAGCTGCTGACCCCGGGCAAGATCGACCTCAAGATCAACGAGATGCGCGAGGCCACCGCGTCGTTCAAGCTGCGAGCCACCAGCACGCTCGGCTCGGGCAACCTAAGCTTCGTCGCCTCGCGCGGTGGCAAGACCGGCCGCTACTCGGTCGATCTGTCGGTGCGACCGGCCGTGCCGCTGTTAACCACCACCGTGATCGGTCACGTCAAGGGCAGCCAGGCGACGGTGCCGGTGCCGCGCAAGATGTACGCCGACTATCGCGTCAACCGGGCCGGGATCTCGGCCCTGCCGCTTGGCCTGGCGCACGGCCTGAAGCAGTATCTGGAGAAGTTCCCGCACGGCTGCACCGAGCAGCTAGTCAGTCAGGGCATGCCAGCCCTGGTGCTGCGCTCGCGCCCCGAGTTCGGCTTTACCGCCGAGACCGCCGAGACCAACCTGCAGGCGACGCTGGCCATGCTGCGCTCGCGCCAGAACGACGATGGTGGCTTCGGTCTGTGGGTCAACGCCTCGCAGGTCTCCGACTTCGCCTCGGTCTACGCCACCCACTACCTGATCGAGGCCAAGGATCGCGGCGCAGCAGTGCCGGCCGATGTCCTAAAGAGTGCGCTCGGCTACGTCACTCAGCTGGCCAGCCGCGAGACCGATGCCCTGGCCGGCGAGCGCCTGCGCGCCTATGCCGTGTATGTTCTGTCGCGCAGCGGCGTCGTCACCAGCCAGTACCTGGCCTCGGTGCAAAAGACGCTGGAGAACAGCTACAAGACGACGTGGAAAAAAGATCTGGCGGCGATCTATCTGGCCGGCGCGTACAAGCTGCTCAAGCAGGATCGCAAGGCGCAGGCGCTGCTCGCCGATCTGAAGTTCGGCGAGGTGGCCGAGGGCGAGACGGACTACGAGAACTACTACGACCCGCTGACCCGCGATGCGCAGCTGCTGTACATGCTGGCTCGCCACTTCCCCGAGCGCCTAGCCAAGATCGAAGGCGATGCGCTGCTGGCGCTGGTCGCGCCGATCACCCAGAACCGCTACAACACGCTGTCGTCGGCCTACAGCATCCTGGCGCTGGAAGCCTACGCGCAGGTGGCAGAGGCGCAGCCAGCCCTGGGCTTTGCCATCGCCGAGGTCGCCGCCAACGGACAGCAGAAGGCACTTGCTCTGCCCGCCGGGCTGTTCCCGGTCACCAGCTTCTCGCCCGAGATCGGCCGCCTGCTGATCAGCGGCAGCGGCCCGCTGCGCGGCTACTACCAGGTGACGCAGTCGGGCTTCGATCTGGGCCTCCCTAGTGAAGCTACGAAGCAGAAGCTGGAAGTCTTCCGCGAATACCTAGGCGCCGACGGCAAGCCGCTCACTCAGGTCAAGCTGGGCGACGAGGTCGAGGTGCACGTCAAGCTACGCAGCCTAAGCAATGCCACGCTGTGGAACCTGGCCATCATCGACCTGCTGCCCGGCGGTTTTGAGGTCGTGGTGCAGCCACCGCCCAGCGCCGGCGATCCGGAAGAGGAAGAGAAAGAGGACAAGTCCGAGGATGGCTCGGGTGAGGGGCATGAGGGCGGCGGCGACGAGGGTGAGCACGAGGGCGAGGGCGATCATGAGGCCCGCGGCAGCGATGGCGACAGCGATAGTCCACCGGCTCGTCGCGTCCATCCCAGCCCAGCCGCGCTGCCCTTCGCCAAGCCCAGCAGCAGCTGGCAGCCCGAGTTCGGTGACGTCCGCGAGGACCGCGTGATCCTCTACGGCAGCGTCGGCGGCGACATCAAAGAGTTCGTCTACACCATCAAGGCCACCAACCTCGGCACCTACACCGTGCCGCCGCTGCAGGGCGAAGGCATGTACGATCGGGCGGTGCTGGCCCGGGCCCTCGGCGGCAAGCTCACCGTCGTGAAGTAGCCGGCTCGCGGGCTCGCCTTCCCGCTCTCCCGCCTCGCCTCCCGCCTCCCCCGCCCCCTCGTCCCCCGTCCTCGCCCCACCAAGCGCCCGCTGGCGTCCCCAGTCCGACTGCGCCCGGCCGAGACGGGGGCGGCGCGATCGTGGTACGCTATCTCGATCCATGTCTAGCGTTGATCGCCTAGTAGGGGGCAAGTACCGCTTAGAACGCCAGATTGGTGGCGGCGGCATGGGCACCATCTGGGTCGCGCTGGACATGCGGCTGCAGCGGCGGGTGGCGCTAAAGATGATGCGCTCGGATCACCTGCGCTCGCAGTCGATGCGGCGCCACTTCGACCAGGAAGCCCAGGCCGCAGCCCGTATCGAGCACCCCAATGTGGTGCATATCTTCGACTACGGCCTCGACGAGATCGATGGCCAGGCGACGCCCTACATCGTGATGGAGCTCCTGGTTGGCGAAGACCTGGAGACCCGCCTACAGCGCCAGGTCAAGCTGCCGCTGGCCACGGTGGTCGAGATCATCTCGCAGGCCGCGCGCGCCCTGTCGGCTGCCCACGCCGCTGGGCTGGTCCACCGCGATCTCAAGCCGGCCAACCTGTTTCTGGCCGCCAACGATCATCGCGAGGTGGTCAAGGTGCTGGACTTTGGCATCGCGGCGTTTCGGGCCGGTGAGCGCGGCACGACGCAGCCGAGCTATCTGATGGGCACGCCGCACTACATGAGCCCGGAGCAGATCCAGGCCCCAAGTACCGTCGATGCACGCAGCGACTTGTTTGCGCTGGCGGTGGTGGCCTATCAGATGCTCACCGGCCGCTTGCCGTTCGAGGCGCCCTCGCTGCCCGACCTGCTGATCTGCATCACGCAGCCCGGCTATGCCCCGCCCGAGCCGTCGCAGTATCTGCCGGAGCTGAACAAGACGCCGATCGCCGCCAACCTCGATAAGTTCTTCCGCCGGGCCCTCTCGCGCGAGCCGGGCGAGCGCTTCCAGTCGGCGCGTGAGCTGGCCGCAGCCCTGGTGAGCGCCAGCGATACCAACGCCGGCACCCAGAGCGTCAAGATCCTGGTGGTCGACGATGAGCCAGACATGCAGACGCTGGTGCAGCAGAGCTTCCGCCAGCCGATCCGGCGTGGCCAGTACGAGTTCACCTTCGTAACCGAAGGACAGGCCGCCCTGGCCGAGCTGAGCCGGCGACCGGACATCGATCTGGTGCTGTCCGATATCAACATGCCGGGCATGGATGGTCTGACGCTGCTGCAGCACGTCGGCGAGGCCAATCCCAACATCAAGGTGGTGATGGTCTCGGCCTACGGCGACATGCGCAACATCCGCGACGCCATGAACCGCGGCGCCTTCGACTTCATCAACAAGCCGATCGACTTCAAAGACCTGGCTGCGACGATCGAAAAGACGGCGCAGCAGGCCAAGGCGGCCAAGCGCTCAGCGCGCTGGGGAGCCGAAAATGCCCTGTTGCGCATGTACGTCAACTCCGAGCTGGTCGAGCACCTCTTGCCAGTGCTCAAAGGCGATGGGGTGGTGCCGGGCGAGCTGGCCGAGGCGACGGTGCTGTTCATCGTCGTGCCGATCGAGGATGTAAACGGCCAAAGCGGCCAGGACAAGAGCCCCGAGTACCTGCTGCGCCCCCTCGATGCGGCCTACTCCTGCATCATTCCCGAGGTGCAAGAGCGGCGTGGCGTGATCGACAAGTTCTTCAGCAACGCAGCCCTGTGCCTGTTCCGAGACGAAGGTCATCGCCGGCGAGCCTTAGAGACGGCGATCGCCTGCCGCGCTCGGCTGACCGATGCTCGGGCGGCTGGCGTCTGCATGGGCATCGTCAGCGGCCGCCTGCTGTTCGGCAGCGTCGGCTCGATGGCCCACAACCGCGTCGACTACACCGCGATTGGCGAGGTCGTAAACCACGCGGTCTCGCTCGCCACCGCCGCCACCCCGGGCGAGATCCTCTTGCCAGCCAGCATGCCGCGGTCGCTCCTGGACCTGTGCATCACCGAGTCGGCCGATGTTTCGCTGCAGCTGCCAGATGGCCAGAGCTGCGAGGTGCTGCGCGTGCTGAGCTGGCGGGCCGACGCCATGGGCACCGCACGCACCGAGGCCTTTGCCATCCCCGTCGGGGAATCGACCGCCGATGGCACCCCCGGCGTGCCCGCCACTGAGCCCACGCCGATGAAGCACGACGCCGGCTCGGTTCCGACCAATCCCCTGGCCGAGATCACCGGCACCAAGATCACAGGCACCAAGATCACAGGCAGTTGATCATCAAGCGATAGCGCGAGCAGGCCGTGCTGATGTCGGCATAGGCGCTGTAGGGCCGCGGGTAACGACAGAACTCGAAGCGGTCAGCCCAGGTCATGCCCGGTCGCAGGTCGAGGAAGCCGCCGCCGTACGACAGCCAGACATCGACGGGATAGTCACGGCTGCGGTTGCGATACGTGAGCTTGAGCGAGGCGCCGGCCGGCACATCAAACTTCTTTGGCACCACATCCATGCGGCAGAAGTTGTCGACGTAGATGTCGACGTCTTGGCCCATCGGGTAGGCCAGATCCGGCGGCGAGCTGAGGTCGCGAGGCACGCTTAGATCGGCGGGCGTGCTCAGATCGGCGGGCGTCGCCATCGCGAGATCAGCGGGCATCCCCATCGCTAGATCGGCGGGCGGCGCCATCGCTAGATCGGAGCGGCTTGGGCCCGCGTCTTGTCCGGTGCCGGCATCGCCGCGGCCCGGCTGTCCAGCATCGGGCTCAGCGGGCAGCGCGAGATCCCGCGCCTCGCCCTGCTTAGGCGGCTGATCGCCCCCGGCTGGCTCGCCCGGCACCCCGCCGCGGCTGCAGCCCAGCGAAAGAACCAGCGGCAGCAGCCACTGCCAACGTCGAAGATTGCGTCGCGCCTGCCCGTCGCCGTGCATGGCGCGGCAGGTTATCACTACCATCACCGACCCGCCGAGAATCTTGTGCCGCGCGCTGGGCCAAGATCCCCTCGGCGCGGCCTGCAGCGCGACCGCGAGCGTCTAGTGAAGCCCCCAGGCCCTGAGCCTGCCCGGCCGCCCCCTCGCGCCAAGATGGGCGCAGCGCAGCACAAATGTTCTAACTGCACAAAAAGACTTCTGCATCGAGAGCTGCCCGCGATAATCTGCGGTCTGTTCGCTCGTTTCTTCTCGTTTCATGCCGCTCATTTCCCAAATCGCCGGCCGTAAAGTCTTCTGTTCTTCGGCCTCGCTCCGCCTCGCAGAGGTAGTCGGATGAAGCCAGTCGCCGTAGTCCTGCACGATGAGATCGATCGCGAACAGGCTTCGGCGGATGATCTGGATACCTTGGAAGCGGCGGAGGCCATCAGCAGCACGCTGAAGGCGCGCGGCTATCAGGTCCATGGGCTGGCGTTCACTGCCGACCTGACGATGATGCGGACCCGCCTGCTGCAGCTGCAGCCGGCCTTCGTCTTCCAGTCGGTTGAGCGGGTGGGCGGCGATCCCAACCTGCTGCCCGTCGTGCCGCTGCTCCTGCGCAACCTGGGCCTGGCCTATTCCGGCTGCGATGCCGAGTCGCTGGCCGCTTCGATCAGCAAGGTGCACACCAAGCGCTGGCTGCGGGCCGCCGGCATCACGACCGCCGACTGGGCCACCATGCATGAGGAGCTACCGTTTTCGGAAGACTGGCTGGGCATCGTCAAGCCCGAGTCTGAGCACTCCTCGTTTGCCATGAACGATTCGTCGGTGGTGCGCGGCGCCCGCGCGGCCCGTGCCACCATGCAAGAGCGAGCCAAGCGCTATGGTGGCACCTGGTTTACCGAGACGTTTCTCGATGGGCGCGAGTTCCACATTGGCGTGCTGGAGACCCGCCAGCAGGGCCCGCTGGTGCTGCCGCCGGTCGAGGTCTCGTTCGAGAACTATCCCCCCGGCAAGCCGCGCATCATGTCGTTCGATGCCAAGTGGACGGATGATAGCTTCGAGCTGGCCAATACCCGGGTAGCGCCGCTTGCGGATCCCAGCGGCGCGCTGTCGGCGCAGATCAGGGACATCGCCCAGCGCTGCTGGCAGCTCTTCGCCCTGTCCGGCTATGCCCGCATCGACCTGCGCACCGATGTCGCCGGCAAGCTGCACGTCCTTGAAGTGAACGCCAATCCCTGCTTCTGGGAAGGCAGCAGCTTTGGTCGGGCGGCAGGCCTGGCCGGCTTCGACTATGACGCGATCATCGATGAGCTAATCGCCGCCGCCCAGCGCCGACAAAAGCTGAGTCCAGGCGGCCGAACGGGCCCAAGCTCCGGCCGACCGCCAGGCCCCGCTCCGTCGTCCTCGTAGGCCCCCGCGCCCTTGCTGCGCTCAGGCCGCGCTAGCCGACCGCAGCCGGTGCTTGCTTGCTGACTTGGCAGGCGGTGCGCGTGCTAGATTGCGCCCAATGCAAAACTTGATGGAGCGGGAGTTTGGCGGGCTGCGCGTCGTCGTCACCGGTGGCAGCGATGGCCGCGGGGGTGGGACCGGGCCGCTGGTCGTGCTGCTGCATGGCTATGGCGCGCCTGGGCGGGATCTGGTGCCGCTCGGGCAGTATCTCGGCGGCCCCCCAGGCACGCGCTTTGCGTTTCCGGCCGCCCCGCTGTCTTTGGGTCCCGACCTAGGACCGGCGTTTATGCAGATGTTTGACGCGCGGGCCTGGTGGCCGATCGACATCGATCGCTATGAGCGAGCCTTCAGCACGCTGTCGGGTCCTGCCGATCTGCGCTCGCCCGCCGTGGCTGCGCTGACCGAAGAGGTGCCGGCGGGCCTGGCTGCAGCCCGCGACAAGCTGCTCGCCGCCCTCGAAGCCATGGAGCGTGAGCTCCAGGTGCCGCCCGGTCGGCTGGTGCTGGGGGGCTTTTCCCAGGGCGCCATGCTGTCGCTCGATGCCGCGCTGCACAGCCCGCGCCCGCTGGCCGGTCTGCTGTTGCTCTCGGGCACGCTGATCTGCCGCTCGCAGTGGCTACCGCGGCTGCCGGCGCGGGCCGGCCTGCCGGTCTTCCAGAGCCATGGCAAGCGCGATCCCCTGCTGCCCTTTTTCGTTGCCGAAGCGCTGCGCGATGAGCTGCGCCAGGCCGGGCTCGCGGTCGAGTTCTGCGCCTTCTTGGGCCAGCACGAGATCCCGCCGCCGGTGCTGCGCGCCGCCTCGACGTTCCTGCTGTCAGCGCTGTCCGCTGCCCCGCCCAGCGCCCCCCCCCCTGCCACTGGCCCGGCTGGACATGTCTGAGGCCGAAGAGCTAGCGCTCGCCGACATCACGCGGGGCGAGCCGCGGACTGCGCTGGCCGGGCTCTGCGCCAAGGTGTTTCCCGGATATCGCATCACCCGCATCCGTAGTTTGCACGGGGGGGTCGATGCCGCAACCCATCGCGTCGATCTAGAGCCCGAGCAGCCGGCCCAGAGCGATCCGCAGGAGACGCAGTCAATCGTCGTACGGCGCTACGGCAGCGCCACCCTGCGCTGGAATCCGCTCGGGCCTTCGCGGCTGTGGCGCACGCTGCACGCGCTGTCGCAGGCTCGGCTCGGCATCGCTACGCCGCAGCCGCTGTGGTTCGACGCCACGACGCTCGATGCCCCGACCCTGCTTATGAGCTACCTGCCCGGCCGCAGCACCCTGCAGCCGCGCGACATGGGCCGCTTCCTCACGGATCTGGCGGGGGCGCTGGCCCGCATCCACACCGTGCCCAGCGATCAGCCGGTGCTCGCCCACCTGCCGAGCCCGGTCGAGCGCGTGGCCCAGCTCTTTGCCGTAGCTGAGCAGCACCCGGGGCTCGACAGCGTGGCCGATGGCGGCAGCATCCGTCGCGTCTTTGCCGATGCCCGCCGCCGCTCGCCGCTGGGCCGCCCGGTGCTGCTGCACGGCGACTACTGGGCCGGCAACGTCGTCTGGCGCGGCAGCCATCTGCACGCTGTACTCGACTGGGATCAGGCCGAGCGGGGCGATGCCGCCTACGACGTCGCCTACTGTCGGGCCGATCTGGCGCTGATGTTCGGCACGCAAGCGGCCAGCGACTTCCTGCTGGCCTACGAGGACGCGGCCAAGACCTCGCTGCCAGCCATCGGCCTGTGGGATCTCCTGGCCGCCAGCCGCGCGCTGCCAAGCGGCCGGGCCTGGCTGCCTGGCTACCTGGCACTCGGACGCAGCGACCTTTGCGAAGCCGTGCTTGGCGAGCGCCTGCACGCCTTTCTGGCCGACGCGCTGCGACGAGCCACCGCCTGCTGAGCCGGAAAACCCCGGGCAGAGCGCGCCCGCCTAGCCGGCCCCCACAGCCGGCTAGCGACGAGGCAGAGGGCCTGTGATAGATTGGGACTCCCATGGGCTTTATTGACGACATCAAGAACGGTTTACCGGGTCTGAAACTCTCGATTCCTGCCTCGTGGCGGGTGCAGGACGAGCAAGAGCGACGCGCCGTGCTGATCGACAGCGATCACCGCGTGGGCTGGCACATCGTCCACGCCCCCTGGCGCGCCGATCTGCGGCCGGAAAACTTCGCCGATCATCGCCGCGATCTGGAGCGCCACGCCCGCTTCAGCTTCGAGCAGCAGTACCAGCAGATTCAGCTGCAGCCGCAGCCCGGTCAGAGCCAGCCGCCGCCGCGGCCGCCGGTGCGCACCAGCGATCCCGACTTCAACCCGCTCATCCAGGCCGAGTACATCACCGTCGCCGGTCAGCCCGCGCTGCTGACGCTGCGCCGCGTGGCCTATGAGCCGGCGATGGAAGCGGTGGTCGGCAACATCCTCATCCCGCTCGCCACCGGCATCCTCGACATCACGGCGTTTCAGCACACGCAGCAGACCGGCTATCGCGAGACCAACCTGCTCAACCACGCGCTGCAGAAGTACCCCGGCGAGGGCCCGCAGAAGCTGGCCAAGCGCCTGGGACAGGCCCACTTCGACGATCCGGCGAACGACGCACAGTTCCCGCAGCATCCGCTGACCTGCGTGCGCGCCGCCCTGCGCTGGCTGCTCGCGCTGCCCAAGGATCAGCTCGAGATCACCTCGGCCGCCACCGAGCTCCCGGCAGCCGGCAGCGAGATCGAGCTGCCGAGCGTCGGCATCGCGGTGCGCGTCCCGCCGCGCTACGTCCTGGTGCCCGAGGGCGTGCTGCCGGTGCCGGTCGGCGTCTCGCTGTTTTCGCGCGTCATCCTGGAAGGCGGCGACGAGCCGCAGATGTTGGATGTGCGCCAGATGGCCGGCGTCACCCTGGCCGCCGACGGTCGCCCCGACAAGCTGATGCAGCTCCTGCAGCGACAAGTGCAAGAGTGGCAGCAGCAGGGCGGGACGCAGATCGAGGTCCACACCGAGGCCGTCGAGCTGCCGCAGGATGCCGCTCGCGTGGCCGAGGGGGCCCGCGTGGCGCTGGCCGTGCGCGTCAGCCTGACCTTGGGCGGCGTGCGCACCCACACCGTCGTGCGCTGGGTCTGCGATCACGATGGTCGCGTCTTCCGCATCGGCGTGGCCACGCCGCCGTTTGTCCCCATCGAGGAAGCCGCCATCGATGCCGATGCCGTGCTGCGCAGCTTCCGCCGCCTGCCGCCCAAAAAGAGCGGCGGCGCCTGGCTGACCTCGGACCTCCGCCTGGCTCCCGCCAAGCGCGCCGAGCAGGCCAACCAGCCCGCCTCCTAACCACGTCTTGAAAAAGGGAGCGCGGAGCCCCAAGCGCAAAGCGGAGGCGCAGAGCTGCCCTCGGGCCTGGATGGTGGTGTCGGTTGGGCAGTTGGCTGCGCGGGAGATTAGCGCGTGGCACGCGCGGTAACACTTGGGGAAGGCGATGCTCTGCGCGAACCGCTTTGGGGGGGCAGCTTGGGCGGACGAGCTCGGCGGTGACGAGAGCGATCGCGAGATGTGGCTAGGCCATGGTCTGCAGGATCGAGTGCTAACCCAGGTGTCGCTTAGCGGCTGACGCCCTGCCATACGCCAGAGGTCCCGGCGTGACTCCGGTGCCGAACCTGACCGGCGTCTGGGACCTTCACGGCACGGTGACCGCGACCTTGGTCCCCCCCGGCGGTTAGCTACACCGGCATGGTGATGGTCGACATCACGTTCTGAGCAAAGCGCCGCAAGACAGCGAAGTAGACCACAAAGGCCAGCCCGCAGCAGACCGCCGCCAAGAAGGTGAGCTTCTATCGCGAAGATGGCCTCTTCCCAGAGCGGCTCGCTGAGAGTATTGACGACCGCTGGGGATGGCGACCGAGCCCAAGCGGACGCAGTCAGCGCAGGATGGCGGCACCCGCGCACAGCTCTGGCGCGCGCTTGTTCCAGATGAGGAAATGGGGATCTTGTGGATTGAACTTGAGCGGCATGTGGCAGCGAATGTACTGGCCGATCTGTTCATTCGTCCACCTGACCGGCAAAAGGTCCCATACGCGTACCGTGTTCGCTGCGCTCACCGTGATCATGCGGCGACCGTCCGGGCTAATCGTCGCGCCATGGGCCATGTATCCAGCTTCCTGGTACACGGCGAGCAGCCGACCGGTTTCGGCCTCCCACAGCCGTACGTCCCCCCACCTGTCCAGGGTGACGATCCGCCGACCATCCGAGCTATACGTCGCCTGAACAACGGGCCCGGTGTGCTGATCGAGCACAGCGACGAACTGGCCGCTCTCGCTCTGCCATATCCGCGCTGAGGCGTCTTCACTTGCCGTGACGATCCGGCGACCGTCCGGGCTGTACCGCGCGCTCCTGAGGCGAGCCGCGTGTCCCTTAAGTTCGGCGACAAGCTGGAAGCTCAAGGCGTCCCACACGCGCGCCGCCTGGTCCCCGCTCGCGGTGACGATGTGGCGACCATCCGGACGGTACGTTGCGCTGACTACGCTCTCGCTGTGTCCCTTGAGCTCAGCGACGAGAAGCCCGGTGTCGGCCGACCAGATCCGCGCCGTCTTGTCCCCGCTCGCGGTGACGATGTGACGACCATCCGGACTATAAGTCGCGCTGCTCAGGGCACCCGCATGTCCGGTTAGCTCGGCGACAAGCTGGCCCGAATCGGCATTCCAGATCCGCGCCGTCTTGTCCCAGCTTGCGGTGACGATGTGATGACCCGCCGGGCTAAACATGGCGCTGCTGATGCCCAGCCGATGGCCCCTGAGCACAACGACAAGCTGGCCGCTGCGGGCGTCCCAGACACGCGCCGTAAAGTCGCCGCTCCTGGTGAGGATGAGACGGCCGTCCGCGCTATACGTGGCGCTTGCCACGCCGGCCTCGTGACCCGCAAGTGTGGCCACAGGCTGGCCGCTATGGGCGTCCCAAATACGCGCCGTCTTATCGTCGCTGGCGGAAACGATCTGGCGTCCATCCGGGCTATACGTCGCGTCCGCGATGCGGCCCGCATGACCCACAAGCTCGGTAAGCAGCCGGCTCCTCGATACCACCCAAACGCGTGCCGTGCTGTTCTGGCCCGCGGTGAGGATGCGCCGACTATCCGGGCTGAACGTCGCGCTGGCGCTGGCGTCCTCAGCATCAGTCAGCTCGGTGATGAGCCAGCCCGTATGGGCATTCCAAAGCCGGGTCGTCCTGTCCAGGCTAGTGGTCACGATGTGACCGTCATCGCCACTATACGCCGCACGGGTGACGCCGGCTCCATGTCCCTTGAGCTCGGCGATGAGCCGCCAGCTATCGGCCTCCCAGATTCGCGCTGTCCTATCCGCGCTCGCAGTGACGATGCGCCGGCCACTAGGGCTATAGGCCGCGTCATAGACGGCGTCGCCATGCCCTTTGAGCTCAGCGACGAGCCGGCCGCTTTCCGCATCCCAGATGCGCGCCGTCTTGTCCTGGCTCGCCGTCACGATGCGCCGACCATCCGGACTATAGGTTGCGCTATTTACGACACCCCCATGTCCCTTGAGCTCGCGTTCGAGCCGCCCGCTCTCGGCGTCCCAGATGCGCGCCGTCCTGTCTTCGCCCTGCGTGAGGATGCGCCGACCGTCCGGGCTAAAACTCGCGCGGTAGACGACGCCTCTAGGTCCCTTGAGTTCAGCGATGATCCGGCCGCGCTCTGCATCCCAGATGCGCGCCGTTTGGTCATGGCTCGCCGTCACGATGCGGCGACCATCCGGGCCAAAACTCGCGTCGACGACCATGGCCGCATGCCCCTTGAGCTCGACGACCAGCTGCCCGCTCTCGGCGTCCCACACCCGCGCCGTCCGGTCATCGCTGGCCGTGACAATGCGATGCCCCTTGGCGCTATACGTCGCGCTGAAGACCTCGCCACCGTGTCCCCTGAGCTCAGTGATAAGCCGCCCGCTATCGGCATCCCAGATGCGCGCCGTCTGGTCTTTGCTCGCCGTTACGATGCGACGACCATCTGGGCTGTACGTTGCACTCGAAATCGTGGCGCCATGGCCGACGAGGGCGATGGCCGGCATGCCGGGTGTGCGTAGAGCGCTGGTCAACAAGTCGGGCAAGGCGGCATCTTGGCTGCCTTCCGCCTGTGCTCGATGCAACCACAGCAATCCCTCGGCCGGTCTCCGGCGTTCAAACAGCAGCTCCCGCGCCCGGTCGACATAGCTCTTTTGAAGCTGCTCGTGGATGCGCTCGTTCGCAGCGGTCAGTCGTACAAGCGCGGCTGCGCCTGGTTCGTTGGTGACGGCTGGTCGCGTCGAATTTCGCTGCATAGCGAGGTAGACAAGCGCCGCGATGAGTGAGGCTGCCAGGGTTGCGGCCAAGGCCCCCAAGCTCCGCTCTCGGCTCATCAACAAATTCTAACCGTAGGCTCCGGCTCGGATCGCAGGCACTTTTGCACACGCTGCCAAGCTCGCCGCGGACTCGCGCCGCCGCGCCCCCTCTGCGCTCCCCGTTCCCAATCCCCGCCGCCGCTCCTCGTAGGCACCGCTGAGCGGCTTCAATTCGTCGTCGAAGTTCGCTATTGTCGGGGACATGCCGGCGATTGATTTTGACTTCCAGCGCTATGTCGCCCGTCGTAAAGGCCTGCGTGCGGCGCAGGTACGCGAGGGGGCTGCTTACGCCTATCCCGGGGATGTGCGGCTGCTGCGCACGCTCGACAAGCTGCGCCCGGTCCAGCTGGCTCTCGACGAGACGGTGCGGCTGTGGGGCCACGTAGCCCGCGCCGAGCTGCTCGGGCCGGCCCTGCGCGTCAGCCTGGAGCGCTATGCCCCGGTCTTCCGGGCGGTGCGCCGCTGCGCCGAGATCCTGCACATCCCGACGCCGACGGTGTACGTCACGCCGACGCCGGGCGGCGTGCTGACGCTGGGCACCGATGAAGAGTCCTACGTCGTGCTGGCGCAGGGCCTGCTCGACAAGCTCAGCGATGCCGAGCTTCTGGATGTCCTGGGACGCGAGTGCGGTCGCATCCAGAACGGCCATGTGCCGTTTGCTACCGCGCTGCACTACCTGACCCATGCGCGCAGCACGCTGGTGCGCTGGGCGGTGCGACCGGCCACGCTGTCGCTGCAGGCCTGGGCCCGGCGAGCCGACATCAGCGCCGATCGGGCTGGGCTGCTCTGTGCCCGCGACCTCGATGTCAGCCACTCGGCCCTGGCCAAGGTCGCCGCCGGCGCCGACTCGCGTGAGCTTGAGCGCCGTCGCCGCGCCCTGGCCCGCTTTGCCGGCAGTGCCTACTACCGCACCGTCATCGGCAGCGAGGCAGCAGCCGGCGAAGAGGGCGAGAGCCAAGAGGACTGCGACACCGCCTGCGCGCGCATCCTCGACGACAAGCAGGACTAAGCGGTGTGGCCGCAGTCGCTTACGACGACGCAGCGGATCCACGCCCCGCCCGCCACCGTCTGGCAGGCCCTGACGCAGCCGGCGCTCATACAGCAGTGGCTGGCCCAGCCCGAAGTCGGGGTCAGCATCCACACCGACTGGACCGTCGGCAGCCCCATCCTCATCACCGGCTTCCACCACCTGCCGTTTCAAAACCGCGGCCTCGTGCTGCAGGTCGAGCCCGTAAAGCGACTTCGCTATAGCCAGCTTAGCTCGCTATCCGAACTGCCGGATATACCGGAAAATTATACTATTTTTGATTTTCAATTATCCAAAATTCTAGAAGAAACATTATTAACACTAACAATTAGCCAGTTCGCCACCGAATCTATCTACAAACATGTAGAGTTTTATTGGCGGATTACGCTGGTGGTGCTGGGGCGATTTATTGAGAGTCAGGGCCGATCAGCGACGAAAACAGACAGCGCATAGGCCAGAACAAGCGCCGTCTCGCTTTGCGGTAAATATCCCGGTCAGCGCCGCCGCTGTTTAGGCCAAAATTAGGCGATCTTTTTCTAGGGTATCGGGGTGGATAAACCACAGTGGGCGGCCATCCTCGACCACGCTGACTTGCGCTTTGCGCAGCGGCGGAAAGGCTGGGCGGCCGGTAAGGTAGGCCCCCAGCATCGACAGCCCCGGCTCGTGTCCCACCACCGCCACCCGGCCACCCCGCGTCGGTAGCTCAGCGGCCACGATGCGCGGTGGCACCCCCGGGGCCAGGGCCGGCAGCGCCTCGATGACGTCAAGGTAGTCGGTGCGCTCGGCAATCAGCTCAGCGGTCTGCACCGCTCGCACCAGCGGGCTGGTCAGGATGGCGTCAAACTCCACGCCCAGGTCGCGCAGCACCCGTCCGACCTCGCGCACGACCTTGCGACCCTTCTTCGTTAGATAGCGCTGCTCGTCGCTGAGCCCGGGCCCTTCGTCGATCGCGTGACCGTGTCGAATGATGTAGACCTGCACGCCAAAGAGAGTGCGTGCGCGCCCAAGCAGTGTCAATCACGGCGTACTCGGGAGGCCGCGCCGCGGCACCGCGCCCAGCGCAGGCCCGCCGCGGCCTGTGCTACCGTCCGTCTTGTGTCAAAGCGCATGCTGGGTGCTGCCGCCCTCCGCCACGGCCTTGCTCTGTTGGCTCTCCTGTCGACGCTAGGGGGTGGCGGCTGCGCCTACAGCTTCGACGAGGCGGGGGTCGATGTGCCGCTGCTCGGCGAGCCGATTCCGCCGTCCCAGTACCGTCAGCTCAACCTTGGCCTGGGTCCCGCGCGCACCGCGATCTTGCTGCAGGGCGCCGAGGCCACGCCGGAGCGCGACGATCTGTGGGTGGCGATGGCGCAGGCCCAGCCCGAGACCTGGCCGCCGCCCGAGAAGTGGCCCGATACCTTCCGGCTCGTCCGCCTCAGCGACGAAAGCAGCGAGACCTGGAGCGCCGACCAGATCCTGGCGAGCGGCTCGATGCTGTACCTGCTGACCCGGCCCAGCGACGGCAAGGGGGATGTACAGCTGCGGCTGCGGCGACCCGGCGTAAGTGCGCCGATCGGCGAATTCACGCTGCCACCCGGCGATGGCGTGCTGCTGGCTGCGCCCAACGACAGCGCGTTCGCCTACATCCCGGCTAAAAACCCCAAGATGACCTTCCTGCTGCAACGCAGCGACGGCAGCTTCACCCGTGAGCTACCGCTGCCGGTCGGCGTCGATCCCAAGCAGCCCTTCGACAAGGGCCGCTTTTATTTCGAGCCACGCGGCGATGTCTTCTTCACCCAGGATGCCGACGACCAGCTCTTGGCCTACTCGACGACACGAAAGACCGAGTGGCCGCTGGGCATGTTCGATCGCGATGTGATCATCGACAGCCGCGCGCGGGCCCTGTACTTCTGCGGCATGCGCGGCCTGGCCCGCCTGCTGCTGGCCACTGGCACCGCCCAGACACTGGACAGCGCCGCTTGCAATCCCGCCATCCTGCGGCTTAGCAGCGGCGGCATCCTGTATCTGCGCCACGATGGCCTCATCGAGCTCAGCGAGAGCGGCATCGCTCGCCTGCTGGTGCCAGCCCCGGTCGGCCAGCTCTTGGCCATCGGTCCTGGCGGCGTGCCGGTCTACAGCAGCGACCCGCCCCTGACCTACGGGGCGGGCATCGGCGATGGCTGGCTTGGCGACTGGCGCTTTATGAATCGGGGTCGGCGACCGACGTTTTCAATCGACGCCGCTACCCCGGACAGCAGCGAGCGGGCCCGCATTCGCTGGCTGGAAAACGCCGCGCGCTCCGACAACAGCGGCGAGCTCATGTCGGCCCGCCTCGTCGCCCGGGACCGCGAGCGTCCGCTTATGCTGGCCAAGAACGTCCGCCAGTGGCTGGAGGTTCGCCCCGGCTCGCTCTTGGCGATCAGCAATGCAGCCGGCCGCGGCGTCTACAATCGCCTGATCTTCATCGACGAGGAGCAGCGCCAGGCCCGCTGGGTCATCGACAGCGCCCGCGACTTCGTGCGCATCCCGGGACAGAGCGAAGTCATCGCCCTGGTCGTGCACGGCCAGATCGGCTTCGATGTCTATCGTGTGCCGATCCCTGCCAGCTCGCCTGCCCCCTGAAGCCGGGCCGCGAGCCGCGCTGAACCGACCAGCCTCGCGGACCGCCCCCGCCGCGCCTACAGCAGGACCAGGCTGCGCAGATACTCGACGTACTCCGTCAGGCGCTCGCCCGAGACGGCGTGTTCGTCGGAAACGGGCAGCGTCCGGATCACTTCCCACAGGCCGGTGTACAGCGAATACAGCGCCAGCGCAGCGTGCCGCGCCTTGGCCATGGGATAGCCCAGCTCGCGATAGGTCTGCGACAGGAAAGTCAGACGCCGCTGCGTGGTGCGGCGCAAGCGGCTGCTGACCCGCGGATCGCTGGCCGAGGCCTGCAGCGCAGCAAACAGCGCCCCCCGCTCGCGGTTGCGGTAGACGTCGCCGACTAGCTGCTCTAGGCGCTGACGCGGGTCGCTGATGTCACGCAGCGTCTCGATGACATCGATGCGCTCGGTCTCCCACAGATCCAGCGCGGCTTCGATCAACTCGTCGCGTGAGCTGAAGTGCCAATAGAAGCTGCCGGTCGTCACCTGCAGCGAAGCCGCCAGCCCGGCGATGTTGATGCCGGCAATGCCATGCTCGGCGATCTGCACCAGGGCGGCGCGCAGCCAGTTATCGCGGGTCAGGCGACTGTGCCCCGTACGACGCGGCGCTCGCGAACCGGCGGGCGGGCGCCCAGCCGAGGACGTACCGGCTGAGGATGCAGGGGAAGGCGGCGTTGCGCTGGTAGTTCGGCGACGACGAGCTTGACGATGGGCAGGCACCTTCGGCACCCCCAGAACCTACCGCAGAATCCCCCCCGCAGATCGGAGCACGCGGCGACTCGCTGCATTTTTTTTGCATCGTCCGCCCTAGGTCGCGAAACTACGCCCCTCTCGTGACCTTCCTCTGCACAGGGCGGCAGGGTCCAACCCGGCTGTCGCGGTGGGGTCATGTTACCTTTTGTCGGCTGCTCAGGAGTGTTCGTCCCATGACCTTGTTGTCCTCTCGATCCCACACCCGCATGTCCCTCGCCGTAACCCTCTTGGCTGGCTATTCCTTGATGGGTCTGGCCTATGCCCAGGATCCGGCGCCTGCTCCAGCGCCTGCTCCGGCGCCCGCCCCGGCCCAGGCACCCGCTCCCGCTCCCGAGGCGCCGCCGCCGCCGCCCCCACCGCCACCCGGCAAGGATGCCAAGTACGAGTTTGGCAAGGCCGAAGAGGTCAAGCAGGTGGTGTGGAAGGCCAGCGCCTCGGCTGGATTTTCAGCCGCCACCGGTAACGCCAACCTCGTCACCTTCAGCGGTGGTGGCTTGGTCTCGCGCAACGATGGCAAAAACAAGATCCAGCTCAACCTCGAAGGGCTGTACGGCCTCACCACCAACCTCGTCATCATCGACCCGCCGGATGCCGGCTTCGATCCGGCCGGTGCGCCGCAGGTCAAGCCGGAGACCACGACGACCGCGGCCTTCTTCAAGGGACAGCTTCGCTACGATCGCTTCTTTACGCCCAACAACACCGGCTACATCACCGCCTACGGCGGCCTCGATATCCCGGCCAGCAAGGAGTACTTCCTCGGCGGCCAGGTCGGCTATGCGCGGCAGATCCTCAAGACCAAGATGCACGAGCTCTTCGGCGAGCTTGGCTATGACTTCACCTTCGATCGGCTGCAGGCACCAGCGACGACGATGATGATGATGACGATGCCGGCC
Organism: uncultured Myxococcales bacterium; assembly: GCA_964628555.1. GTDB lineage: Bacteria > Myxococcota_A > Polyangia > Palsa-1104 > JAEUJZ01 > JAEUJZ01. Next base: position 27,378 of record CAZVMD010000014.1, on the reverse strand, counting down.
CCGATGTTTGAGCCGAACGTCTTTCTAAACTCGGGCCGGCTGTTCTTTGGCTATGTGCTGTCCATCGGCGATCACAGCGCGCTGCGGCTCAACGCCGAGGCCCTGCTAAACTTCGTCCCGCTGACCATCGGCGATCGCGCCGTCGGAGTTGCCGAGGCAACGCGCGTCAACGCCAAGGCTGAGTTCACCACCAAGATCTGGAAGCCGCTGAGCTTCCGCGCCGCGTTTGGCCTGCGCTACAACAACGCCCCGGCGGTAAACGCCAAGATCCCCAGTCCGATGGACCACCCCTACCACTACAACCAGAAGCTCGACACCCTGACCGAGCTCGGCCTCGTCGCTAACTTCATCTAGCTGCAGGTCCGCCGGCCCGGCCTGAATGCAGGTCCGCAGGCCGCCCGGCTGTGTCACGATGTACCGACATCGCCCCATCGTCCTGACCTGCTCATGCCACGCCCCCACCGCTCCACATCCCCGGCCGCTCTGCTGTTCCTGCTGATCGGTACGCTCGGCGGTGGGCTGGGGGGAGCGCTGATGGGCTTCCGCGCTGCCCAGCGGGGTGCAAGCGTAGCGCCACCTGGAAGGACAGGCCCGCTCGCCACTCCGCCCGACGCAGCCGCAGCCCCGCCAACAGCCCTGCCACCCTCCGCCGGCGTCGAGTCGAGCCCCCTCTCCCCACCCCACGATCTGGGCCGCGATGCCGGCCCCGCCGCTGCGCTGACCGAGGTCTGCGTCGAGGTCTGCGATGTCGGCGAGCACCGCGTGGCTGGAGCCCTGGTCTCGTATCGCAGTGCCGTCGCCGCCCCGTCAGCCGCCACCCGCGCCGTCGGCGAGCTGGGAGTCCATACCGGATCGCTGCCCTTCCCCGAAGAAGTCATCGCCCGCGGCGGACCACCCGCAGCGCCAGCCAGCCAGCTAGCCGACGGCAAGGACAGCGCGGTGCTGCGAACCGATAGCCAGGGACGGGCCTGCCTGCGCGCCACTGGCCGCGTGCTGATCAGCGCGGCTCACGACGAGAGGATAGCCAGCGTCGAGCTCGATCTCGGCCCGAGCGGGGGGCGCTCGCTCGGCATCGTCATCCTGCGGCTCGCCATCCCGGCCGACGCGCTCTGTCGCTTGGCCGGCCCGCTCGATCCCGCCGAGAGCAGCCCCGAGCCGGTATCCGACCAGCCGGGCGGCGACATCGAGGGCCATGTCGTCGACGCGCGCGGCTATACCGTGGCCGGCGTGCGCATCGATGCCCAGGTCGGCAGCACGCGCGCCGTCGCGCTCAGCGATAGTCGCGGCAGCTTTCGGCTCAGCGGTCTGCCGCGCGGCAGCCTCACCCTCACCGCCCAGAAGCGCGGCTATGCACCGCTTACTCTGGCCCGACGCGGCGATGAGCCCCGGCGCGAGCTGACCCTGACCCTGTCGCCGGGTGGTGGCATCGCCGGCCGCCTGCGCGATCGCGACCGCGGCAGCTTGCCGCTCGGCGCCACCCTCAGCCTGCAGAGCAGCGTCGGCAGCCAGCCCGTTCCGCTGGGCAAAGATGGCGGCTTTGCGCTGACCGGTCTGCCGGTCGGCAGCGCCACCCTGCGGGCCCGCGCCCCGGGCTTTGCACCGCTGAGCCTGCCCCTTGACATCCCAGCCGGCCAGTCGCCCGACGAGATCACCCTGCGCGACCTGCGCATCGAGCTTGAGCCTGCCGCGACCCTGCGCGGCCAGGTGCGCAGCGACAGTGGCTCGCGCGGCGGCGTGCTGATCACCGCCACCACCACCGATGGCACGGTCTGCGGTCGCGCCCTCACCGACGATCGCGGCGATTTTCGTCTGACCGATCTGCCAAGCGGCAAGCTGCACATTCACGCCAAGAGCGGCACGCTCACCGGCGAAGGCAGCGTCGAGCTACGCCCCGCCGGACAAGATCAGATCGAGCTAGAGCTACGCTAGGACGGTCTGGAAAGCATTCATCGATCTATGAATTAAATATGAATTTATCATTTTAAAGGGCCTAAAGCATTGATTGATAGATTCACAATTGATATATTTATGTTGCTATTTTCATGACCCAGCGGGGTGCAACTTGGTGGTGTCGTGCGTGACCAGCAGAAACAGGGTGAATAGGTGGCGCGCCGTGCGGTGATCGGGAACGATGCGCGTCGCGTGCCGGATGATGAGGTCGGCGGCGTCGTTGTGCATCAGCTTGCGCGCGATATCCAGCGCCTCGACCTGCGGTGAGTAGGCGCCGATGCCCAGGCTGGCGATCGCGGTGAGCAGCGAAAAATACTCGCGAAACACCGGCGCAATGACCCCACGCGACAGCTCGATCAGGCCGCGCTCGTCGCCGCGCTCGTCGTGGAAGGCGACGCGCAGAGCGGTCGCTTCCACCGTCACGTAGGCGCGCAGCGCGCTGGCCGGCACCTCGCCGGGCGAGAGCAGCTGTTCGCAGCGGCTGTCGGCCACAAGCTCGCTGATCGTCTGCTGCCACTCGGCACGGCGGGCCCGCGTAGCACAGCCCCAGGTCACATCGTCGATGAAGACCTCGCTCAGCGCCACTGTCCGCCCGTCTTGCGCCTTGTCCTTGCTGCGTGTCATCGCCTGGCCTCTGCGCCCCACTCCCGCCCAAAAGGGGGGTGGAGGGAATGGACTCTTGCCTGCCCGCTGCTTGCAGCCCTGCCTAGCCCGGCGGGCCGACGCAGGCCGCGATGTTGAAGAACAGGTACTCCAGCAAGCGCTCCTGCGCCGCCAGCTTGCTGCCGCAGTTGTTCGGCCAGCGCGCACTGTCGCTGACCACCGCGTTGGGCTCGGTGTTGTAGGTCGAGTAGTGCACGCGGCCGCAGGCCTTGTAGTCGAAGGTGACGGTCTGCGGCCGGTTGCCGAAGCTCATCGCGGGACCATCGACCCAGACCTTGGTCTTGCCATCGGCGTTGTCGCTGACCTTGTTGATGACGACGAAGCTGTAATCGACGCGCACGCGGTCGTTGCGATCGATGATGCTGGGAAACTGCCCCAGCCAGCGCGCCATCTCGGGGTCGAGCACCTTGTACTGGCCGCCGTAGAAGTTGTACGAGTCAGCGCTCATCGCCACCTCGGGCATCGCCATGCACATCGGCGCCCCGCCGGTCTTCTGCGGCTCGAAGCACAGGTAGGGCGAAAACTCCGGCACCTGCTCGATGACATCGTAGGCCCAGTCGGTGACGTACAGGCGACCGCCGCGCCCGACGTAGCGCTCAAGGTTCTGCTGCACACCGCGAGCCCCGATCAGCGACTGGAACTGGTTGTCGGTGCAGTTGACGACAACGATGTGATAGTTGTTCAGCGTCTTTTCGTCGGTAAACAGCGTGCCGCTCTCGGCGATCGGCGGCGGGTTCTTGGTGCCTAGTGCGCGGCCGTTGTACATGTCGAGCTCGTCGACGCCGATGCGCTTCAGCACGCACTCGATCTGATCGTTGTCGCCGCTGACCACGGCGATGCGCGGGATGCGATCCTGCGGCGAGAGCTCGTTGTTGCGGCGCGGCAGGCGCACGCCACGCATGGCCGTGCCGCTGTCATACGGGATGTTCTGCGACACGCAGGGAGTGGTCTCGACCTGGACCACGCGCTGAAAGCGGCCCAGGCGCAGCACGACGGGAAACGTGCCGGCCGGAACCCCGCGCAGCGTGAAGCTGCCGTCATAGGCGGTGGTCGCCGTGGTCACCGAATAGGGCAGGTTGTTGCACAGATCGCAGGTCAGGCTGCTGGGAAACTCCGGCACGGCCTCGACCGGCACAAAGACGGTGGCCCCGGGAACCGGGTCGGTGCCGTTTGGCGCAAACAGGCGGCCCGTGATCTCGGTCGTCGCGGTGCCGCTGCACTTGGGCACCTGACAGAAGCGCCCGCGACAGCCCGCCTGCGCCATGTCCTCGCCGCCGGGCGGCCGGCCCAGGTCGCCGGCTCCGGGCTCGTCACCGACGTCGCTTAGGCGGCCCGCGTTGCACCCCAGGTGGACGTTCAGAAGCAGCGCCAGCAGGCCCGCGCAGGGCAAAAAAGCAGCACGCAGGTTTCGACAGGGGACGCAGCGGAGCATGACAGCGACCTCACGAGCACAAGTGGCGGAGACGGCGGCACCGTAACGCAAGCCGCGCCGCCTGTCACGCGCGCTTACCGCCCCCGCGCGCTCGTCGCTGATTCGGTGTTACTTGGGTGGTAGCAGGCCCAAGCGCTCACGCACCTCGGCCATGGTGTTGCGGGCCAGGACGCGGGCTCGCTCCGCGCCTTGCCACAGCACCTCATCGATGTAGCCGGGCTTGGCCTGCAGCTCGCGCTTGCGCTCCTGAATCGGCCGCAGCTTCTCGATCATCGCGTCGGAAAGCGCCCGCTTCGACTCGACACAGCCGATGCGCGCCGAGCGGCAGCCCTCGTGCAGCTCGGCCACCTTGTCTTCCGCCGAGAAGTAGCCCTGCAGGCCGCAGACATAGCAGCTCTCGGGATGGCCGGGATCTTTTTTGCGCAGCCGCGTCTCGTCGGTAAACGCGCCGCTCACCTTCTTGCGGATGGTCTCGGCATCGTCGCCGATGGCGATGTAGTTGCCCAGCGACTTGGACATCTTCTGCTTGCCGTCCAGGCCCAGGATGCGCAGCGGCTCTTTGTGCAGCGGCATCGGCTCGGCGAAGGTCTGGCCGAAGCGATTGTTAAAGCGGCGCACGATCTCGCGCGTCAGCTCTAGGTGCTGAATCTGGTCCTCTCCGACGGGAACATGGGTCGCTTTGTACAAGAGGATGTCGGCTGCCATCAGCACCGGATAGGTAAACAGGCCGCAGTTGACGTAGTCGGCGCGCTCGCTCTTTTCTTTGAACTGGGTCATGCGTGACAGCTCGCCATACGGCGTCACCGTCGCCAAAATCCAGGCCAGCTCGCTGTGCTCAGGCACGTGCGACTGCACGAACAGGGTCGCGCGCTCGGGATCGATGCCGCAGGCCAGGAGCTCAATCGCCATCTCGCGCACGCGGGCCGGCAAACCAGCGGGGTCATAGGCCTGCGTCAGGGCGTGCAGATCGACGATGCAGTACAGGCAGCGATAGGTCTCTTGCAGGCGCACCCAGTCGCGCACCGCGCCCAGATAGTTGCCAATATGAAACCCTCCCGAAGGCTGGATGCCGGAGAGCACCGTCGCCGGTCCCGCCGCAGCCGGGGCAGGACTGGCTGACTGCGAGGTGGGCGGGGTCGCGGGATTCGTCGCGGACGTCGTCGTGGTTGTCATGATGGTCCTGCCGAATATCGCCCCGCTGGCGCGCTTGTCAAAAAGCCGTGCCGCGCTTAGCGTCGCCCCATGGATCCTCGGGAACGTCGGCGCCTGCTCCTGCTGCTGCGCGATGGAGCAGTCGGCGCTGCGCTGGCGCGGGAGCTGCGCGAGTACGGCTATTCTGTCCACTGCGCGGCCGATGTGGCGACGGCGGAAGCGCTGCTGCGCGGCGAGGCCATCGATCTGGTCCTGTGTGAAGACGCCGACTCGCAGCTGGCGCAGCTCCTGCCCCAGCTGGCAGGGGGTGCGACGCTGATTGCCCTGGGTGGGCAGGCACTGCCGATCTCCGAGTGTGCACAGGCAGCGCGCGCCGCGCTCGCCGCGGGAGCCTACGACTATCTGCCGCCGCCCTATCGTCCCGCCGATATCGTGCTGGCGCTCAGCAAGGCCGCCGCGCGGGAGGCGGCCCGGCCCGATCCCCTGGTTGCTGCCGCCGCGGCGCGCTTTCTGCCGACGACGCCCGCGCCGGCGACGCCAGCGCAAAGTGGGCCGGCCAGCCCCAGCGCTCCGCCCGACGCGGCAGTGCCCCCAGGCATGCTGGTCGTGTCACGCAGCATGACCTCACTGCTCGGCAAGCTGCGGCGTGTCGCGGCGCACGCAACGACGGTGCTGTTGACCGGCGAGTCGGGCACCGGCAAGGAAGTGCTGGCCCGCGCCCTGCATGACTTCTCGCCCCGCCATGACGGTCCGTTCCGAGCGGTAAACTGCGGCGCACTGCCGGAGACGCTGCTTGAGAGCTTGCTGTTCGGCCACCGCCGCGGCGCGTTTACCGATGCCGTCCGCGATCAGCGCGGCGTGCTGCTCGATGCCGATCGCGGCACGCTATTTCTCGATGAGATCGCCGAGCTGTCGCCGCCGCTACAGGTCAAGCTGCTGCGCGTTCTGCAGAGCCATCGCGATCCGGAAAACCCTGCCGCCCCGCCCTATCAGCTGGTGCAGCCGCTCGGGGCCGAGGCACATGAAGCCGTGCGGGTCGATGTGCGCATCGTGGCGGCGACGCTGCGCGATCTCGAACAAGAGGTCGCAGCCGGCCGCTTTCGCCAGGACCTGTACTACCGTCTGTCCGTCGTGCCACTGCACGTTCCGGCGCTGCGCGAGCGCCAGGAGGACATCCTGCCCCTCGCTCAGCTCTTTCTGCGGCGAGCGGCGCTGCGGCTCGGGCGCCCGCTCTCTGGCTTTACCGCCGCGGCGCAGCAAGTCCTGCTCGCTCAGAGCTGGCCCGGCAATGTCCGACAGCTGGAAAACACGATCGAGAGAGCTGCCGTCCTGGCCGAGCCAGGAGCGACGGTGCTCGATGCCGCGGACCTGCCGCTGTCGCAGTCGCCGGTGTCGCCCCTCGGCTGGCCGGACAGCGCCCGCGTCACCACCGCCGAGGGCGACCTGGCCCGCGTCCTTGGCCTCTCGCCCGATGAGCTCTCGCTGAAGCAGGCCCAGGCCCGGCTGGAGGCTCTGCTGATCCGCCGCGCACTGGGACGCACCCGCGGCAATCGCTCGGCAGCCGCCCGCCTGCTGGAGCTCTCGCCGCGGGCCCTGCTGTACAAGCTGCGCGAGTACGGCCTCGACGCCGACCAGCCGACAGCAAGCGCCCCGCCCAGCACCAAGGAAGCGCCCCCGACTAGGCCCGCCCAAGCGGCCCGCCACCCCCGAAGTGCCCGACGCAGTCGCGCCGAGGATTGACGCCGACTGCCCAAGAACAGTACAAAAGATGCATGTTCCGCGATAATTTGCGCCGCATTGTCGAGCAGACTCAGGGTGGACTTGCAGCACTGCTCATGGGCTTCGATGGCATCCCGGTTGAGACCTTTGTCGCCGAGGCCAAAAAGATCGATATCCAGACGGTAGGCATGGAGTTCAGCCACATCCTCGGCCAGGTGCGCAAGGCCGCTGAGGGCCTGGACACCGGCGGCATCGAGGACGTCACCATCCGCACCGAGAAGATGACCATCCTCATCCGCATCCTGACCAAGGACTACTTCCTGGCGGTGGCGGTGACGCCCAACGGCATCGCAGGCAAGGGCCGCTATCTGATGCGCGTCACGGCGCCCAAGCTGCAGGCCGATCTGTAGTCGATTGGCTGGCTCGTCGCGCGCCCCAGCGACGAGGAAGGCGGACCAAGCGGGCTAGTATTCCCAGCGCAGGCGCAGCCGCGTGTTCTTAGGCAGGGGGGTCGCCTTCTTCGGTCCCGGCAACAGGAGCGGCTTGTCACCGCCGACCAAGCGGACCTGAATGCGACTCTGGTCGTCGAGAGGACGCTTGACCTCGACATCCGCGATGGTCAGCCAGTCGTCTTCCGCACCGCCGCCGGTGGGCGCGCAGGCCAGCGTGCCCTTGTGACCGACCTGCGGGTGATTCGGCGTCATGACCAAGAGAGCGCGGATGGTGACGACAGCGCCCTGGCGACTCTCGAACTGACCGAACAGGTCGGCCTGGTTGATGACGATGTCGCCTGGCCGCGGTGAGGCAGGCGGAGGAGCCGGCGGGGGCGCCACCACCTTGGGCGGTGGCGGCGGCGGGGCGGTCCGAGGTGGCGGATCCGGGACTGGCGGCGCCGGGCAGGCCAAAAGGGCCAGCGCGCCCGCGACCAGCAGCCGACGCCAGCGCCCTTCCGTGGGCCGAGCGGCCCCCCCTTCTTCGACGGTGGCGGCTGAGCCGCCAAGACGGCTCCCCAGCCGATCTGTGGACAACAGCGACATCTGCGCGGGTCCTTTCCACGTGCGGCGCATGCACCGACAGCGTCGCTCGAGGATCGCCGATCGGGTCAAGCAAGGCAATTGCAGACACCGCCACCGCAGAGACCAGCGCGGCTATCCCGCCATCGCGCTGATCCAGCGCGCCCGAGTATCCAGCGCCCCGTCGGTGTCCAGGCTGAAGCTGCGCCCATGTCCCAGCTCTTCGAGCAGAAAGCGCCGCGTATCCTCCGCCACGCGACGAACCTCAGCCACCAGGCCCGCGGCAGCGCGACCAGCCGCAAACAGCGCGTGCACAAGCCGGCCGTCGTGCGCCGAGAGCTCCCAAAACCCGACGAGCTCTCCGCCATAGACGATGGCCCGCAGAGCAGCATGACGGGCATCGCCGAGGCGCTCGCTGCTCTTGCGTCCGCCCCACAGCGGCACCTGTCGATCGTGCTCCGGCGCAGCGCAGAGCGCGCCCAGCCCACCGTGAATGACGAGCAGGTTGTCGGCAAACGGCAAGAAGCGCGGCGCGGCCTCCGACTGCCGCTCGGCCAGCGCATCCGGATGCAGATCTTCGGGCAGGGCATAGGCGCGCTCAGCGTGCCCCGGGATGGTCACCGGCTGTAGCTCCGGCAGCGCCGCGATCGCCGCCCGCACCTGGCCCAGCGTCAGCCCCGACCACTCGGCAAGCTCGCGCTCCGTGGCCGGTGCGTGCTGGGCAAAGAAGATGCGCGCCAGCGCGACATGACGACCCGCGGAATCCGCCGGGAAGTTGGCCGCGGCAAACGGACTCTGGGCGCAGCGCCGCCACAGATACTTTTCGCTATCCAGGCGCCCGCGGGCCAAGCTGCGCTCGATGCGACCGGCGAACTCCAGCCAGCGCAGAGCAACCGGCAGCGGCGACGAGAGACCCACCGCCTTGCCGAGCTCACCGAGGCTGCGCACCGCTCCTTTGGGCAAGATCCGCCGCAGCCCATCGGGGGACAGCGGCGCCGCGGCCAGCGCCTGGTACACCGCCTCGCCTAGCTCCTCGACCTCGCGCCAGGGCACCCCCGTCTTCTGCAGATCGCGGTCCGCCCCGCGACGCCACTCTTCCTCCGCCAAGCGCAGACACAGCGGCACATGTGGACGCGGAACCAGGTAGATGCAGCCGCGCACCGCTGGCGTCACGCACAGCTCACCAGCGCTGACCGCGGCATCCAAGTCCGTCGCGCGCAGGCTGGGGACGCGGGCCCGCAGGGCCAGATAGACATCGACTCCCCCCAGGGTGCGCAGCCAGCCCGTCTGGGCCACGATCTGCGCCAGGTCGGGTAGCTGCGAACCGACACTGCCAAGTCCCTGCCGCCGCGCCCAGCGAGCCCGCGCAGCCGGCAACGAAAGTTCAACCGCCATGAACAAGCCTCCTGCCGCTGCATAGGACAAGCCGGCGGCCGGGGGCAAGCCCGAGGGTGTGCTTGCGTCCGCCTAGGCGTCGAGATCGAACGAGCAGTGCACGACGGTCAGGATGTCTTTTTCAACCGAAGAGGTGTCGTTGTTGCCTTCGTTGGAGACCTCGGTCGAGTTAGCGGGGTTGACGTTGATCACCCCCATATCGGCCCGCCGCAGCTTGCCCAGGTTGGCTCCGCCCGTCGAGCTAAGCATGCGCTCGGCCCGCTGCCGACAGTCCTTGGCCGCCTCGGCCAGCATCTCGATCTTCAGCGCGCCCAGGCCGGTGTAGTAGTAGCTCGGCTGCGCGGACGAGATGCGCACGCCCGACTCCATGATCTGCGTCACCTCGCGCGAGACGCGCTCCACCTTGGCCACGTCCTTCGACGAGATCTCGACCGTCTGCGTCGTGCGAAAGCCTTTTTTGACCTTGCGCTCGATGCGGTCGTCCCCCTTGCCGAGGTACTCGGTCTCGACGATCTCTTCCGTCTCGACCGACTGCACGCGCAGCTCAGCCGGCTCGATGCCCTGCTTCTTGAGATAGGTCAGCGTCTGCTCAACGTGCTCGCGCAGCTGCTTGTAAGCGGCGGTGCGATCGAGGTTTTCCGTCGTCACGGTCGCCTGCCAGTTGATCAAGTCAGAGACAATGCGGCGCTTGGCCGAGCCGGTGACTTCGATATGGCGGTCGCGATGCAGCCGCACCTGCACCCAGGAGCGCGCCGCGATATAGGTCGACAGCACGCCCGCTAGCGCCATCGCCAGCCAGCCGGTCAAAGAGGAAGAGGAACCATTCCGCGCAGGACTCATGCCCGTATCCTTTCGGTCTGCGGTCTAGCTGCGCCGGCAGCCGACCCAGACATCAGGGCGGAATCGTAGAGGCAGCGGCGGCCCCGTAAAGTTTTTCCCCCGCCGCGCGGCCCGGCGCCGGCCAAGGCCAGAGCCCAAGCCAGAGCGCAGCCCGAGCCGCTACTTGCCCATCAGCGTGGCGTAGTCGGCCTGCGCCGCGCGGATGATGGCGTGCGCCTCGGCTGCGTCGTACACGTGGCTGATCTCGCAGCGCCGCTTGCGCTCCGCGCCGATCGGCTCCGGCAGATCTTTGTAGGTCAGGAAGTAGTGGCGCAGGCGATCGACCAGCGGCGTCGGCACCTGCCAGATGTCCGAGATCACGCCGTAGGCCGGATCGTCGACCAGCACGGCGATGATCTTGTCGTCGGCCTCCGAGCGATCGAACAGGCGCAGGCCACCTATCGGTCGGGCCCGCAGCAGGATGCCGCCGCGGTTGATGGTGTGCTCGGTCAGCACGCAGATGTCGAGAGGATCGCCGTCGCCGACCACGCCCTCGCGGCCGGTCTTCTGCATCGCCCAGGCCGCCACCTGAGCGCCGCAGTAGGTGCTGGGCACGAAGCCATACGGGGCCGGACAGAAGTTAGAAAACTTCTGCGGCCGGTCGAGCTTGAGGTGGCCGCTCTCTTTGTCCACCTCGTACTTGATCGTGTCGGTGGGGACGATCTCGATGTAGCAGTTGACGATGATCGGCGCTTGCTCGCCGGTGGCGACGCCGTGCCAGGGATGGGCTTGCAGGCTGGGGGATGCGCGCATGGGATGTCCTTGGAGCATCTTCGCACAAGCCGCAGCCGGCCGGCGGCCAAGCGCGCTAGGCCAGCGTACCGACCAGCGTATGGATGCGCGACTCGCTGATTCGCACCGGCACGATCTGGCCAATCAGCGAGGCCGGGCCCGCCGCCGATGACGTCGACGTCGGTTCCGTGCGGATGTTGACGGTGTGGTTGCCGCCGGTGCGGCCGCACAGCTGACCGTTGCCCATGCGCGCGAAGCCTTCGATCAAGACCGGCTCGACGCGACCCACCAAGCGCGCCAGGCGCTCGGCGGTGATCGTCTTCTGCAGGCTCTGCACCGCGGCCAGCCGACGCGACTTTTCTTCCGCCGGGACATCATCGGGCAGATCGATGGCCGGCGTCCCTGGGCGGCGCGAGTAGGCAAACGAGTAGATCGAGTCGTAGCGCACCGCCTCCAGCAGCGACAGCGTCTCGGCGAAGTCAGCCTCGCTCTCGCCGGGGTAGCCGACGATGATGTCGGTGGACAAGGAAATATCCGGACACACCCGCCGCAGGTACGTGATCTTATCGAGATAGTCCTGTCGGCTGTACTCGCGCGCCATGCGGGCCAGGACCGCGCTGCTGCCGGCCTGCACCGGCAGATGCAGCCACGGGCAGAGCTTGTCGCAGCTCGCGAAGGCATCCGCCACCTTCTGCGAAAAGTAGTGCGGGTGGCTGGTGGTGTAGCGCAGCCGCAGCAGGCCAGGCACCCCGTTTACCCGTCGCAGAAGCTCGGCAAAGTCGTCGCCGTCCGGCGTGCCGATGGCGTGGTAGGCGTTGACGTTCTGGCCAATCAGCGTCACTTCCTTGGCCCCAAGCTCGACGAAGCGCGCCACCTCGGCCAGCACCTCATCGGCGGGACGCGACACCTCGCGGCCGCGGGTGTTGGGCACGACGCAGTAGGCACAGTAGTTGTCGCAGCCCTTCTGGATCGTCACCAGCGCCGTCACACGGACCTCGCCCGGTCGCGGATCGGCGGTCAGAAACTCGTAGTCTTCGACGTCGATGACCTCGGTCTTGGCCAGGCGCAGGCGATAGCGGTTGGGGATGGCCGGGCTCGCCGCGCTCACCGCCGCCGCGGCCCCTGCCGCCTCGGGTCGCCCGGCGATGCGGCCAAAGTGCTCGGCCAGGCGCGGGATCTGATCGGGTCCGAACGTCAGGTCGGCGATGGGAATCTTGCGCAGCAGGGCATCGCCTTCTTGCTGCGCGACGCAGCCGCCGATGGCCACCACCAAGCTCGGGTTCTTATCCTTAAGCGGCTTGTAGCGCCCAGCCGCCGAGGCCGCCTTGTGCTCGGCCTTCTCGCGGATCGAGCAGGTGTTGATGACGATGAGGTCGGCGCCCTCTGGCTCCTCGATGCGCTGGAAGCCGCTGCGGCGCAGCACCTCGACCATGCGCTCGACGTCGTAGTCGTTCATCTGGCAGCCGAAGTTTTCGATGAACACCCGGCGCGCCGCCGGCGAGCTCAGCTGGATCGCGGCGGTGCCGGCCGCTCGCTCGCTCGCTGCAACCGCGGCAGTAGCCGCAGCCCCAGCCGGCGTGCTAAGCGCCCCGTTAGACAAACTCACAGACGACATGGCCACGTGATGTACACCAAGTCCAGTCAAGTTGGTTACCATTTCCTGCGCCCGCTCCTCGGCGGGCTGTGCCTGCTTTTCTTGCTCGGAGGATGCACGCGCGTGGCCTATCCCGACTCGCCGCAGTGGAAACATGGACGCTTTGAAAATCCGGCCGACTGGCCGCGCTTTCCGACGATCCCGGAGTTCCTGCGCTGGATCACGACGCGCCCGCGCCGGTTCCCCGAGTTCAGCCCGCGCGTCATCCACAACGACGGCGAGCGCCTGCGCAGCGAGCGCAGCCGGCTGTCGGTGACCTGGATCGGACACGCCACGCTGCTGGTCCAAGGCGGCGGCGTCTCGGTGCTGACCGACCCGATCTTTTCGCCGCGCATCAGCGGCTTTTACGCCCGCTTCGCCGAGCCCGGCGTCGCCCTGGCCAACCTGCCGCCGATCGACGCCGTGGTCATCTCGCACAACCACCGCGACCACCTCGACGAGCCGAGCGTGCGGGCGCTCGGTCCGCAGGTCCACTACATCGTGCCGCTTGGCCTGGCCGACTGGTTTCGCCGCCGCGGCCTGACCCGCGTGACCGAGCTTGACTGGTGGCAGACCACTGAGGTGGTCGGGGCCGGCGGCCACAAGGCGCTCATCACCCTGGTCCCGGCGCAGCACTGGTCGCGCCGCGGCCTCACCGACGATCGCCAGAGCCTGTGGGGCGGCTACGTGCTCCAGCTAGCCAGCGCTTCGGTCTACTTCGCCGGCGACACCGGCTATCCCGCCGCCTTCAAGGAAATCGGCCGCCGCTTCGCCAATATCGACTATGCCCTGCTGCCGATCGGCGCCTATGAGCCGCGCTGGTTCATGTGCGCGCAGCACATCTCGCCCGAGGACGCCGCACGCGCCTTCCACGATCTTGGGGCTCGCTACCTGGTGCCGATGCACTACGCGACGTTTCGCCTCTCGGATGAGCCCATGGACGAGCCGCCGCGCCTCTTGCAGCAGGCCCTCGGCCGCGACATCGAGCACCTCGTCGAGCTCGCCATCGGCGAAACCCACTGGGCGCCTAGTCAAATCCCCTACTCCCTGCTGACGCCCTAAGTTTTCTTGCGTACAGAGGCTTTCCCGGCCCCGGCTCGCTGTGCGATGCTAAGTACGATGCTCATCAATCTCCGCACGATTAGTGAGCGGGTCCTGTCCGAGGCCGAGCTACAGGCGATCGCTGGCCACGGCGCGCTCACCTGGGACACCATCACGATCACTGTCGAGGGACCGCTGGTCCGCGTGCAGGGCGAAGCCGGCATCACGCCCGAAGAGTGCGAGCGCGCGCTGCGCATCTGTGAAGAGGTCGAGCGACGACACGGCCGCTTCTACCTGCTGCGAGTCAGCAGCATGCACACGCCGCCGCTCGGTCCCGACCAGCGCCGCCTGGTGGCCGAGTGGAGCTGCGAGCATGCCGCCAGCGGCGTCGCCCTGGTCACGCCGCCGGCCAGCTTCATGCGGCCGATGACCCTGCTGCTGTTGCGCACCATCAAGCTGCTCAGCCGTCGCAGCTTCCCGCTCGCCTTCTTCCGCAAGGAAGCCGAGGCCCGCACCTGGCTGGCCAGCCTAGAGCCGCGCACCGGCCTGCTGGTCAACGGCTAGCCGCGACGCTGCGCCGGCCCTCCCATGGCGCCTAGATAGTTTCCCCAGGCGTCCCCACCCTCGCCCCGATCTCTACCTAAGCCGTCGCTGCTCCGGCCCTGGCTGCGACTTCCCGCCGCCGCCGCCAATCAGAGTACAGTCGGGCCTTACAGAGGAGTGCCGATGTCGCGTCCGAAAATGCCGTCAGGCGTGATTGCGCTCGGGCTGATCAGCCTGCTTATGGATGTGTCTTCGGAGCTGATCCACAGCGTGCTGCCGCTGTTTCTGACCTCGCTGCTAGGGGTCAGCGCGCTGTGGGTCGGCATCGTCGAGGGCATCGCCGAATCGACGGCCGCCATCGTCAAGATCTTCTCGGGCGCGCTCAGCGACTTTATCGGTCGGCGCAAGCCGCTTCTGCTGCTGGGCTATGGCTTGGCGGCGGCCACGCGGCCGCTGTTTCCCGGGGCGCAGACCCTGGGCACCGTGCTGTTCGCGCGCTTCCTCGATCGCGTCGGCAAGGGGATCCGCGTCGCCCCCCGCGATGCCCTGCTGGCCGACATCACGCCGCCCGAGATCCGCGGTGCCGCCTATGGCCTGCGCCAGTCGCTCGACAACGTCGGCGCCATCCTCGGCCCGCTCTTGGCCATGGCCCTGCTGCTCCGCTCGCGCGATGACTTTCGCTTGGTGTTTTGGGCCGCGATGTGGCCGGCCATGCTGGTGGTGCTGCTGATCTGGCTGGCCATCGCCGAGCCGCCGCGAAAAGACCGGCAAGAGCCGCGCCCCTTCCCGCTGCGCCGCAGCCAGCTAGCCCGCCTGCCGGCCTCGTTCTATCGCATCACCACCCTGGCGGCGCTTCTGACCCTGGCCCGCTTCTCGGATGCCTTCCTGATCCTGCGCGGCGACAGCATCCACCTGCCGGCCCGCTACGCCCCGCTCGTCCTTATCGTCATGAACATCGTCTATGCCGCCGCCGCCTGGCCGGCTGGCATCCTCGCCGACCGCCTGGGCAAGCCGCGCCTGCTGACGCTGGGCACCTTCGTGCTAATCGTCGCCGACCTGGCCCTGGCCTTCGCCGGCAGCGCGTCCACCGTGTTCTTCGGCGTCGCTCTGTGGGGCCTGCATATGGGGCTGTCGCAGGGCATCCTGACCGCCCTAGTCGCCGACGAGGCCCCGGCCGAGCTACGTGGCACGGCCTTTGGCATGTTCAACCTGATCTGTGGCCTCGCGCTGTTCTCGGCCAGCGTGCTCGCCGGCTACCTGTGGAAGACACTCGGCCCGACCTACACCTTCTGCGCGGGCGCGATCTTTGCGACGGGATCCTTGATAGGCTTTGTGCTGCGGGGCCATCACCGCGCACCGCGACCTCTGCCCTAATCCGCAAGGAGTGCATCGCGCCATGAAGGAACAATCTCTGTACGATCGCATCGGTGGCTATGACGGCATCGTCGCTGTGGTCAGCGATCTTCTGCCGCGCCTGCAGGGTGACGCCCAGCTTGGCCGCTTCTGGCAGCATCGCGGCGACGACGGTCTCCGTCGCGAAAAGCAGCTGCTCATCGACTTTTTGGCCCATGCCACCGGCGGCCCCATGTACTACACCGGCCGCGACATGCGCCTGTCGCACCGCGGCATGCGCATCAGCGAGTCCGACTGGTCGCGCTTCCTCAGCCACGCCGCCGCCACCCTCGACACCTTCGCTGTCCCCCAGCCCGAGCGCGACCAGATCGTCGGCTTCGTCGTCAGCCTCAAAGCCGACATCGTCGAGCCCTAGCCCGTCGTCCCCGGCCCCCCCGACCCGACCCGGCCCGCCCGACCCGGCCCGCCAGACGCGGTCCGCCTGACCCGGCCGCCCGTCGCCCGCCAGGGCTGCCTGATCGAAAACAACGGGCCTGATTCGCTGGATCCAGGCGACGGACCAGACGCTGGGCGGTGGCAGCTGCGATCCCTTGGCACAGCGGTCGCCAGCCTGCCCCGGGGAGCTCGCGGGCCCGCCCAGACGGTGCTGCGCTTGCTGCGCAGCGGCTAGCCCCGACGACGGCAAATGGGCTAGCGTAGCGACCTCATGTCGCTGGTGCCCTCGCGCTGCCTAAACTGTGAACAGCCAGTCAGCGGCAGCTTCTGTGCAAGCTGCGGCCAGCGGAATGTCGACTACCGCGTCTCGACCTGGGAGCTGCTCAGCGACGCCCTCGACGGTCTGTTTCAGATCGACTCGCGGCTCGGTCGCACGGTCATTCCGTTTTTGCTTCGCCCGGGCTTCCTGACCCGCGAGTACAACGCCGGCCGGCGCATGCGCTATAGCTCGCCGCTGCGTATCTATCTTCTGTTTAGCGTCGCCTACTTCTTCGCGCTGTCGTTTGTCCACTTCGAAGGCTCGCTGAACCTCGGCCGCAGCCCGGGTCCGGCCGGCGGGACGCGCGTCGAGTCACAGCTCGCCATCACCGACGCGACGAGCCGCAGCGAGCCGGAGGTTCATCTGGGCTTCACGCGGCTAGAGCAGCACATCCGCAGCCAGCTCAAGCTGCTGCAGCAGGCCGACCCAAAGGAGGCGCAGCGACGGCTGAAAGAGGGCTTTCTGGCCCAGGCCTCCAAGGGCATGATCTTCCTCCTGCCGGTCTTTGCCCTCCTGCTCAAGCTCCTTTACCTCGGCCGCCGTCGCTTCTACATCGAGCATCTGACCTGCGCGCTGCACCTGCATGCCTACGTCCTGTTCATCCTGCTGCTGTGCTTGCTGCCACCGCTGCGGGCCCACCTGGGGGGGATGCTGCTGCTCTGCTATGTCCAGCTTGTGCTGGCCCTGCGCGCGGTCTATGGCGAGTCGATCGCGCGGACGCTGTGCAAGAGCCTGGCGCTGCTGTTCCTCTACAGCCTGGCCGGGCTAGTCGGGCTAGTCGGCATCGCCTTTTTCACCCTGCTCCTGCTCTAGTGGCTGCGCCGTCGCTGGCAAGACCGTCCCCGGGTTTGCCGCGCGGCTCGCTCGGCTTTCGTAGTAGCGTGCGGCTGTGCCGCCATGCCGATGAAACAGAGTCACAAGACGCTGCTGTCCTGGTTCCTTTTGGTCTGCGCCTGCATCGCGATCTATCAGCTGCTGGGCAAGAGCCGGCCCGGCCCTGACTACGCCGCCTTCCTCGCCGATGTCCGCGACGGTCAGGTCGCCTCGGTGCGCCTCGAACCGCATGAGGAAAACGCCGAGCTAGTCGCGCTGCGCGTGCAGCTAAACAGCGGCCACAGCTACACGACGCGCCCTGTCGCGCTCAGCGCGGCCATGGACAGCGTCGCCGAAGCCCGCCTGCCCTACTCGCTGCAGCCGCGGGGACGGATCGATGGCTCGTTCTTTATCAACCTGGTGCCGGCCCTGCTGATTGGCTTTTTCGTCTATTACTTTTTCCGCAGCGTAAAGAACATGAACAGCGGCAAGTCCCCCGGCGTGCGCGACATGATCGAGGCCCGCATCGAGGTCAAGCCCGCCCCCACCGTCGAGAAGAATGTTCCCGACTCTGAGCCAGCGCAGCACCTGCAAGCCGCCCTGGCCGACTTCAAAGCCGGCAAGCAGGGACCGCGCAAGGTGCTGCTCGTCGGGCCGCCTGGCTCGGGCAAGACGACCCTGGTACGCCAGGCCGTCGCGGCGGCTGGACTGCAGTGGCTGCCGCTGCCGGGCAGTGACTTCGCCAACGTCTTTGTCGGCATCGCGGCCGCCCGCATCCGCCGCGCTTTTGAGCTGGCTGCAGCGCACGCCCCCTGCGTCCTGGTGATCGAAGATCTTGATGCCCTGGCCGCCCGCCGCTCACTGCCCGGCGAGGGCACAGCGGCCGAAGAAGGCCAGCTCACCGAGCAGGTGCAGGGCCTGCTTGAGCTGTGCGCCATCCTCGACGGCGTGCGCGAGTTTCCCGCCGGCGTCTTCTTCATCGCCACCTCGAACCGCCCCGACCGCCTGGACGAAGCCAGCGTCCGCCCCGGGCGCATTGACCTGCGGCTAGAGCTGCCGCCGCCCGCCTGATCGCAGCGGCCCGGCGCGGTCAGGGGACAAAGCGCAGCAGCGCCTGCAGCACTTCATTGATGTCGAAATAGGACTCCCTTTTGGTCAGCAGCTGGCACGCTGCTTCCAGGATCGCCTCCTGGACCTTGGCGCGCTCGACCTCGTCGGGGATGCCGTCAATATCGAGGTTGTGCGCCAGGCCGTGCATGCGACGGATCATGACGATGGCCCAGTAGGCCAAGGTATCGACAAAAAAGGAACGCAAAAAGGACTCGGCAAAGCCAGGCACCCCGGTCAGCGGATCGCGGCCGTCCTGCTGCCAGTGCTGGCTGAACTTGACGACAAACTGGCCATAGATCTCGACGATCAGCTGGGCGATGTAGGCGCGAAAGTCAGCGTGGTCTGCCGCCGGGCCCGGCCGCGCTGACCAGCAGAAGTAGTTGATGCTGAGGTTGCCCAGCAGCTTGCCGAGGTCAAAGGCCATCGGCCCAAAAAAACAGAACTCTGGATCGAAGACCACTGTGCGCTCGGGACCGACAAAGATTGATCCGGTGTGCAGATCGCCGTGGACCAGGCACTCGCGCTGCGTCAGGTACTTGAGCTTGTACTGTGACGCCACCAGGCGGACATCGCTCCGTCGGAAGAACGTGCCCACAAGGTACGGCCGCAGCGCCGGATTGACGACGTTGCGTGGACAGTCGAAGTAGGGATCGGAAAAGATCAGATCCTCCTGAATCCGACACAGCTCGGGGTTGATGAAGCGCCCTTCCAGCCGCTTCTTCTCGCCGCCGCTCGCCGCCAGGTCCGAGGTATAAAACGCCATCGCGGCGAGGAAGGTCGCGATCTGCTCCGCGAAGCGCGGGTACTTCACCTGCTGGAGTAGCTCGTGGCGCAGGACGCGCAGCGCCGACAGATCCTCCATCACCAGCACGCCCTGCGCATCACAGCGCCGCAGCACCTGCGGCACCAGCGAAGGAGCATAGCGGCCCTGTAACTCCAGGGCATCGGCCTCGCGCACCACCCGCTCGATGGGCAGGGCATAGCTCTTCCCGACGCAGCGCAGGTAGGGCATGGCCAGCTTGACGACCAGCGACGCGCCGCTGTCCTCGCTCCACAGGCGGTAGACGTAGTTCACATTGCCATCGCCGATCTCGCGCCCAGCGATGCGCTCGTCAGGCGGAAAGAGCGCCTGCGCGCGAACGAACTCGATGATGGACTGTAGGGTGGGCTGTGGCGCATCCATGCGATCCCCCGGCAACGTCAGTGACTGGCCAGGCTCATGGTACGCAGGAAGCGGCGGCGGCGGCTAGCCGGGCCTGGCACAAGCCGCCATCTGGGCAGTGACCGCGGCAGCTCTCTGGCCAGCGGCCCCGTCGCTGTCGCAGCTTGCTTGCCCTGTTTTTGGCCTCACGGTTCCAACTCTGTGGGAACCGGAAGTCGGCCTGCTTGCACTCGCTGCGCAGAGCGATAACGAGTCCCTCCCATCACCAAGGAGTCGATCATGCGCCGCATCCTGCCGCTCTGCGGCACCCTCTGCTTGGCCGCCTGTGGCGGGGGAACCGGAGGTTCCTCCGAGCTGCCCAGTGCCTACTCGGCGGTCTACAACGTCACGGCGATCAGCAGCGACGGAACCACTGTCACCATCCGCACCAAGGACCTGCCCGATCACAAGAGTCCTTTTTATGGCAAGACCAGCGCCAACTACGAGGCCTACAACGGTCCCAATCCCAGCTTTTCGACCGCCATTAACCTGATGGGAATGGTGTCCGACCCGACGCTGGCCGCCCAGGACATCACCTTCCGACTGCCGCAGAATCCGACCAAGGCCAGCACCCCGACCCAGACCGGCTTGGGCGCCATCGGCATCGCCATCAACGGCGTCGTCCTATTCAATCAGTACAACGGGGTCGGGGCCCTGCTGAGCACCCTCGAATTCAACAACCTGGATCAGTACAACGGACATCCCACGCCCGCCCCCAGCCTGCAGTACCACTACCATACCGAGCCGCTGTACCTGACCAGCAAGTTCGGAAGCTCGGCCCTGGTGGGATTCCTCTTGGACGGCTTTCCGGTGTATGGGCCGGTCGAAGGCGGCAAGCGGCTCAAGGCCGCTGACCTGGACGCCTTCCATGGCCATGCGCACGCCACGGCAGAGTATCCGGGGGGCACCTACCACTATCACTTCACCGACGACGCGCCCTGGCTCAACGGAGGCAGCTACTATGGCACGCCGGGCACGGCCACGCGCTAAGCGGCTGGCTGGCTCCGTGCTGGCCACAGTGCTGGCGCTGGGCTGCGGCGGACCCGTGACGGTCGAAGCGACGGCCGTCACCGCCGAGCCACGGAGCGGACGCCTGCTTCTGCACGGGCAGGCGTTCAGCGGCGATGTCATCGATCATTCCGATCCGCGCTATGTGCAGCGGACGTCCTATCGGAACGGACTGCGCCACGGACTCGCGCAGGCCTGGTATGGCGATGGCCGCCTGGCCTACTCGCGACGCTTTGCCGACGGACTGCGCCAGGGCGAGCACGTCGGCTTCTGGCCTGGCGGCCGACCGCAGTTCCGCTTTCGCTATGTCGATGACCTCTTTGAAGGGGAACAGGCGAGCTACTACAAAAACGGACTGCCGCTTGAGCTTCGCCACTATCACGCCGGACAGGAGCGGGGCCGGCAGCAGATCTGGGCGGCCAGCGGAGAGCTCAGCAGCAACTACATCGTCAAGGAAGGAAGACGCTATGGACTCGTTGGGAGCGTTGACTGTGTCACGGTTCACTAGGAGCCCCCTGACCTGGGCTTCGGTCGCCTTCCTGGGCATGCTGGGCTTTCAGGGAGCCAGCCACTTTTCCGCCGCTGCGCCGGCCGCCCCTCTGGCCCGCCCGCTCGCCGGGCTGGCCAGCCCAGCGCCCACCGCCAGCCGGGCCGCGAGCCGCCTTCCGTACTATGGCAGCGCCGACTTTACCGCTGAGTGGCTCGCCCCCGGGACTCCGGAGTATGCAAAGCTGCATCGCATCGCTCCTTTTTCGCTGCGCAATCAGCAGGACCGCCTGGTCAGCGAGCAGAGCCTGCGCGGCAAGATCTACGTCGCGAACTTCTTCTTTTCTAGCTGTCCCTCCGTCTGTCCCAAGATGCTGGCCAACCTGCGGCGCATTCAGGACGCCTTCGCCAGCGATCCCGGTGTCCTGCTTGTCTCGCACTCGGTCATGCCGGGCGTCGATTCCGTCGAGGTACTGGCCGAGTACGGCGAGAAGAACGGCGTCCGCCCCGGCAAGTGGCACCTGCTCACCGGCCCCAAGGACACCCTGTATGACCTGGCCCGTCATTCCTATTTTGCCGAAAAGCGGGCGCCGACCAAAAAGGACAGCCGCGAGTTCCTCCACAGCGAGAACCTGCTTCTGATCGACGGCCACGGCCACATCCGCGGCATCTACAACGCCACCCTCCCCCTCGACGCCGAGCGCGTCATCGAAGACATCCGCTGGCTGCAGCAGGAATAAGCCTCTCCCCGCCCGGCATCGCCCCGGCAGCCGATGCCTCTTCCGACCGCAAGCCGAACCCAGCGCTGTTCGCGCGGCTGCCGCCACTGCCCACGACGACAAACATCCTTGCTTGCCCGGCAGGCCCCGGCGCGATTTATCGTGGGGGCATGCATAGCGAAGGTCGGTGGCTCAAAGATGAGTGTGGGCGGACGCTGCTCTTGCGCGGCGTCAATCTGGGCGGAAGCTCGAAGGTGCCCAGTGTGCCGGATGGCGCGACGCAGCGACGGCAGGATCTGCGGCAGCACCGCGAGGTGTCTTTTGTCGGGCGGCCGTTTCCACTGGCTGAGGCGGATGAGCACTTCCGCCGCCTGGCGGCCTGGGGACTGAGCTTCCTGCGCTTCGTCATCACCTGGGAAGCGGTCGAGCACCGCGGACCGGGCAAGTACGACGAGGAATACCTCGACTATCTGCACGCCATCGTCGGCAAGGCCGGCGAGCATGGCCTGTCGGTGTACATCGATCCGCACCAGGACGTGTGGAGCCGCGCCACCGGTGGCGACGGTGCGCCGGGCTGGACGCTGGAGAGCGTGGGCTTTGACATCGGCACCCTGCACGAGTGCGGCGCGGCCTTTGTCCATCAGGCCGAGGGCGGCAAGCTGCCGGGTCTGATCTGGCCAAGCAACGCCACCAAGCTGGGCGCCGGCACGATGTTCGCGCTGTTCTTTGCCGGCGATGACTTTGCCCCGCGCAAAAAGATCGGCGACGAGGGCGTGCAGGGCTTTCTGCAGCGTCACTACATCGCGGCGCTGTGTCGCGTAGCGCAGCGCCTGCGCGATCGCCCAAACGTCGTCGGCTACGGCAGCATGAACGAGCCGATGCCGGGCTTTCTGGGTCTATCGCTCTTGGAGGTCCCGACCGGCATGATCAAAAAGGGCGCCTGTCCGACGCCCTATCAGTCGATGCTGGCCGGCGCGGGCTATCCGCAGACCGTCGAGAACTGGGAGATGTCGCCGCAGTTTATCGGCCAGCTTGGGCACACCACGCTAAACCCGCGCGGCCTGAGCGCCTGGCGAAAGCCCGGCGACGATGTCTGGCGCGCGCACGGGCTGTGGACGGAGGCCGGCGATGGGCCGCGGCTGCTCTTGCCCGACTATTTTCGCCATCGGCCGGGCGCGCCCGAGCAGCCGATCGACTTTGAGCGCGACTATCTAAAGCCCTTCTGCCTGCGCCTGCTTGAGGCCCTGCGCCGCGTCGCACCGGCCACGCTGTTTTTCTTTGAGGGGCCGCCGCTCCCGGTCGGCAAGCCGCCGCCCTGGGACCCGCTGCTGGATCCGCCGCAGGTGGTGCACGCGCCGCACTGGTACGACGGGCTGACGCTGTTTACCAAGCACTTCGCCCGCGATCTGTCGCTGGATCTGACCTGCATGCGACCGGTCTTGGGCGCCGAGGCGGTGCGCGAGTCTTATGCCAGCCAGCTTGCCTTCCTGCGCGATCAGCACCCCACGCTGCCGACGCTGCTGGGCGAGTTTGGCCTTAACTATGATCTCGACGGTGGAGCAGCCTACAAAAGCGGCGACTATCGCGATCAGATCGAAGCCATCGATGGCTACTACGCAGCGGTCGAGGCGACGCGCATCCACTGCACGCAGTGGAACTACACCGCCGACAACAACCACGAGTACGGCGACAACTGGAACGCTGAAGACCTATCGATCTTCAGTCGCGACGATCGCAAGTTCGCGGCGGATGGCGACAGCCTGCATGCCGGGGGGCGGGCACTTTCGGCGATTGTCCGCCCGTATCCGCGCGCCACTGCCGGCGAGCCGCTGCGCCTGCACTACGAGCTAGCGACGCGCGTCTTTACCTTTGAGTTCCGGCTCGACCCGACGATCGCCGCCGCCACCGAGATCTTTGTCCCCCACCTGCCCTACGGCGACGGCTTTGTCGTCGAGGCCGCGGGGGGCAGCGTCGAGATCCAGCGCGCGCCGGACTTCAGCCTGGTCTGCTATCGCCCGCGCCCCGACGTGGACGCGCCGCTGCACCGGCTGCGCATCGGCCCCAAACAACCCGGAGACGCGCGCTGAGCGGACGAGCCAGCGTCTGGCTACTTGCCGCTTGGCGGTGACGGACTGGGAGCGGGGCTGGGCGCGCTGGGAGCGCTGGGAGCAGCGGGAGGGCTGGGCGGCGTCGGGCTCTGGGTGGGGGCCGGGCTGGGCGCTGCAGCGGCGGCCGGAGCAGCGGCCGCATCGTCGCTGGGGAACAGGCTGCGATCGAGCTGCGGAAACAGCGTGAGCGCGTTGCGGTAGTAGATCTTGCGCAGCACCGCATCCGGCAGATCGAGCCCGTACATCTTCCAGTGGGCGTGGCGCTTGCGGTAGTAGTCGAAGTACTCGTCGTCGGTCTCAAGGACGCGGAAGTAGGTGTGATACTCGACGGGACTGTAGATGTCTTTGCCGAACAGCACGCGATCCTGGTAGCGGATCAGCCACTTTCGCGCGTGGCGCGGCTGCCGCCCAAGCTCGGCCAGCACGGCGCCGATCTCGGTGTAGACGTTGGGTAGCTCGTCGAGCAGCGCGCCCAGGCGGTCGAGGTCGTTGCCAAACCAGCCGAGGTGGGCATCGATAAAGCGGGTGTTCTTGTGGCGGCGGAACACGCGGTGCTGCTCGGCCATGATGGCCTCAAACGACGGATAGCGGCTGGCCGGGCGGTAGCGATCCGGCTCCTGCTTCAGCTCTAGCCAGCGTTCGTTATGTTTGTCCTTCGGCTGCCAAAACGGACTCGGTTCGCCAGAGTGAATCAGGACCGGGATGCCTAGCTCACCGCACTTGTCCCAGATCGGCGCCAGCCGCGGATCGTCGACCGCGATGCGCTGGCCGTGGCTGTCCTTGTCGGTCAGGCCCAGGCCCTTGTAGACCTTTAGCCCGGCCGCGCCTTGCTTCACGCCTTCAGTTAGCTGGGCCAGCGCCTCTTGCGGAAAGCCGGGCGAGTCGATCTTTTCGAAGTCGAGGTTGATGAACACCAGGAAGCGCCGCGCCTGGCTCTTGTGCACGTTGGCCAGCGACCACTCCAGCAGCTTGCCGCGAAAGCCGCTCAGGTTGACCATCGCGCCCATGTTGAGGGCGTCCATCTCAGCCACCAGCTTGTCGAGGTTCTGCACCGGCATGAACCACTGGTGACTGTGCACGTCAACGAAGGGATAGCGAGCAGAAGTGAGCGGATGCTGGGGCACCTTCAGCGTCGAGATCGGCTCGTACTCTTCCACGTCCATGACGTTGAGCTGGTACTGGATGCGACGAATAGCCAGCGTGGTCGCGCCCAGAAACAGCAGCACCCCGAACGACGTCAGCAGCCACTTGCGTACCGACATCGCCAGGCCCTAGTTCTGCGCCACGATGGGCAGGCGCACAGTGGTGGTATCCCAGGTGAACTCCAGCTTGGCCGCGCTCGGCTCACCGCTCACCGCGATGGTGAACTGCTCGACCGGCGTAGCCACCGTCTCGGGAGCGGCCTCGACGGTCAGCACGTCTTTTTCGTGATCCGGCTCGAAGAAACCGAACTTGCCGACCTGGCTGTTAAAGATGATCTTCCACATCGTCGCCGAAGGAATCGCGTAGACGCGATAGCTGCCGGCGGCCAGCGACTTGCCCGCCACCTGCACCGCCTTGGACAGCGTGATCTCGGTCGCGGCGTTGGCGCCCAGCCGCCAGTACTGCCCGAAGGGCACCAGCGCACCCGCCGACTTCTCGCCAAAGATCGTCCGCCCGCGCTTGAACGGTCGGCTGTAGCTGACCTTGATGTCCAGCCCGCCCTGGCTGTAGCTCACCGTGTCCGGTGGACTCTTCGGCGGCGAAGTGCGCACGCGATAGATCGTGATGAGGACAGTGAGGAGGAGGACAGCACCAATTCCCAAGAGGACTTTTTTGACCATGCCCTACGGTACTAAAGTCCGTCGGGCCGAAGCAATGACTACTGGGTCGGCTGCGGCGGCGCTGCGCTGACCCGATCCACCTGTGGCCCCGCCTGCAGGGCCCGCTCGGCCTCCTCCCACTGCGATTCGTTGAACACCAAGATGCCGCGCTGGCGCAGGAGCGCCGTGGTCACGCCCTCGCCAGGGATGCGTGTCTTGCTGAAGCTGCCGTCATTGATCTGCTGACTGCCACATGAAGGACTGTTTTCCTTCAACACCGCCACCGTCACCTCAGCCTGCTGCGCCAGCCACAGCGCGTGCTCGGCGCCGCGGATGAACTCCGCCGTGACGTCGGTGCCGCGGTCGGTGAGCACGCGCAGCCCGCGCCGCTCGGCCGGCGGACGGGGCACGCTCAGGCCACCGGCTAGCTCGGGACAGACGCGCACCACGCGCCCTTCGGCCAGCCAGCGCGCGAGCACCGGATGCTGCACTACTTTGCTACCACCGTCGTAGCGCACGGCATCGCCCAACAGACAGGCACTGATCATCACTCTGTTCATAGCTCGGTCTCGCTTCCGGCGCGGCCGAAACCGGGCCAGCCCGCAGAGCCTGCATATACCGCGCTGCGCCCCCGCAAGTCGCGCCGAATCACCGCCTGCTCCCGCCCTCGCCGGGCGCCCCGCGACGCGCTCGGGCGGCGGCGGGAGGACCGAGAAATTCCATGCCCCCCCCGGGGCGGGATACGCGAAGATGGTCGGCAGGCCGGTTGCTCGCTGCGGGGGAAGAGAGAGCCAGCCGCTTGCTCGCTGTACGAACCTAGCCCCGCTATGAGGTCTGCGCATGACTCGAACCCACGCGATGGCGCTGATGTTTTCGCTGAGCCTAGCTTGCAGTGCTGGGCCCCCGGCCGGCGATCCGAACAACCTAAGCGATGCCGGTACCGACCCCGGCAGCGACGGCGGCAGCAGCAGCGCAGCGCTCTCTGAGCTGATTTCGGCCACGCTGTTCGAGCAGATCTTTTTGCACCGCGCGACCTCGCCCTGCCCCGGCGGCTTTTACACCTACGCCGCGTTCATGGAAGCCGCGCGCGCCTTTCCCAGCTTCGCCAGCCAAGGCAGCACCGACGATCGCAAGCGCGAAGTAGCGGCCTTTCTCGCCAACATCTCGCACGAGACAACCGGCGGCTGGGCCACCGCTCCCGACGGCCCCTATTCCTGGGGCCTGTGCTTCGTGCGCGAGGGCGGCAACATCGATCCCGGCACGCTGGCCTCATACTGCGTCAGCAGCGCGCAGTATCCCTGCGCCCCCGGCAAGAAGTACTACGGCCGCGGTCCGATCCAGCTCAGCTACAACTACAACTACGGCCAAGCCGGCGCCGCCCTCGGCCTTGATCTGCTGAACAACCCCGATCTGGTGGCCACCGATCCCGTGGTGTCCTTCAAGACCGCGCTGTGGTTCTGGATGACGCCGCAGGCTCCCAAGCCCTCGTGCCACGACGTGATGATCGGTCAGTTCCAGCCCAGTGCCGCTGATCTTGCCGCCGGCCGCAAGCCCGGCTTCGGCCTGACGATCAACATCATCAACGGCGGCATCGAGTGCAACCAGCCCACGCCCGCCCAGGTCACCGACCGCGTCGGCTTCTATCAGCGCTACTGCCAGATCCTCAGCGTCGCCCCAGGAAGCGAGCTTTACTGCGACAAGATGAGGAGCTACTAGGCGTCGGCGCCCCCCGAGCCCAGCCCCCCCAGCTAGCGCGACCGGCCGAGCCGCTGACTGCACACGTCATACGCAGCCTTCGCGTCTGACTCGCGCTCCTTAAGCAGCGTCTCTCGGCTTTTCGCCTCCAGGCAGTCTGAGGCAAAGCGCTCTAGC
>CAZVMD010000013.1:24407-52848 GCA_964628555.1 uncultured Myxococcales bacterium | reverse complement strand
GGCTGGCTCGCTGGTGCTGATCGTCAGCTTCGCCGTGCAGTGGGTGCGCGTGCAGCTTGCCGCCTCGCGCGAGCGGGAGCGGGCCGCCGAGCTCGTCAAGCTGGAGCGCCAGCTTGGCCAGGACATCAAAGAGATGGAGTGGTTCCTGCGCTCCGCCTATCAGCTGCCGCTGCACGACATCACCCCTCAGCTCGCCATCGTCCGCAAGCGCATGGCCGCCATGGACGCCCAGCGCGCCGCCCTGCGCGGTGACGACGGCGGCCGCATCGACTACGCCATCGGCCGTGGCCACCTCGCCCTGCACGAGCCCGCCGAGGCCCTGCGCTACCTCCAGACCGCCAAGGGGCGTGGCCTCGACATCCCCGAGCTCCACTACGCCCTGGGCCGTGCCCTCGGCGAGCGCTTCCAGCAAGCCTTAGAAGAGGCCCGCCGCCAGGGCGACAAGAGCTGGGTAGAGCAGCGCCGCAAAGAACTCGAAGTCGAATACCTGCAGCCCGCCGTCCAAGAACTAGAGCGAAGCCGCGGCGGAACACTCGATTCACCGGAGTACTTAGAGGGGTTAATTGCGTTTTATCGGAAGCAGTATGATGTAGCGCTGGAGAAGGCAAAAGTTGGGTTTGAGAAATATCCTTGGCTGTATGAACTGAAAGCACTAGAAGGCGATGCATTGTTGGCGAAAGGATCTGAATTTTGTGACTCGGGTAAGTACTCCGATGGTCTCTCGGAATTGGATAGATCCGCTGATTCATTTAGGGAATCAGCGAAAATTGGACGTAGCGATGCGCGGATATATGAGGGCATAGGTGATGTGTTGATTCGGAAAACCGCGGCCCTGCTGCCGCAGGGAAGAGATTTCGGTACTGAGTTAAATGAATTAATGTCGGTATCTGGTCAGGCTATTACGATAAATCATGAGCGCGAAAAGGGAATTCTGCAACAGGCCTATGCATATTTCTGGATTGGTTTTAGAAAAGGAGCTGCAGGCCAGGATCCAAGAAGCGACTTTACGAAGTCTACTACGGCGGCCGAATTAGCTATCAAGATCAATGACAAAAATGCCTATTCGTTCGATATGGCAGGGAATGGGTACTACTGGATTGGCGTCTATGAGAAGGAACATAACGGCGATCCATTGCCATTATGGAAGAAGGCTGAGGCTGCATTTGATAGGTCATTGGCTAATGAACAGCGATTCCCCTGGGCGCATAATGATCGAGGGCTCCTGCTGCAGGGGATGGGAAATTACTACGCTCAGAAGGGCGGCGAGTGGCTTGCTCTGCTTTTGAAGTCAATATCGAGCTTCGAGAAAGCGATAGAAAATGATAAGGCATATGTGTCCGCATATGCTAATCAACTTGAGTCGCATTACTCAATAGTCGAGCAAATCGGTCAGCTTGGTCAGGATCCAACGAAGTTTGTTGATGATGCCAGTGCATTTTATCGCAGATCGATCGCTGTAAATGGCAACGTCATTCAGATGCACTATAATATGGCAAATATTATGATTCAGTACGCAGATTATCTTGTTAGGGTAAATAAGCCAATCGGTGTTGCTTTGAAGCAGGCAAGTGAGTATTTGGATAAGGTTTCTATGATAGACGATAATCTGTATTTCGGGGATGTCTTGAGATTGCGAATAATGCTAATTGAGTCCATGGCTCTACTGAAAACAGAGGATGGGCCTGTTGGAAAGATGGCCGAGGCTTCCACGTTAGCGGAGCGATGCCGGAAAAAGATCGGCTCGATGGGGCAGTGTGACGTTCTCCTGGCTCGACTATATATGGCTGCTTCGCAAAGCAAAAATCTGAGTAATGCGATAAACATAAAATATATCTCTGACGCACTCCGGGCTATTGCAGATGCGAAAAAACTCTCGCCGGATGAACCGGAAATAAAGCAGGTCTACGTGTCTGCTAGGCGATTGTTCTTGATGCATGGAAATAATCAAAAATTGATTAGTAAGGACGACATCGATTTGGCCGAGTCAGCAGTGAAAGCACGCCCCAATGACGGATTGAATCATGCAAACTTAGGATCCTATTATGTCCTAGTGGCGCAATCTCGCAGTTTTCCGGACGCTAACGTCTATTGGGCACGGGCTGCGGAGGAATTCCGGCTGGCTACAGCCAAAAACCCGTTGTTAGGGCAGACGTTTCGGGAGGAGATTCAGCTGGCGGCGTCTCGGCCCTGGCAGGGCCAGCAAGCTAGGCCGTAGGAGCGGCGAGCTGTCAGACGCCCGCCGCGGCAGGGAGGGGAATAGCGAATGGCGCGAGGAGAGAGTTGCAGCGACTACAGGACCTGCGATTCCACGTGCCAGTCGCTGCCGTAGGTGGCGGCAGAGCAGGCGGGCAGGGTCGCGGCGCAGGCGGCGCTGATCGGGATGTCGGGGTGGCGCTGGACGTCGAGGCAGAGGGCGCCTGACTTGCCCCAGATGGCCTCGCGCTTGGA
This sequence comes from uncultured Myxococcales bacterium, assembly GCA_964628555.1. Classification (GTDB taxonomy): domain Bacteria; phylum Myxococcota_A; class Polyangia; order Palsa-1104; family JAEUJZ01; genus JAEUJZ01. The sequence continues at coordinate 50,400 of CAZVMD010000013.1, read as the reverse complement.
GCCGCCGCTCTTCTGGAATGCCGGGTTGTAGGCATCGTCGACACCGATCAGCGTGCCGTCTTCGGTATAGGTGTCGCCGGTGGCGCAGTAGTCGGCGCGCTTCATATAGATGCAGGCCTGGTGGGCTTCGCGCAGGCTGACCGAGAGGGCGCTTGAGGCCAGCTCGGCCTTCTCCCAGGGGCGGTAGCCCCAGCGCTGGCAGGTGTCGATGGCGCCGCTGGTGCAGGCGACGTTTACGATCCGGGTGTCGTCGGTGCGGGCTGACGTGGGCATGTCCCAGGTCGAGCCAGGGGTGAACTGCGCTGGCTCGTTATCGCCGCCTAGGTCGTTGCGGTTGCAGTAGGGCAAAAAGGGCGCGCCGGGGGCGTTATCGAGCTGCGTGTACATGTAGTAGCCCGCGATATCGCCGGTTACGCTGTCGAGCTTCTCGACGCTCTTGAAGTAGATGCTGAACTGGCGATAGTCGCGCGACTTGCCAGGCAGCGGCAGCTGAACGTGCAGGGTGATCTCGCCGAGCTCAGCACCGGTCAGCGTGAACGTGGCGCTGGTGATGGGATCGACCAGGGTCAGCTCCAAGGTGCTGCCCTTGGTCGCGATCTGCTTGACCTGGTGGGCCACGCCCGCACGCTCGGCGCTGACGACGCGGCCGGACTTCTTGTCAAGCGAGCCACCGACGATGTAGGCACCTTGCACCAGGATGTCCGGCGCCGAGTTCATAAAGTGGGTGACGTAGAACCAGCCGTCGGGGGTTCCGATGCCGTGCTGGTTCATCGCGCCCTTGCCGTTGTGGATGTAGAGGCCCGGACCGTTCGGCATCTTGCTGTACCACGTGCCGTCGGCCTGCGTGCGGTTGCCCTGGTCATCGGCGGCGGGGGCGCCGCAGGCGGCGGTCAGGCCGAGGGAGAGGGCGAGAGCCAGAGTACCCAGCTGAAAACGAATCGACATGGTGTCCTCCAAACTGTTCCGAATCTGTTTCTCGAAGGGGGGGCTTCTAGTCGCCAGCCGCCCCGTCGCATCTTCCTCCTAGATGTCCAAGAACCATGCCAAGGGTTGGACCTTGCCCGGTCAGATAGGTACTGACTCGGGCCCGCCGGCGCGCCGGGAAAAAAGGCCTGCGATTACGCCGCCCTAGGCGCTGGCTTGGCTGCGCCAGGGGCCGTAGTTTTTGCAGCCTGTGCCGAGGCTGGCACAGCTTTATGTGCCATTCGCCTGTGCCAAGCGCCTGTGCCGCCTGTGCCAAGTGGTTGTGCCAGTGGCGTGGGGCATCTAGCCGGGGGGCCTGCGTCATATAATCCACTGGATGTCTCATCCCTCATCGACGATGAAGGACAGCGGCGAGCGCCTGTCGGATAGCGACCCGGGGCGGGAGCGCGTGCCGGGCTTGGTGCTGGTCTTTTGCTGTGGCACGCCGGCGACGGTGGTCGTCCCGATGACCGGTGGTGAGGTCGAGCTGGGTCGGGCTGCGCATGGCTTGCCGCTCGATCCGCGCATGTCGCGTCGGCACATCCGCGTGAACATCGAGGGGCATCGCTTCTTTGCTACCGACTTGGGCAGCCAGAACGGCAGTGCCACCGACGGGGAGCCCATCCCGCCCAACCAGCGAACTGAGGTCCAGCGCGTGCTACGCGTTGGTGATTCGCTGCTGGTGCCGCTGCGCGACATCACGCCGCTGGCTCGTCATGGCGTCAAGGTCAAGGATGGGCGGGTGATCGGTCCGGCTCTGCACATGCTGCTGACCGAGACCGCCACGGCAGCCCGCTTCGGCAACGCCCTGCACATCACCGGCGAGAGCGGCACCGGCAAGGAGTTTATTGCCCGCTCGTTCCACGAAGCTGGACCGAACCGCGAGGGTCGCTTCGTGCCGGTAAACTGCGCCGCCATCCCCCAGGGCTTGGCCGAACGTCTGCTGTTTGGCACGCGGCGCGGCGCCTACTCCGGTGCCGATGCCGACGCCGAAGGCTATATCCAGGCGGCGGCCGCCGGGACGCTATTCCTCGACGAGGTCGGCGACCTGGATCTCAGCGTGCAGGCCAAGCTCTTGCGTGTGCTGGAGACTAAAGAGCTGCTGCCGCTTGGGGCGGTGCGCTCGCGGACCATTGAGCTGCAAGTCTGCTCAGCGACGAACAAAGACCTCAAGACTCAGGTCGCCGCCAGTCGCTTTCGCGAGGATCTCTACTATCGCATTGGCCGGCCCGTGGTCTCGATTCCGCCGCTGCGCAAGCGCCCGGAAGAGATCGCCTGGCTGGTCGATGCGGTGGCGCGGCGCATCACCTCGACGGCGTCGCTACATATCTCGCTGATCGAAGCCTGTCTTTTGCGACCCTGGCCGGGCAATGTGCGCGAGCTCTTGGTCGAGATTCGCAGTGCGGCCCAGACGGCGCTCAGCCATGACTCGCCGCGCATCGAGGCCAGGCATCTGGCGGCCGGGGCGGGGACGGCGCTGGGCGACAGCGGGATTCGATCCAGCAGCGACTTCGATGGCCTGCTCGATGCGATGAGCCAGCGCAGCGGCCGGATTGTCCAGGCGGTCGTCGACCGTCCCAGTGATCGCCACAGCGATCGCTCAGGTGAGCGCAGCGCCGATCGCTTTGCCGAGCGTCTGGGGGACCGGGCGGGTGAGCGGCCGATCGATCCCGCCGAGCGGGCCCGCATCGAGTCGGCGCTGCGCACCCATCGCGGCAATGTCTCGGGGGCTGCCCGGGCCCTGGGCCTGCATCGGACCCAGCTACGCCGCTTGCTGGAGCGCTACAGCTTGGATCCGCACTGCTATGCCGACAGCGGCCCGCTGGCGCTCGACGGCGACGACTACTAGCGATCGAGCTCAAGCACCGTCACGCCATCGCCCCCGTCGTTGGGATCGGCGGAGCGCACGCGGCGGATGGCGGGAAAGGCGGCGAAGTGGCTGCGGATCGCTTGGCGCAGGATGCCGGTGCCGTGCCCGTGCAGGATGAACACCGCGCTGCGCGCTTCCCGCAGAGCCTCATCGACAAACTTCTCGGCGCGGGCGATGGCGATGTGGGCCCGCTCACCGCGCAGGTCAAGCGTGCTGTCGGGGGTGCGCGGCGGGACGGGGGAGTCCGCGTCCACGCCGACGCTGATTAGCGCTCCCTGGCCCGAGCCGCCACCGGACTGCCCCGGCTTGGCAGGCACTCGCCCCTGGGCGTCGGGCAGCACCAGATCGGCGATATCAACATTGGCGCGCAGCGATCCGACCTGCACGATGACCTTGCCGCGCATGCAGTCGGAGGCAACCGTACCGACCGCACCCATGCGAGTTACAAAGACGCGCGTACCGATCGGCAGATCGGCCTCACTGGGGGCTTTGCCCGCCGGTGCCGCACGCGGTGGTGCCAGCGTCGCGACCTCGCTCGACACTTCGTCGATGCGGCGCTGCAGCGCCTGTAGCTCAGCTGCCTGGCCATCGTCTTTGGCTGCGCTGTGCAGGCGACGCGTCAGGGCCCGGGCTTCGTCGCGTGCCTCTAGAAGCTGACGCCGCGCCAGGCGCAGGGCGTCGATGGCTTCGTCGTGGGCCTGCTGACGGGCTTTGCGCAGCGCCTGCTGTGCCTCTTGCCGCAGCTGGGCTGCCTGCTCGGCCTGACGCTGGGCCTCGGAGCGGTGTTCTTCAGCGGCGCGTCGGGCAGCCTCGCTGCGCTCGCGCTCACCCGACAGCGTCTGCAGCAGGCGATCGAGGCCGCTGTGTGCATCGGTCAGCAGGCTCTGGGCCCGCGTCACGATCCCTTTGGGCAGGCCGAGGCGCTCCGCCACCGGCAGGGCGGATGAGGCGCCCGGAATTCCCAGGTGCAGGCGATAGGTCGGGGCCAGGCGCGCGAGGTCATAGCCGACGCTGGCATTCGCGTAGGGGGCGCCGAGTGCGCCCAGCGCCTTGAGGCGGTCGTAGTGCGTCGTCACCAGCACCGTGGCGCCGGCTTGGGCCAGCGCCTCTAGCACCGCTTGCGCCAGCGCCGCGCCTTGCTCTGGGTCGGTGCCGACGGCGATCTCATCCAACAGCACCAAGGTGCTGGGCCGCGCGCTGTGCAGAAAGCGTCGCAGGTTGTGGATGTGGGCAGAGAACGTCGACAGGTTCTTTTCCAGGCTCTGATCGTCGCCGACATCGGTCAGGACCTCGTCGAACCACGGCAGGCTGGAGCCCTCCTGCACCGGCAGCAGCAGTCCGACGCGGGCCATCAGCACGCACAGCCCGGTTAGCTTAAGCGACACGGTCTTGCCGCCGGCATTGGGACCCGAGATGATCAGCGTGCCGCGACTAGGTAGCGCGACATCGTTGGCCACCACCTGCGTACCGGCCAGCACCATCAGCGGGTGACGGCCGTTGCGCAGGTCGATGGCTGCCGCCTCGGCGGTGGCTGGCACCAGCGTGACCGGATTGGCACGCAGGTCGATGGCCAGGCGCGCTGCCCCATCGATGAGATCCAAGAGCGCAAGGACCGTCAGGTTGTGCTCGATCTGCGGCGCGGCTCGCTCGATGCGCAGCGAGAGCTCGGCCAGGATGCGGCGCTCCTCCTCGGCGACTTCGAGCTGGGCCAGCTTCAGCCGGTTGTTGAGATCGATGATCTCCTCCGGCTCGACGAAGATGGTCGCCCCCGATGCGCTAGTGCCGTGCACGATGCCGCGCACGCGGGTCCGGGCATCCGCGCGCACCGGAACCACATAGCGATCCTCGCGCTGGGTGACAAAGCGGTCCATCAGGTAGGGCTCGATGTGCGCTTCGTTTAGCAGCCCGTCGGTGCGGCGACCGAGCTCAGCCAAAAGCTGGTTAACCCGCTGACGCAAGCCGCCGAGGGCCGGCGAGGCGCTGTCTTTGAGCTTGCGCTGTTCGTCGAAGGCATCGCTGATCGGGCCGGTGACTTCCGGCAGCTCGGTCAGCTCACCGGCGTGGACCAGAAGCTGCGGCAGCTCGCCGGACCGGCCCAGGATGTGGCGACGCAGGCGAGTGGCGCCAAGCAGCGTACTGCCAAGCTCGACCAGCTCATCGGGATCGAGCACACCGCCCTTGGCCGAGCGCCCGAGGGCCGTCGCGACATCGTAGATGCCGCCGAAGGACAGCGGCTCGCCGCGATCTTGCAGCGTACGGGCCTCGCTGATCTCGAGCTGTCGTCGCTGGGCCGCGGGTAGCTCGGGCAGCGGGGTCAGGGTCCGGGCCAGCCCAGCGCCGCGGACAGTGTGGCAGCGGCTAGCCAGCTGTTCCAGCAGGCTGGGCCACGCGAGGTCGAGTTCGGTCTTGCTAGGCGCGTTGGTCATGCGATTAAAAAGGGGCAGTGGGGACGTCGGGCGCTTGGGCGATGGCCGGCTAGGATTGCAGACAAACCGGCTGAGAGGAAGTGTCGCGCAGCGGGCTTTACCGGGCGACGCCAACCTGCGATGGTTTCGCCCGAACGAAACGATGGTAAGTTCGGTATCGTGATGAGAGCAATTGATCGTGAGTCCGTGCGTCAGCCGCGTCGCTGGAAGCGCATGGCACTAACCGCTGCGGCGACCTGTGGGCTGGCGCTAGGGGCGACGCTGGCTAGCCAGTGGCTGAGCACCTCTTCGGCGGCGGCGCAGACCGCGAGCGCGGCCGCTGCGCCGGCTGGGGCGCAGACCGTTGCTGCGGTGCAGCCAGGTGGAGCCGCCCCGAGCGCCGGGACGGCAGCCGCGGCAGCCGGCGACCCAGCCAAGGCCGACAAGAAGCCGCGCAAGTTCTGGATCGACGGCAAGTTTCGCGAGCTCAAAAAGGGCGAGATCCGTCCTTACTATGCGCCCAAGATGCTGCCCGACGTCGAGCCGACGCCGAGCAGCGTTAAGGTCTTCGAGATCGTCAAGCTGGAAGAGGGCGACCCGCAGGTGCTGGCTCGGCCGTACTATGGAGCGCCGATGATCGGCACCGTTCAGGTCGGGGCCAAGCTGCCGGTGCGCGGCGAGACAACCGCCAAGTTCACCACCCGCTTCTGCAAGGGCAAGCGCTGGCTGGCCATTGCCCCGGTCGGCTGGATGTGTGCCGAGCATGGCAAGCCCGTCGAGGGGCCGGCCGATGCGACGCCGGTGTATCAGATTGTCCCGGGCGAGCGCGTGCCCTTCCGCTACATCATGGTCTCGGCCAAGGAGCCGCTGCCGATGTGGGCCACGCTGGCCGACCTCAAAGACGGCATCGAGCCCGAGCGCATGCTAGAGCGCGGCGACTCGGTTGCCGTCGAGAAACAGGTCAAGCACGAGGGGCAGAGCTACTGGCAGTCGGTGGAAGGCAAGCTGCTGCCGATGGCGGGCACTTACCAGATGAGTGCCACCTCGACGTGGCACGGCATCCTTCTCGATGAGAAGACCCCGCTGCCCTTTGGCTGGGCGCTTGGTGAGCCGCTCAATGCCTACGCCGAGCCGCCGCCTACCGCCAATACGCCGCCGGTGACCAAGCTCAAGCGCCGCACGCGGCTCGACATCCTCGATGAAGTGACGCTCAAGGGAAAGCGCTTCCTGAAGGTGCGGGTGTCGGCGGTGCAGACCTCGGCGTTTCCGGTCGGCACAGCACCCCTGCCGGGATCGCCTGAGGGCACGGCCGCTGCTCCGATGGCCGTCCCGAGCAGTCCCGCTTCGGTGGCTGCGCCGGCAGCCGCTCCAGCGATGGCTGCTGGCCAAAACGCTGCCGCTCCGGCGGTTCCTGGGGCCGGGCCGGGCACGCCGCCAGCCGCCGTCGCTGAGCCGGTGTATTGGGTAAACGGCAGCCTGGTCAACGAGGTCCGCCTGCAGCCGCGTCCAGCCGATATCAATCCCGTCAGTCGCTGGTTTGACGTCGATCTCGGCGAGCAGGTGCTGGTGATCTACGAGGGCGAAAAGCCGGTCTTTGCCACCCTGGTCTCGTCGGGCAAGAACAACGCGACGCCGCTTGGCAACTACCCCGTCTGGGCCCGCGTCACCAGCATCACCATGAAGAGCCAGCCCTACGACGACAAGCCTTACTTCGTGAACATGGTGCCGTGGTCGACCTTCTTTCAGGCCCACAACGCGATCCATGGCGCCTACTGGCACGATCGCTTCGGCGGCGTCAAGTCGCACGGCTGCGTCAACGTCTCGCCGCTCGACGCGCGCTTCGTCTTTGAATTCCTCGACCCTAAGGTGCCGCCTGGCTGGACGTCGTTTCGGCCGATTGATCTGCGCGAGTCGCCGACGCTGCACATCTGGGACTCGCATCGCAAGCCGAGCTTCAAGCAAGAGCGGCCTATCGGTCCCCCCGATCGCGAAGACGAAAACGAGCGCCTGGAGCTTGCCGAGAAGAAGCGTGCCGAGCAGGCTGCTGTGGCCCCGGCAGGTGCGCCAGGTGCGCCGGGGGCCCCCGCTGCGACGCCGGTGCCGACTGCTCCGCCCGCTGCTCCCGCGCCGGCTAGCCCCCCGCCGTCCCGCTAGCTGTCGGCTGCTGTCTGGCTTGTGACCTGCGCCAGGGTTCGCAGCAGGTCGTGTACGGTCATCGGCTTTTCAAGGTAATAGCAGTTTTGCAGTGTTTGACTGCGTATCTTGATTTCCTGCGAATTATATCCAGTAATGAAAATGATGGGGATGTTGTGTTTTATGCGCATTCGCTGCGCGCATTCCACGCCGTCCAAATGACCAGCTAGATGGATATCCATGATCACGCCGTCCGGCGGCTGTTCGGCGATGGCCGCCAGCGCCTCCTCACCGGTGGCAACCACGCGACAGTGATAGCCATTCAGCGACAGTGCCATCTCAAAAGACATGGCAATTAGCGCCTCGTCTTCCACAATCAAGAGCTGGTGTAGCTGCCGGGTGGTCACACTTCACTATAGATCGGCTGACTGGGGGCAGAGTGCGATTATTTCATACGCGCTCTGAATACTGCGTATCTGGGAACTCAATTTCACAAACGACCCCGATGCCTGGGGTCGAAAACTGCACCGAGCCTTTCAGCTGATGCTCGACAATCATATAGACGGTCCGCAGGCCGAGCATGGAGCCCTTGCGGAAGTCGAAGCCGGGCGGCAAGGCAACACCGTTGTCGGCCACGCGCAGCTGGGCCCGCTCGGGTGTGCGGCGGGACAGCTCAATGCGGATCTCGCCGCTGCGTCCACCTGGGAAGGCGTGCTTAAAGGCGTTCGAGACCAGCTCGGTCACTACCAGGCCGCAGGGCACCGCCGTATCAATTAGGGTCACCATCGGCTCGGTCACGATGTTCAGCGTCACCTGGCCGGGCACCAGCGAAAAGCTCGACGACAGAGCCAGCGCCAGATCGCGCAGATACTCGCCCAGGTCGATGCGGGACAGGTTGCGCGACTCATACAGCTTCTGATGTACCAGCGCCATCGCCAGGATCTTGCTGTCAACGTCGGCGACCAGCCGCTTCACTTCTTCACTCGCCGAGCGCATGGCCTGCAGGCTCAGCATCGAGCGGATGACCAGCATGTTGTTCTTGGTGCGGTGCGCCAGCTCGCGCATCACCGTCTCTTTTTCTTGCGTCAGCTGGGTGCGCAGGGCCTCTTCGTCGCGCAGGCGCTCGGTGATATCGCGGAACACCAGCCGGCCGCTGACCACCCGGCCCGCTTCATCGCGGCTGCCAGTGACGCTAATGCTGACGTCGCGCAGCCGACCCGCCTTGCCGCGCAAGCGGGCCCGCTCATTCTGCAGCTCGCCGGTGCGCATGAAGTCTGACTGCAGCCGCTCGCGCCAGTGATCGGCGTGGCTGGGCTCAAACAGGTCCACCACCGGCCGGCCAATCAGCTCTGACTTGTCGTAGCCCAGAAGCTGCAGCGTCGTCTGATTACAGTCAACGATTCGGTCCTGCGTCGCATCTATCGTCAGATACATGTCTGGCGAGTGGTCAAATAAGTCTTGATATTTAGTTTCGCTAGCGCGAAGCGCTGCCTTGGCCTGCAGTTGCGCTGTAATATCCTCAGCGGTTGCAATATAGAACCGTTCTTCTAAGATAGCCAAGACAGACATGCTGATTAATAGCGACCGCCGTTCGCCAGCTCGGGTTACTAGGTCCATTTCGCAGTCGCTGATATCTGCTCCTTCGCGTAGTTTGGCCAGCAGCTGGGCCCGGACCAGCACGTTTGGGCGCAGGCCAAGCTCAACTGTAGTCTTGCCAATCGACTCCTCGCGAGAATATCCGAATAACCGAACAAAGGCATCGTTGACATCAACAATAATTGAATCTGATAGGCGCAGGAGACCGATCGCAAATGGGGCTTTGTTAAAGATGAGCTCCAGCTTGGTCGCATTGGTCCGCAGCTCTTGCTCGACCCGCTTGCGCTCGCCGATGTCCTGCATGGCTAGGACCACGCCGCCGTCGGGTAGCGGGGCGGCGTGAGTCAGTCCCCAGATCAGCGTGCCATCCTCCTTGACCACGCCGATCTCGATGTCGGTGATGGCCCGTCCTTCGCGCAGGGCACGGACCGAGGCGAACTCGCTGGGCGGGAACGGCGATCCGTCGGCCCGCAGATAGCGCCGTCCCTCGTATTTGCCGGACAGGATGCCCGCGGCGGTCACGTCAAACGTGCTCTCAGCGCTGGCATTCATGGCCAAGAGCGTGCGATTGGCATCGAGCACGGCCAGGCCCACAGGAGCGATGTCGATGATCGTGCGCAGACGGGCTTCGCTGCGCCGCAGCGCCTCCTCGGCCGCGCGCCGGGCCTCGATGTCCTGCGAGACCGAGACGATCTGGCGCTTACCCCCGACCTCGATGACAAAGGCGGTGTACAGCACCGGCAGGGTCGAGCCGTCCTTGCGGAAGAAAGAGCGCTCGTAGGCGTTCACGCTGCCGGTCATGGCCAAGGCCGCCATAAGCTGTTGCCTTTCGTTGGGCGTGGTCCAGCCTAGCTCGACGGGGGTCTTGCCCAGCAGATCTTCTTTAGTATATCCACCTGCCCGCAGAAACTGCTGATTGACGTCGATAATCGTTCCCGTGCTGCCATCCAGGATGGCTTTCATCAGCGGCGAATGATCGAACGCCTTTTGAAACTTGATCTCGCTTTCCCGGCGGGCTTGGTCAGCTTTCTTGATCTGGGTGATATTGGCGAATGTAATAACGACCCCATCCTCGGTATTGGTGATAGTTCGATACGGAATTATCCGAATTAAAAACCAATCACCACTCAGTGACTCAGCCTCATGTTCAATGGTGACTCGCTTTTCTGCGACGACCCGAATGTCGGATAAAAAACCATCATAATGCAAAGTATGCGTGAACTGAGCGAGGGGGCGGCCGATATCTTCGGGAATCATGTCCACAATCAGCCGGGCCATCGGAGTGAATCGGCGGATACGGAGCTGCAAATCGAGGAAAATGATGCCGACTTCCGAGTGGTCGAAGAGGTTCTTGATATCGTTATTGATATCCAAGAGCTCGACGATCTTGGTCTGCAGCTCGGCGTTGACCGCCGCTAGCTCCTCGTTGACCGACTGCAGCTCCTCCTTGGAGGTCTGCAGCTCTTCATTGGTGCTCTGCAGCTCTTCGTTGGCCGACTGCAGCTGATCGTTGGTCGTGCGCAGCTCTTCGTTGGTGTGCTCCAGCTCCTCAATCGTCGAGCGCAGATACTCGCGCGTCGAGCGCAGCTCCCGCTCTAGCTGCTGCACGCGATCGCGGGCCGGGGCATCCGGGGCCTCGCTGGTGGCCGGGCTGGCCAGCGGACGCTCGTCGAGCGCTGTCGGCAGCTCGCTGATCGTAAGCAGGCTGAGGCCGGGCGGCGCTTCCGGGCGGCTCACCGGAGTCAGTGCCAGCCGGACATGGCGACCCACGCCATCGTCGCCGCCCAGCCACACCGGCTCGCTGACGTGGGCGACGCGACTTTCGCTTAGCTCGCGCAGCAGCGCGGCAAGCGGGGCGCGTAGCTCGTCGCGCGCCACCTTAAGGAGGTTGGTGCTGGCCTCGCCGGTAGCGTGCTCTAGATAGCGACCGGTGCGGCCGTGGACGTAGAGCATATCGCCCTGGTCATTGATGAGGATCGTCGTCGGTGCGTGCTCGGCCAACAGCGCCTGCTCGGTGACCTCACGCAGGCTGACCGCGCGCTCGCCGGCCGGCTGGGCAGGCGAGGGCTCGCGTCGATTCGTGGTCCCGGCCGGGAACAGGCTGGACGGCCGCAGCGTCGCTGTGGTCTGCAGGCGCTGAAAGATCCTGGCTTCCTGATCGACGGTGAAAAACAGTCGCTGCGCGTTGCCTAGCGTCTCCGAAGCACCCAGCAACAGAAAGCCACGGGCGTTCAGGGCAAAGTGCAAGAGCTGCAGCAGCCGATGCTGCAATCCACTATTAAAATAAATTAATAAATTGCGACAAGAGATTAAATCGATTCGTGAAAATGGCGGATCGCGAACCACGTTGTGGGTGGCAAAAATTACCATATCGCGGAGCCCGCTGGTTACGCGATAAGCGCCCGTTCTTTTGTCTCTGATGAAGTATGTCCGCAGCCGCTCGGGCGATAACTCTGAGACAATGCTAGCGGCATATACCCCCTCGCGCGCGACGCGGATGGCATCGTCATCGATGTCGGTGGCAAAGAGCTGAACCTCGACGTGCTGCCGCGAGCGCTCAAGCTGCTCGTGCAGCAGCATGGCGATGGAGTAGGCCTCTTCACCGGTCGAGCAGCCAGGAATCCAGACGCGAATCGGGCGCAGGCTATCGCGCTGCTGCGCGAAGAGCGGCAGGATGACGCGCTGCTGCAGACGCTCGAAGACCTCGGGATCGCGGAAGAAGCTGGTGACGCCGATCAGCATCTCGCGGAAGAGCGACTCGATCTCCTGCGGCATGCTGCTTAAGAACTGTGCATATTCATAAAGGCTACTAATTTGATTTACCATCATGCGGCGTTCAATGCGGCGATGGATGGTGCTCTCTTTGTATCCGCTAAAGTCGTGATCGGTATGAGCGCGCAAAAGCCGCAAGATATCGGGTAAATGCCCAGAGCTGTCCTGGTCGGGCGCGAGGCTGCTGCCGGCTGCAAAAAGCGGAGGACTGCTAGCGATCTGCCGCAGGCGCGGCACAAGCTCGCTGGCCGCTAGACTAAAGTCGATCTGCGAGCTGAGCAGCGGATCAAGGCCGCGTCCGTCTTCCTGGCTGCTCAGGGCGAGGGCGAGCCCGCCGGATGCTCTCAGGGCGCGGACGCCCCGCAGATAGTCGATGCTGACGCCGGGCAGCAGCAGCACGACGGCGCTGTCGCTCTGGGACAGGGCCACGGAGTGGAGGAAGACGTCGGTGGGGCTGCCGGGGCTGGCCAGGTTGCTCGGGCTGCCGTGGCTGGCCAGGGCGCGAAAGCGCGCTCGGTCAACTGACAGCACCAGTGCAGTGCGACTGGGCAGCACGTACACCCGGCCGGCGGTCACCGTCTGGTCCGGGCTGGCGAGTGCGACCGGCTGTGGACTAACGCTGCCTAGCTGCGCCAGCAAGCCCGCCTCTGCATCGGCTGGCAGCGACGGCAAGAGCATCAGTGCGCCCGGCCAGACGTGGCAGAGATCAGGTAGGCAGCGCAGCAGCGGCTCGCGGCCACTGTCGCCGAAGGCCAGCAGCAGCAGGGGGACTGCCGCACTGGCCGGCGGCGGCCTGAGGTGGGGTCTTGCACGCGAGGTTCTTCGTCGGTAGGGCATCCGAGTCACCGCTGCCGGTCAAGGGCGCTAGGGAGCCAGTGTGTCCCAAAAGTCGCAGTCGGCTTGGCGCAGGCCGCTCTCGGTGCTGATCGCAAGATCGAGGCGGATGCTGCGGTCGCCCCGGGCGTCGTAGGCCGGCCAAGCGATAAGGTCAGCCGGCGGCGGCACCAAGTTGGGCGATCCGGTCTGGGCGAAGCGGGCCCAATAGCCCTGAAGCTGCGACGAGAACGCTTCCTCATTGGGCTTTATGGTCACGAATTCGAGGGGCGTATGAAAGAGGTAGGGAAGCTCGGCGCCATGGAAGGCGCCGAGGTTCGGCAGCAGGTAGGCGAAGGCGCGCGTGAAGTGGTAGTAAAACGTCGGCAGCCCCGCGGCGGCGGCGGCGCGGGCCAGGCGGCGGGCGTCGCAGACAAAGGAGTCGCCGAGCAGCTTCAGGCCGGCGGCGGTACCCAGGGGCGAGGGGCCATAGTGGGCCACCACCGCGTCGACCATCGGCTTGGGAAATACGCTGGACAGCGCGGCGCGGATATCGGCTTCGGTGTCGAGCTTGACGCCGAGGGCGGCAAAGGCGGTGCCCTCATCGGCATTGGCACCGACGATGAGCGGGACCTTGTGGAGCTCACCCCGGGCCAGGCGGCTGCGGATGTCTCCCGGCAGCGTCGGCGAGCCCATGCTCGGCAGCCAGGCGTAGCCATCGCCGAAGACGACCTCGGCCTTCTGCGGCAGCGCGGTCAGCACGCGCTCGACCGGTAGCTGACGTAGACAGGCGGCGATGCTGGCCGCGTCGCCCGACTGGCAGCCGACCTTCTGCGCCAGCACTGCGCCTTGGGCCTCAGCCTCGGCCTGCGTGGGCGGCTTAAACGTGCTGCAGGGGCCGCTCTGCACGATGGCCCGCTGGAACAGGCCGGCAGCGCTCGGCGACAAGAGCTGATAGCAGACGCTGATGCCCCCGGCGCTTTCGCCAAACAGGGTCAGGTTCTGCGGGTCGCCGCCGAACGCCGCGATGTTGTCGCGCAGCCAGGACAGCGCCGCCTGCTGGTCAAGCAGGCCAAAGTTGCTGGCGGGGCTGCCTTGCGCCTCGCTGCTGAGGGCCGCATGGCTGAGGAAACCGAGCGGGCCGAGACGGTAGTTCAGCGTGACCACGATGACATCCTGGGCCGCGCTCAGGGCTCGTCCTTCGTACGTCGGTGAGCTGCCGCTGCCGCCGACAAAGCCGCCGCCATGGACAAAGACCATGACCGGTCGCGGCGACTTGACCTGGGCCGGTGTCCAGATGTTCAGCGTCAGGCAGTCCTCGGCCGAGCCCGGATCGAGCGCGTCGCGGGTAAGCTGGGCGCAGGCTGGTCCGTAGTCGGTGGCCGGCACTGTCTCGGCATGGGCGGGCGGCGGCTGCGGTGCGCGGAAGCGATTCGGCCCGACGGGCGGGGCGGCGTAGCGCAGACCCAGGAAGCTGCGTGTTCCGTCTTCTTTGCGGCCACTGACCAAGCCCTGCGCCGTGCGTACTTCGAGCGGCTGGGCAGACGGGTCAGGTGGCGGCGTGGCCTCGCCGCAAGCCATAAGCCCGACGGCCAAGAGGCCCTGGGCAACCAAACGAAACTTCGCAGCGGATCGAAAGCAAGCTGTGCTCATCAACCGCGACATAAGCACAGATCGCGCTGCGGCGAGCGGCAAAAGCATCGTCGCTAGCCGTCCGAGCCGGCGGCGGGGAGCGAGCGAGCGGACGGGCTTGGCGTGGCGGCTTAGGCCTTGCCGAGCAGTCGCAGCAGCCCCATCGTCACCCACGGCACGTAAGTGATGAAGAGCACGCCGATCGACATGATCAGCAAGAAGGGCAGGGCGTGGCGGTACAGCACCGGCAGCGGCTTGTGGAAGCGAGTCGCCGAGAGGAACAGGTTTAGGCCCATCGGCGGACAGAGGAAGCCCAGCTCAAGGTTGGCCAGGAAGATGACGCCCAGGTGCACCGGGTGAACATTGAAGGCCACGCCGAGCGGCGCGACGAGCGGCACCAGGACCACGATCGCCGAGTAGATCTCCAGCACGCTGCCAAGGACCAGCAGCATCACGTTGAGCACCAGCAGGAAGGCCCACTGCGAGTGGATATGGCTCTGCACCCACTCGACGAGGCGGGTGGGGATCTCGGCTTCGACCAGGTAGTTGGTCAGGCCGAGCGCCACGCCGAGCAGCACCACCACCGCCCCGACCAGCGCCGCGGCGTGGACGAAGACGCCGGGGAGCTCATAGAAGGGATGGATATCGCGATAGATGACGAGCTCAACAAACAGCGCATAGGCTGCGCCGATCGCTGCCGCTTCCACGACGGTGGCGATGCCGCTGGCGAAGGCGACGATGACCAGCACGGGCAGGAGCAGATCCCACTTGGCCTCGCGCAGGGCGTGGAACACCTCGGCCTTGCGGAACGGCTGCCGCGGCGCCTGGGCCATGATGCCGCGCTGGATGCCGTACAGGGACACCAGGACGACCAGAAACAGGCCCGGCAGCAGACCGCCGATAAACAGCTGCTCGACGCTGACCGGCGCGGCGGAGCCCGGCGTGCTGGCCGCGACCGAGTACAGCAGTACCGGCAGGCTGGGCGGAAACAACAGACCTAGGCTGCCCGCCGCGGTCACCAGGCCCAGCGAGAAGCCCTTGGGGTACTTGTCGCGCACCAGCATCGGGTAGACCAGGCCACCGAGGGCCAAGATGGTCACGCCCGAGGCGCCGGTGAAGGTCGTAAACAGGGCGCAGACCGAGGCCACCATGACGGCCATGCCGCCCGGCATCCAGCCAAAGACGCTCTTGTAAGCGCGCACCAGGCGCTGCGAAGAGCGGCCCGAGGCCAAGATGTAGCCAGCGACGGTCAGGAGCGGGATGGCAGGCAGCGAGGGATTGGCCGCCAGGCGATTGGTCTCGGTCGGCAGCGCCGCCACCGGTGTGCCAGCGACGAAGAACAGGCCCATGGCGAGACCGGCCATGACCACGAAGACTGGCGTGCCAAGCAGGAAGCCGATGCCCATGCTCAGCATTACGGTCCAGCGCACCAACCCACGAATTCCGTCGGTGTCCAGCCGTCCCAGCACCGCCTGGATGCGCTCGGAGCCGTCGTAGCGCATGCCGATGTAGAAGGCTAAGACCGCCAACAGCCCCACCGCGGCGGAGATGCCGAGCCGGCGCAGGCGCACCGCCTTGGGCAGGGGCGCATTGAGAAGCTCGGCGGGGATGCCGCCGTGCGGGCCGGCAAAGGCCGAAGCCGGGTGCAGGGCGCGGGCCACTACGCGCACCGTCATGACGCCGAACGAGACGGGAATGATCAGCTCGACCATCCAGCGGTGCAGGCCGCCTGGCAGCAGGTCGGCGTCGCCGGTGCCGCGGTTGGCCGCCACCATGCGCGCGCTCGCATAGGTCAGGAGCAGCGAGACGGCGACGAAGACCACCTGACTAAAGGTCTCGCAGATCAGCCGCAGCCGTCCGCGGGCCATAAAGTTTGTCGTGGCCAGGCTGAGGTGCTTGCCACCCGCCGCCGCCAGCACCGCGCCCAGAAAGCCGATCCACAGCGTGCCGTTCTGCACATAGAGCGAGGTCCACGAGGCATCTTTGGGCAAGATCAGCAGCAGCAGGAACGACAGCGGCTTGGCCAGAAAGCGCAGCCGCTGCGCCTCCTGCAGCGACGAGGCGATGCGGCGCAGCACACCCAGCACTGGCAGCAGCATGATCGCCAGGCCGAGGAACGTAATCAGCAGCGCCTCGAAGCGCGTGCCGGGCGGCGGGCCTTCGCCCGTGCCCATGACATTGTCGCTGCTCTGCGTGGCTGCGGTGCGCGGAGGCGAGGCCGGCTCAGGTGATTCCGCGGCGGGCTCCGTGGCCGGCGGATCGACATCCGGCGACGGCGAAGTTTCCTGGTCTGACATCAGAGTGAGAGCAGTATACCAAGGATCTAGCGCGGTTCTGTGGTGACCTCGACTTCGATGTTCGGCACCTCTTCCCCGGGCTCGACGTCTTCGTCCGTTTCACGGCCGGGGATGATGGTGATGGTCACCGGTGGGGCTGGCAGCGGCTCGGGGGGGATGTCCAGCGTAGAGGGGTCGATCATCCCGTCGTTGCTGCTGGGATCGATCAGGCCTTCGCCGGTCTCTAGGTCGACGCTGCCCGTGCTGCTGCCGACCTCTGTGACCGGCGGTTGCGATTCCAGTTCCGAGCTGTCCGGCTGTGGCATGATGGGCTCCTCTGTCGAGTGCGCGTGGGTTCCTAGCGGGTCGAATCAGTCGCGGCGGGCGCTCCCTGCACGCCGAGTCGGTCTGGTCCCAATCGGTCGCAGGACGCGCAGGATTTCCATCAAAAAACAAAAGCCAGCGGCCGTCACCATGAATCATGAGGTTTTTGTATGAAGCGCTCGCATCAGCGGCTCTGGGCGCAGGCGAACGCCCTGGCGCAGCGTCTGCGCAGCCAGCTTGCCCACGTGCTCGACACCCAGATCGACGAGCAGGGGGAGCTTCGCGATGCCCAGGTAGCGGAAGCCAGCGCCATGGCCGATGCCGCCTCCGAGCTTCGCGGTGGCTACGCCAAGGTGGCGCAGCTACGTGGCTACCTGCAGGCCAACCAGCCCCTTGACCCCGAGGCCCAGCGGGTGCTCGGGCGGGTCTGGGATCAGCTGCCCGCAGACGATCCAGCAGCCATCGCCGAGGTGATTCGTAGCGATCTCGGCGGTGAGCCTGAGAAGATCTTCGCGCAGTTCGACCCGCAGCCGCTGGCCGCTGCGTCGCTGGGCCAGGTCCACGCTGCCCGCACCCACGAGGGCAAGGACGTTGCCGTCAAGGTGCAGTACCCCGGCGTCGCGGCGGCGCTGCGCGACGATCTGGGGGCTCGTCGGGTGGTCGCCGATCTGGTGGGGGCCGATCTCGGGGCCGCCGTGCCGGCCGCATCGATTGATGCGCTGTGCGAGCGGCTGCTGGCCGAGCTTGACTACGGTGCCGAGGCCGGCTGGCTGCGGCGCTTTCGCATGGCCTTTAGCGGCGATCCCAGCATCGTGATTCCGCAGGTCTTTCCGTCGCTGTCTGCC
Organism: uncultured Myxococcales bacterium; assembly: GCA_964628555.1. Classification (GTDB taxonomy): domain Bacteria; phylum Myxococcota_A; class Polyangia; order Palsa-1104; family JAEUJZ01; genus JAEUJZ01. Next base: position 32,771 of record CAZVMD010000013.1, on the reverse strand, counting down.
AGCCGCGTGCTGTGCATGGACCGCCTGTCGGGCCGCAGCCTGCCGCAGGTCGCGGCCAGCGCCAGCGAGGCCGAGCGATCGGCGGTCGCGGCGACGCTGTTTCGCTTTGCCATGGCCTCGCCGCTGCGGCATCGGCTGCTTAACCTCGATCCCAACCCAGGCAACTATGTCGTGCTCGACACCGACGGTGCGCGGGCCCGCGTCGGCTTCATCGACTTTGGCTGTTGTGCCGAGATCGACGCCGAAGTCGCGGCCGCTGACCGCGCGCTGTGGCTGGCGATGATCCATCGCGATGGCGAAGCGCTGCGCTATGCCGCGCACCGCACCGGGCTGGTCGGAACCAAGGGGGCCGCGGTCTTCGAGTCGGCCACCTTCCGGGCCTGGGAGCGAGCCCTGGCTGGCCCCTTCCTGTCGCGCGAGCCGACCCGGCTCGACGACGAGCAGACGCGCGAGCTAGTGACGGTGACCTGGAAGCTCGTGCATACCGGCAAGCTGGCTCTGCCCCCGGCCGCGCTGCTGCTGTGGCGGCAGCGCCTGGGCTTCTTTGCCGTCTTGGCCAGCCTGCGTCCGGTGCTGCCGCTGCGCCAGCTTCTCGCCGAGGTCCTCGACGACGGCGAGCACCCGATACCGCTCTTGCAGCGCTATCCCTAGCCCGGCCCGGCGTGTCCCGTCGGGGCTCTGGGCGCTGCGCTTAGTGCTGCGTGGTCAGCGCGACGTAGCCAAAGAAGATCAGGCAGCCAGCGATCAGGATCGCGACCAGCGGATCCGGCGAAAAACGCCACAGCAGCGCCCGACGGTGCTCGCTGTCACCCGGCTGCGCTGGCTGATCCAGCAGGACACGGGCCGCGGCGAAGTGTCCGGTCTTGAGCGCAGCCTCGGCCGCGAGCAGGTTCGGGTTGTCGGATGTAGGGGCAGCAGGCGGGCTGGGCGTCGGACTGGCGGCGGCGGCCGACTGCGGGCTAGGTGGAGCAGATGTACTCACGCCGAACCTATATCACTGATTGCTGCTGCCGCCGAGGCCGACCTGGGTAGTTTGGGGACTGGCCAGAAAGGCGGTCAGCTCGGCCCGGCTAGGGCAGCCGCGTCGCCCCAGATCGCGACACTTCAGCGCCGCGGCCGCGCTGCCCTGCTGCATCGCCGAGGTCAGACGATCCAGAGGCGTGTCCTCCATCGCTGTTGAAGCGTCGAGCAGGGCGGCCAAGAGCGCCGCGCGGTAGGTGTCGCCGCAGGCCGTGCTGTCTGGCTGGACGCCCACCGACTCGGCCCGGTACGCCGCTTGGTGGTGCAAGCGAGCGCCCGCGCCGTCGGGGATGGCAAGGAGGCTGCCGGCTTCGCCGAGGGTCACCAGCAGCACCGCCGGGATCTGCCGGGCCAGCGCCAGCGTCGCCGCTTCCACATCGGGGCCGCCGCACAGGCGCAGGGGAACGCTGGCCGCGACGACGGCCAGATCAGCTTCGTGCAGCAGCGCCACCGCTTCCCGGGTGTCGCCATCGAGATCCAGCGAGGTCAGTGCACCAGCGGCCTGTCCATCGCGCAGCACTTGCTTGGCGGCCGTCGGAAAGGTGGCATCGACATGGACGATGCGGGCCTGCGATAGCAGGGCTGGCGCGACCGCGCCGCGGGCCGCCACTAGGTCGGGGTGGCGGTGCTCCAAGACGACGCGATCGCCGTGCTCATCGACCAGCACCAGCGCGCTGCGGGTCGGCAGGCCGGGGCCGACGATCGTCGCCGCCGTCTCGACCCCCTCGGCGTGTAGCCCGGCGAGGACCTCGCGTCCGTCGCTGTCGTCGCCCACCACGCCGGCAAAGGCGGTGCGACAGCCCAGCCGAGCAGCGGCACACAGCGCGGTCGCCACCTGCCCACCACCGACGATATCCAGGCTCTTGGCGCTCAGCTTGCCGCCGCGCAGGGGATCGGCAAACAGCGGCGCTAGCTCGGCCAGGCGACCCGGAACGCGCAGCACGCGATCGAGCGAGCACTCGCCCAAGCCCAGCAGGTCCAGCGGCCGGCCCGAGCTGGCTGCCAGCCGCGCAAACAGGCGGGAGATTCGCTCACTCATGGGTCTAGACTCGACGGAGGCTTTGGCGAGCGCAGCCAGCCGTCGGGCTTTGGCCTAGGTCGCGGGGGGCTCGGGCTCACCATCGGTTGCTGCTCCCTGCGGCCGGGCGCGACGCTGCGACAGCAGCTCGGCCGGCACTAGCTCGCGCGTGACGACGAGCACCCCAAGGTACACAAGCAGGCTGATGCCGCTGGCTGCCAGGGTTCCGAGCTTGCTGCCCAGGATGCCGGCCTGGCCGACGGCCGGCCAGAAGCGCCCGACCGCCAGCCCGGCGAACAGCGACAGCCCGATGCGCACCAGCGAGGCCAGTGGCAGCGTCGCCCGCAGCTTCAGCCACAGGTACAGGAGGTTTAACAGCAGCCCGCCCCCCATACCGAACAGGAGCCCGAACGCCGCGCCACGCAGCGGCTGCGCCCCGGCCAGGATGGCTCCCTGAATCGAGGAGCGCACGGCGATCGTGGTCGTGATCACGGTCAGAAGCCCCAGCAGCGCCGTGTCGCGCGTGTGGCCGAGCGCGTTGGTGATCGTGCCGATGATCGTCGACAGCGAGAAGCAGGCATAGGCACCTAGGAGAATTGCTAGGGCTGGCGCACCGGTTACGTACTCTGCCTTGTACAGCAGGCTCATCGTCGCCTCGGGGCGGGCGCCAAGGGCCACGACCATGCCAATGCTGGCAACCAGCGAGAAGCGGAGAGTGGAGATTACGTAGGTGCGGGCGCGCGCCGGATCGTTCTGCACGGCGGGCAGCGACAGCACCGGGAAGGCGACAAAGGTCGCCACCAGCATCAGCTGATAGGGCAGGCGGGCGACGGTCTGCGCGGCGCCGTATACGCCCACCAGGGCATCGACCGCCTGCTTGACCAGCGCGGCACTGCCGAAGCTCTGCGCCGTCGGCGCCAGGGCCTCGGTGTACAGCCGCTTGAGCCACCAGCCATCGAGGAACATCAGGGCGTTGAGGGCGATGTGATAGACCACCAGCCAGCGGATGAAGCGCAGCATCTGACCGACGGCAATATCGGGCTCGGCAGCCGCTCTTTGGCGGGGCGGACCGACCCACAGAATCGAGACGCCGAGGATCACCGCCGCGGCCAGCACCCAGCCCCACAGGGCCGGCACCGTCGCGTGCCAGGTCAGAGCGGCGGCCAGCACCAGGCCGACGCGCATCGTCGCAAACAGGATGTCCAGGCCGCTCTGCTTGTGGAATTCGCGGGCGCCGTTCGCCGCACCGACGAAGACGGCGTAAAAGCCATAGAACAGCACGATCAGGGACGACAGGCGCAGCGGCCAGATCAGCTCGGGGTCGTGCTCGAAGTGGGCGATGGCCGGGGCCAAAAGGAAGAACGCCGCTGCCGCTCCGCCACCGACGATGAAGCTGAGGCGCAGGGCGGTGCGCTTGGCCGCCTCGACCGAGCCGGCGGCGGCGAACTTGGCGACGGCCTGAATCGTGGCGGTGACGATGACGTTGTTCAGCGGCGAGAACCAGCCGGTGACCAGCGTCCACATGCCGAAGGTGGCGGTGGCCAGGACGCGCGGCAGCACCAGCGGCAGGAACAGCCCGGCCAACAGGAACCAGGCCTTGGCCAGCGCGATGAAGAACACGCCACGTCGCGCCGAGCGGGCGATCTCGTCGGCGGTGGCATCGGCTGGGCGGGGCGTTGCGGCGGGCCCGGCGTCTGTCTTTGGCCCTGGCCCAGCAGCGCGCGGCTCACGAGCATCTTGAGGAGTCATCAGGACGGCGAACCTAGCACAAAGCGAGCGGGCTCGGCGGCGACTGCGCGGCGGCAAATCACCGCCCAGCGCGGCGCGTCCGCGGCCTATCCTGGGGGCTCGACTTGGCCACCGCCCGGCTGTGAGAGGCCCGCATGACCCGCGACGAACAGATCCGCGCCATGACCATCGGTGAGCTAGCCCCGCTGCCCGGGCCGATCGTGGTGGCTGACTACGATCCGGCCTGGCCCGCGCTGTACCAGCGGGAGGAGGCGCGGATTCGCGCGGCGCTGGGCACAGCGGTGCGGCAGATCGAGCACGTGGGCTCGACGGCGGTCCCCGGCCTACCAGCCAAGCCGTGCATCGATATCGTGCTGGCGGTTGCCGACTCGGCCGACGAGGACGCCTACGCGCCGGCGCTGTCGGCAGCGGGCTATGTGCTGCGCATCCGCGAGCCGGACTGGTTTGCCCATCGCGTCTTTAAGGGGCCTGACACCAACGTCAACCTGCACGTCTTTACCGTCGGCTGCTCTGAGATCAAAGTGATGATTCAGTTCCGCGACTGGCTGCGTGACTGCGCCGAAGATCGCGAGCGCTACGGCCGCAAAAAGCGTGAGCTAGCCGAGCGGCAATGGACGTACATGCAGCACTACGCCGACGCCAAGACCGAGATCGTGCGCGCGATCCAAGCCCGGGCCCGCGCCCATGCTGCCAAAGCGGCACCGTAGCGAAACGGTCAGCGAGTGCTGGTGCCGCGGGGATGGAACTCGGGCGGCGGCCGCGCTAGCCTGGGTCCCGGGGCATGACTTCACGAGAGCTTTTTCGGCCGTTCTGCATCGGGGCTCTGCTGCACGTGGGCCTGCTGGCTCTTTCGTTCTATGGCGGGCCGCTGGCGACGCCGGCCACGCTGGCGCTGCTGCTGCTGGCTCTGCCGGGAGCGCTGGTCGATATGTCGGCCGAGGTGCTGCACCCAGGGAGGCTGGGGACGGTCGGACTGGTCCTCGTCGGAAGCGTGCTCACCGGCCTGACCTACGCCGGGCTATGGGCGCTGGTCCTTGGCTGGCGGCGACGCGCTAGGTCAGGCTGAAGCGGGCGCTCGGACGGGCGGCGGCGATCAGGTTCGACTCGTCACCGGGCGAGCATGCCGCGACACGACAATCGGCGCTTCGATCAGGCGCGGGGCACAGGCCGCTGCCTCTTGCGGCGTCGACAGGCGCGGCAGGAACAGCGGCGCGCCCTCGCTGGGTGCCTGGCGCAGGGTGTCGGGAGCGAAGTCCCACTGCTTGGGCGAGGCGCGGAAGCCGATCGGATACACCACCAGCCCGTCGGGCTTGAGGCAGATGCGCAGGAAGTTCTTGTAGTCGGGACAGCGCAGCGCGGCGAAGGCGTCGTTGCAGTGTACGCGGTGGCGATTGAGCGACACCCAGAGGTACAGCCCGAAGGTGAGCAGGCTGAGGAAGGCGGTGATGCCAGCCTGCACGAACAGGCGCCCCAATAGGCTGAGTAGAACTCCTAGATTGTGCATCAGCTCATACGAGAATGCGCGTACTGCGTCGAGACTGACGCCCTGATCGGCAAAGCCCGCCATGGGCGCGAACTGCGTGTCCTGCAGGAAGCAGAAGCGAAAGATCGCCGCCTGTGTCGCCTCGGGCAGCGGGCCTCCGTGCACCAGCGTCGCCAGCTTTTGGCCCAGCGCCGCGGAGAGCACGCTCCACACGCCGGTCAGGCCGAAGGCGAGGACGAGGCTCTGCAGCAGGCCGTGCAGCATGCCGCGCAGGGTGGCGGGCCAGGTCGACTTGGGGCCGGGGCCGTGCTCGCCGCTTACGTCAGGCTCGGGCGGACCCTGGCGGCGCAGGTTTTCCAGCGGAATGCTGTCGCCACCCGCCGCGGCCAGCTTCTTTAGGCTGTAAAACAGCAGCGTAAACAGCACGCCTAGCAGCAGCGCCCGTCGCCCGCCGTCGCCCTGGAACGACACGAACCACAGATAGAAGACCCCCATGTAAAGCAGGGTCAGCGACGTCCACAGGCGCCAGTTGCGCAGGCCGAACAGGACGTTGCGCCGGGTCAGGGCGCGCGACACGGCGGGATGGGGAAAGCACCAGGCCGGCCGACAGGCAAATTCCACGGGCTGGCTGGGGGCGCTGGGCGAGCGCAGCACGGTGCCGTGCTCAGCGCCGTCGTGGGTGGGATGCAGGAAGGCGCCGCCGCCCCCGGCCGTCAGGTTGGGCACCTGGCGCGGTGGCTGGCCTGGCACCGTCTCGATGGACATGTGGCGACGATAGTGATGCAGATCGCCGGCGATGCGCAGCACCACCTGGATGTCGCGGCCACCCGCCGCCTCGGCAATGCGGCGCTGCAGGTAGAACAGGGCATCGCGGCTGCCCTGGGTCAGGGGGCGCGGCTTGGCCCAGTCGGGCTCGGGCAGGCACAGGATGATGCGCTCGCCGGCATGCACGTCCTTGGCCACGCGCTCCTCGAAATAGTTCACCTGATCGATGTCTAGCTCGCCGGACAGGGCGACATCGACGGCGAACAGCCAGAAGCCGTGCGGCAGGCGCAGGGCAAAGTAGCTCCGTCGCTGCCGCGTCCGCCACAGGCCGATGGCCCGCTGCTCGGCGAACACGCTCATAAAGGCGCCGAGGCCGTCGTACCAGTCGTGGTTGCCGGGCACGGCGAACAGGTGGGGCAGGGCGTCGCGGGCGGGCGGCACCGGCTGATAGGCGGCGGCCTCATACGGCTTGATAAAGCGCTCTTCATAGCGCTCGCGCGAGGCGCTGGGATAGACCTGATCGCCACCCAGGATCAGGAGCGAGCCGCGGCGCAGCGACGGGACAAATGGCTCCTCAGGGGCTTTGTTGGCGGGGCGGCGCTCGGGCGGCAAGACGCTTAGCTGCGGCTGCGCCAGGGTCTGCGCGACGTGATAGGTCGAGCTGAAGCCATCGCCGACATCGGCGACATAGTCGAACCAGAAGCAGCCGTCGTCATCCAGACAGCCGGGCCGGCTGGCGTAGTCCTCGTAGGCTAGCCGTGCGTCGCCCCCTTCAATGCTGGCGTCGCTGCCGCTGCTGCTCGGAAGCGGGCGCTGGGCGGCGCTGCGATCGCTGTGTGCCGACTGTAGCTGGCGGTAGTCGAAGCGGTCGCGGAAGACCTCGGACAGCAGGATGTCCCAGACGGTGCCGAACATGCGCGAGAGGTCAAACCAGTTGGCCATGCGCTGGGCGAGCGGCAGCCCGGCGTAGCGCGCGCGCAGGGGCTCTAGCGCTTCCCGCGCTTCGCTGGCTGGTGCCGCCGGGGCGCGGTCTGGGCTGGCTGGGCTCATGGCTGCCTGGACTCCCGTGCGCGCGGCTGGCCTCGTCGCTGACTCGCTTCCCAGGCTGGCCCATCGGGGCGGGCCGGCAAGCCGGGATTGGGCACAGGGGGCACGGCCGCAGCGCGTCGTCTCATCTCCTTGATAGACTAGCGAAAGTCGCGGGCCTGTGGCTGCCGGAGCGCTGGTGCCCAGGGCGAGCTCACCGGGGGAGGTCCCTGGCCGCGACCCTCTGAAGCAGGAGCACAAGCTTTGTTTCGCACGCGAATCGACCGTGGGCTATTCCCTCGCCGAGGTACGGCCATGCTGCCCCGCCTATCGACGCTGGGCTGGCTGGTCTGGATCCTCATGCTGGTCGCTGCTGAGGCGCGCGCCGACTGCACGGGCTGTCAGGGCCTGCAGGGGGTGTGTCAGAGCCTGAGCTACTGCATCCGAAGCTGCGGCCTGAACAAGCGGGCGGCGGCGGGCTGCCTGGCGCTCAAGCTCATCGACGAGGCGAAGTATCGCGAGGTCACCGGCGAGCCCCCGCCGAAGCCCGGCGAGCTAGGTGGCCCGCCACTGCCCCCGGCCGCCGCGTCGCCGAGCCCACCGACCAAGGCTGCCGCCGGCTCAGCTCCGACGGTGAGCGGCCGTCTGCCGGCCGAGGTGATTCAGCGCATCGTGCGGCAGAACAGCGCTCGCTTCCGTCTGTGCTACGAGAGCGGCCAGCGCAAAAACCCCAAGCTGCAGGGCCGGGTCACCGTCCGCTTTGTCATCGGTCGCGACGGCCAGGTCAGCAACGTTGGCAACGGCGGCAGCAGCCTGCCCGACGCTGGCGTGGTCAGCTGCGTGGTCCGCGCCTTCTATGGCCTGGCATTTCCCAAGCCTGAAGCCGGGATCGTCACCGTGACCTATCCTCTCCACTTCGCGCCGGGTGGATAGGCGCTTGTTGCTGTATTGGCTTAGCAACGCCCCCATGGGCTGCAATCGTAACGATAACTACAAAGCAACATACTGAAAAGTAATAAAAATATAAATATTTCATTTATTTTTGTTCATTTCTTGATTACGGCAACAAGCTCCCAGGCGAAGCTGGCTGCTGACCGGGGCCGGGTGCCCGCAGCGCGGCCAACAGAAGGCGCTGAAAGTGATGGACGCCGTCTTCCTGTCCGGGGACGAAGCGGCCGCTGTCGTAGGCGCCCGCCTGCAAGCGCTCTTGCACGGCGCGACAGATGGCGGCGTCTTCGGCCTGCACGGTATCGGCGAAGGCGATGCGGCGGGCCTGGCGCTCGCGATCCGGGGCGGCGGCGGC
>CAZVMD010000013.1:0-24307 GCA_964628555.1 uncultured Myxococcales bacterium | reverse complement strand
TTCTCGCATAAGCGCGGGATGTACTAAGGGGATATGATATCCTTCTAGGTAATTATCGATATATACTTTCCAGTTGCAGTCGACGAAGTACTCGCGGCGCTCGGCGAGCTGCATGGTCGCGGCGGCAAAGGGGGCGGTCTCGGCGACAAGCTCGCCGAGCTGGGTCCGCAGAGAGGGCGCGGGCTCAGGCGGCTGCAGGCGCACGAAGATCAGCGGTCCGAAGGTCGCCACCTCGACGGGCAGAAGGGAAAAATCAGCCCGGCGAAAGCCAAGCGCGGCTGGGGCAGTAGCCGATGCGGCCGGCGGGTGGTCGGCGTCATCGCGGCTGCGCAGGCCGGGGGTGTGCAGCAGCTGTCCGGCGAGCGAGTAGGTCCAGCCGTGGTAGCGACACTGCAGCGTGCGGCGCTGACAGACCGTTCCTGAGCCATCGGACAGCGGGCCGGCGCGGTGGCGGCAGACGTCGTGAAAGGCGCGCAGCTCACCGTCGCTGTCTCGCACCAGCAGCAGGGGATAGCCGGCGGCCTGACAGGCTAGCTGCGAGCCGGGCTGGGCCAGCTGACTCAGCGCTGCGACGGGCAGGAAGTGACGGGCGAAGACCCGCTGCCGCTCGGCGGCGAAGACTTCCGGATCGGTGTAGACCCAGGCCGGCAGAGTGCGGGCTTGTTCGATGGCGACGTCGAGGTCGGCGGCCAGCCCGGGCAGGCGGAGATCGTCGAGATCGGCGGCGCAGTGCAGGGGAGGCAGGGGGGAAGGCGAGCTGGGCATGGCGGGCTCCGAGCCTCCGTCATCGCATGCGCGCGCGCTCTGCGACAGGCTAGTGTGAGCTGGTCAGGCTGGGCAGGGCATGGACGACGGCGCTGCGCACTGACAAGAGCGGCGCAGACGCGAAGCCACCGATGAGCAAGAGGGCGATGAGGAACAGCGAGACCGCCCGCTCGCGCGGCAGGAACTCGCGGAAGTCGAGGTTGTCGAGGGCACCGGGCAGCGGGCTCTTGCCGGCCAAAAAGACGCCAGAAAACAGCTGAAACAGCAGGATGCCGTTGAGCGCGGTGGTGATAAGCAGGGTGACGGCGGCCTGCGGATGCTCGCGCAGCAGGCCCTGCACGATCAGGTCTTCCGAGACGAAGCCGGCGGTGCCAGGCAGGCCGACGGCGGCGATCGACAGCATCAGGAATGAGGTCGCCATCATCGGCGCTCGGGCGGCAAAGCCACCGAGGAAGCGCAGGTCGCTGGTGCCGGCTCGCGCCACCACCGCCGCCGCGATCAGCATCAGCCCGCTGCGCACCAGCACCGTGCCCATCGAGTGCAGCAGCGCCCCGCTGATCCCCTCGACGGTGAGCGAGCTTAGGCCAGCGAGCAGGAAGCCCTGCTGGCTCATCCAGAAGTAGCCGAGCGCGCGCCGCAGGTCGTGCTGGCCCAAGCCGACCACCGCCGCATAGAGCGCGGACAGTACGGCTAGCGACATCAGGTAGGGGAAGGTGGCGTGGCAGACCTGCGGAAAGATCGGCAACAGCAGGCGGGCGATGACAAAGATGCCGAGCGGCGTCGAAAACGTCATCAGGCTCAGCGGCCCAGGGCCATGGTTGGACAGCGGTGCGATCCACAGATGGAAGGGAAAGCAGCCGATGCGCACCAAGCAAGCCACGAGCAAGAGGCCGCCGAGCAGCATCGCCCACAGCGGACTTTGAAACGCGCCCGGCTGCGCCAGGGCGACCAGATCGAAGCGACCTGCCTCGACGGTGGCCGGTGACAGCACGCCGGGGATGGCCAGCCCGGCGATAAACGCGAAGAAGGGCAGGGAGCTAGTCAGGACCATCAGGCCGAAGATGGCGCGCGTCGGTCGATCATCGACGCGGCCGCTGTCGCTCAGGGCGCGATGGAGCGGCAGCAGCGACAGCGTCCAGAACACGGCCAGGAACAGGGCATCAAGGGCCACCAGGGCTCCGAGCACCGAGCCGAGGGAAAACAGCATGCGGCTGGCCAGGCGGGCGCTAAGCAGAGCGCTGGGACTGCCGATCACGATGCACAGCCCCAGCGTCGCGGTCAGGGGGACCAGCAGGCCGGACAGACCGTCGGCGCCCACGTGGTAGTAGCGGGCCAGGCGGCGCCAGCCCATCGCGTCGCTGCCAGCTTGAAACGCCGATGAGCTATCGGAAAAGAACAGAAACACGCACAGCGACAGGCCCAAGGTCAGCAGCGCCACCCCCAGGCTGCGCTGACGGACGCGGCGGGGCTCCAGGCCAGGCTGCAGTCGCAGCAGCACGGCGCCGAGCAAGGGCAGCAGCCAGACTAGCGACAGAAAGATCGCGTTCAGCTCTCTCATCGCTGGCCCTCCTGGTCGTCGCCAGAGAGGCGGGCGGCGAGCTTGGCTTCCTGCTCGCCTAGCCAGTGGGCGGCGAAGAACACCGGGCGGGCGATGAAGCGATCGAGCGCGTTTTCGACCTCGAAGCGCTCAATCGCGAGGCGGTAAATAACCATGCGCAGCGGCAGGGTCAGGCGCTCGAAGCGCGTCTTGCCCTGGGGGGCGGGCTGCGTGCCGAGTGCGGCCCGCTGCTCCAGCGCGTCCTGCAGCGCCGAGGGGATGCGCAGGAACTGGTAGTAGCGCAGCACCGCGTGAGCAATGAGGTGCACGGTGGCCAGTCGGTACATGCCCAGGCCGCACTCCACGAACATCAGGCCGACCTGGCTGATCGTCGCGTAGGCCAGACCGGACTTGGCGTCGCCGCTGACCTGGCCGGACAGCATCGCCATCACCGCCGTCACGCCGCCAATCGCGATCAAAAGCAGCTTGGCGAGCGGCGCCTGATCGAACAGCGGTGCCGAGCGGAGTAGCAAGTAGACCCCGGCGTGGACCGACAGCCCACCGTAGAACACGGCGCTGGATGCGGTCGGCCCTTCCATGGCTCGCGGCAGCCAGCCACCGACAGGGAACTGGGCCGATTTGCCCATCGCGGCCAGCAGCAAGAACAGCGCGGCGGCGGTGGCCGGCAGGGCCTGCGACTCGCCCGGTAGCGCGGCGGCGCGCTGTATATCGACAAACGCCGAGGAGTGAATGGCCAGGTGCAGCAGGATCGGCGCGATCAACAGCCCGACGTCGCACAGGCGATAGGTGACCCAGACGCGCATCGCGGCGCGCACCGGCCCGGGGCGCTTCTGGAAGAACCCCACCAGCAGCACCGAGGTCAGACCGACGAGCTCCCAGCCGGCAAACAGTAGATCATAGCTGCCGGCCAGGACGGTCAGCTGGATGCCACAGGAGAACACCAGCATCAGCGCGAAGAAGCGGTTGAAGCCGCGCTCGCGATGCAGGTAGTGAGCGGAAAAGCGGCTGGTGGCCAGCAAGAGCAGCGAGGCCACGAGGCTGATCGGCAGCGATGTGTCGTCGAGCAGGAAGCGCAGCTCAAAGCCATAGTCGCCAGCCCGATAGAAGTAGCCAAGGTGCAGGTCGACCGGCTGCGCGTGCTGCGCGAAGTACGCGATCGTCGCGGCGATCTGCGAGATAAACGAAATCCACAGCGCGATCTGGCTGATGCTGACCACGGTGCTCTCGCGCGCGGCTTGTCGTCGCTGCGACAGGATGCCGATCAGCAAGCAGGCGATGGCCGGCCAGGCCGGAGCCGATGCGGCGGCGATGAAGAAGGGCTGACTGGCAGCACTCATGAGGACGAGCTCCCCTTGGCCGGTGGCGTGCTGTCGGCGGGGTCGCCAATCAGCGCCGGTGGGATGTGGTGACGCTTGCCCTGATAGCAGGCCCGCGAGCTGGCCAGCTGCGGCGGGATGGCAGCCGGTGTAGCCGTCGGCGTGGTCGGATCGGGCTCGAACGGCACGAAGCGACCGGCGTCGCGGTAGATGAAAACGGTCCCTTGGCTGGGCTCGATGGCGATGAGCTGGACCCAGGCGTTGTTGAACAGCTCGGCGAGCGGTGGCTGGCGCGCGATGATCGCGGTCACCGTGTCGGGGCTGGCGTCGAGGATCAGCTGCAGCCGGATCGGCTCGTGGATCTCGATCATCTGCTTGGGCAGGCCGGTGCGCAGGTCACTGGAGGCGCCGTTCATCACCGCGACGAGGCCGGTGACGTTGTGCGGCAGCTTGGTGCCGGCTCCCAGCTTTTCGTTGTCTACCGTCGAGAAAAAGTACTCAAGGTTGATGCCGGCGCAGACCGGGCCGACCGCCAGCAGGATGCGCTCTAAGATGGCGCCATCGCGATCGATCGTCGGGTCGTACGAGACCAGGAAGGCGCGACGGTCGAGGAACACCCCCTGCGAGATGCGGCGACGGCCCACGATGCAGGCGGCATTGGTGGCGTGGCCGAGCTCGGGGCGGGCCTGGCTCAGATCGGCGGCTCGCTCTTCGACATGGGCCAGCGCGTCATCGTAGCTGTCATCCGGCGCTGCGGAGGCAAAGCGGCGGCAGCGTTCATGCGCATTTTTCGATAGCACGGTCGAGAAGCGCTCATCGAGCTTGCTCAGGTCGGACAGGCGCTCGCTGGGGACGCTCTCGTCGAAGAGGTGAATCGAGTCGGTGCAGGTGTCGTGCACACCGCCGACAAACAGCGTGTCATCGGGGATGTCGATGCCGCGCTCGCGCAGCAGCGTGCGCACTTCCGCGCGGTTGGCCATGCGGGCAAACAGGCGGGCGTTCGGTCCGCCCGAGCGACCACCGCAGGCACCACAGGAATAGGCCGCGAAGTGCGGGTTGTTCACCGACGAAGAGTCATGCCCCAGCACGACCACCAGCTTGGCGAAGCTGCGCACCAGGCCGATGTTTTCCAAGAGCCCACCGACCCGTGCCGCTTTCTCTTCGATTGAAAAGCCGTCGTACAGGTCAGCGGTGGCGGCGGCGCGGGCATCGGCGGTGCGCATATGCGACAGCTGCGTGCGGACCTCGGGCAGCAGCTTGCGTGTGACCAGCTTGCGCAGCCGGGCTGCCGACTTCGGCAAAAAGACGTTTAGCAAGAGCGGCAGCGTCGCCAGCCAGCCGATGAACGGCGTCAGAAGCGAGCCCCAGACCAGCGAGCGCGAGGCGCGAGCGAACAGCGAGTTGGCCCGCTGCCAGCGCTGCCGTCGGCGCAGTCTTTGGGCAAAGCGCTCGGCGTCCTCTTCGGCCGGCTTCTCGACGATGCGGTGCTGCGGCCGTACCACCACCGGACACAGCGGGAAGGTCGCGGGGTCATCCAGCCCCTGGAACGCGATGGCCAGGTTGAAAAAGCCAGCCGCGCCAAAGGTCTCGGTCTCGGGGAAGCTCTCTTCGAGGTGGCGACGGAACGACTCCATTCGGTCATCGATGCAGCAGACCACCTGCAGCGTGGCCGGCCGCGGCGGCCACAGCCTGGGACGGCGAGCCGCGAGTGCCTGCAGCACGGCCTTTCGATAGTTGCGCTCGTACGCCTCGTGAAAGACGCGCAGACGGGTGCGTGGATCAAGCGTCTGGCTGACCTGCCAGAGTGCCGTCAGCTGCTCCGGCGACGCGGTGCGCAGGCGGGCCGCCGACAGTCCGGCCAGCTGGGCGACGTTGAACAAGGTCCAGGCCAGCTGATCCGGGCTGGCGCTAGTCGGCAGGGACAGCTGCGGCTGACGGCGCAGAAACGGCATCAGCTCGGGCAGCGAGCCGGTAAAGCCGTGGTGGGCCGCGATGTCGAGGTAGGCCAGCACATCCAGCGACAGCCGCACCGCCAGAAAGTCGATCAGCCGCACCTGGGGTGGCTCGGCGCTAAGGCCGATGACCTGCGTCGAGCCATCGAGCCGAGCGAACATGCCGGCCCAGCCGGGGAGCTGCAGCAGCGCATGCTCGACGAAGGCCGGCAGATCGTCGGCGCTGATTCCAAGCTCGGCGACCAGGGCCAAGACTACCGACTCGGCATCGAGGCCGCCGGTGCGGCGGATGCGCTTGCCCAGCTGCCGCTCCCAGGCCGAGCGTAGGACATAGCCCGTCGTCTCGATATGCGACCACGCCGCGTAGAAGCCTTGGGCGCGCAGCGGCATGTTCAGCTGTGCCTGACCGCGGTCCAAAAACGCCGCGCACAGCGGAATCAGCGTCGGATGCACCAGATCGTTGGGATCTTCGTCGTAGGCCGCGATAAGCAGGTCGCGCGGAAAGACCAGCGACCCGCGCGGCGGTGCCTCCGGCGGACTGGGCAGCCCGGCGGCGCGCTCGCGACAGAGCGCAAACAGCTCGGCCAGCGCTGCTGCCTCTTGTCGGCTGCTAGCGGGGCGAGCGCTCAGCTGGGCTTGGCGCAGCTCCTCGCGCAGGGCGGCAGGCAGATCCTCGCGCAGTCGGGACGTGGCCTCGGTCTCCTGCAGCAGCCAGTGCAGCGCGGCCGGGCTTGCTTCGCGCAGGCCATACAGCTGCAGGCGCAGGCGCAGCTCGGGCAGGCTCAGCCAGTCGCTGGGCCAGGCCTGTTCCCAGGGCGCCGCGCTGTCCGTCGCCAGCTGCTCGGCCAGGCAGGCCCGCACGTCAGAGTCGTGGATCCGGCCGCTCGCCAGCGCTGCGCGATAGTCTTCTTCTTTCAGGTAACAGCGCGCTCCCAGCCGACGCTGAGCCTCGGCCAGCGCCTGATGAAACGGCAGGTGCTGGAAGGCGTGCAGGGTGTTGTGATGGACAAACACCTCCAGCGGACCTTGGGCCGGCAGATAGTGCGCCGCATGAGCGAGCGCATCCGCGAGAGCATGGCGACGTCCGCTCAGCGAGCCGGGCTCAGAGTCGGACAGTGGGGGGGCGTCGTTTGGCATCGGCGGGCGGGTATCCCCAATTCTCACGGGGCGGTGCGGGACTTGGAAGACCTCTTTGTCGCGCTTGTGCTGCGGCCTCGTCTTCGCTGGGAGTGTAGCGAGGTGTAGGGGAAGCGCGGCGCCAGCGAGTGACGGCTGCATGAAGATCTCTTCACTTTGCTGGGCGCGTTGTGGCTCTTTTCGCCGTGTTACATATGCGCCGTGAAGGTCCTAATCGTCGAAGATGACCGCAAGCTGCAGAGCTTTGTCGCCCGCGCGCTGACCGAAGAAGGGTACGTCGTCGATGTCTGTCGCACCGGCCGCGAGGCCTTGGATCAGATCGGCCAGATCAGCTACGACCTAATCGTCCTCGACTGGATGCTCCCCGAGGGCGATGGGCTGTCGGTGTGCCGCACGCTGCGCACGGCTGGCAATCGCGTGCCGGTGCTGATGCTAACGGCGCGGGATGAGGTGGGCGAAAAGGTCCTGGCGCTCGATGCCGGCGCCGATGACTACGTCACCAAGCCCTTCCATCTGGCCGAGCTATTGGCGCGCGTGCGCTCGCTCCTGCGACGGGCCGGTGAGTCCCAGGTCGGTGTGCTGCGCGTCGGAACGCTGAGCCTGGATCTGCGCCATCGCTGTCTGCAGCTGCACGGCCGCCGCGTCGAACTGACCGGCCGCGAGCTGGGCCTGCTGGAGCTGCTGATGCGTCACGCCGGGCGAGTGGTGACGCGCACCGAGATCCTCGAACAGGTCTGGGGCATGCACTTTGATCCCGAGAGCAACGTCATCGAGGTCCACATGCGCCGGCTGCGCGAGAAGCTTGGCGAGGCCGCCGCGGTGCTGGAGACCGTGCGCGGCCAGGGCTACCGCCTGACGCTGAGCGAGGCTATCCCGTGAGACTGCGCCACCGCCTGGCGCTTCTGTTCGTCGTCACGCCGAGCGTGATGATCGCGCTGGCCTTCGCCGTGACGCTCAGCTCCTTTCAGCATGCGCAGGAGCGTCAGCTGGACCATGCGCTGCTGGCCCGCGCGCACCACCGTGCTCAGCTCGTAGCCCGGCACGGCGAGCAGGCCCTGGCGCAGGAGACGGTGCCGGAGGCCCCGGCGACTGATCTCGATGAGCTGGTGCAGTACTCGGCCATCTATCGCATCGACGGCAGCATCGTCGCGGCAACCGAGAACCTGGGCACGCCTGCCCCGACCCTGCGCGAGCTGGGGCTGCCCGCGGCGCTGTCGTCCGCGGCCAGCATCAGCAGCAACCTCCCGCGCGAGATCGCCGGGCTGCAGTTTTCGGTGCGCGGCGTCTTGCTGCGCGGGGTCCTGGTGCACGTCGATCTGGCCCCTGGCCCAGGGCAGCGGCTGCTGCTCTTGGCGGCTTCGCGCGGGGATATCGATGCCGACACCTGGCATCTGGTGCGCCTGATGGCCAGCGTCTTCCTTGGCGCGGCGCTGCTGGCGCTGATCGTCGGCTGGCTGCTGGGCGGCTATCTGTCGAGCAGCATCGAGGTCATCTCCGCCACTGCCCGACGCGTCGGCCAGGGCGAGCTCGCTGCCCGCGTACCAGCCACGACCGCCCTGCGCGAGCGCGAGATCCGCTCGCTGGCCGAGGATCTGAACGCCATGATCGATCAGCTGGCGCGCCTGCTCGATCTGAGCCGCCGCTTCGTCTCGCACGCTGCCCATGAGCTGCGCTCGCCGCTGACCGCGCTGCGTGGCGAGCTGGAGCTGGCGCTGCATCGACCGCGCAATATCGAGGAGTACCAGGCCGCTGTGCGCTCGGCTCTAGATGATGTTGAGCGGCTGATCGCTCTGGCGGAAGATCTCCTGACCCTGGCGCGGCTCGAGTCGGCCGGACCGCCTTCGCCCAAGCGCCGCTTCTCGCTCTGTGCGGTGGTCAGCGGGGCGATCCGCGACTCGGCGGCGCGATCGTCGCGTGGCATCCAGGTGGTCGTCGAAGTCGAGGACGTGAGCATGCGCGGCCGCAGCGCCGACATCCAGCGCCTGCTGCGCAACCTGCTCGACAACGCGGTGTTCCACAGCCCGCCCGGTGGCCTGGTCAAGGTGTGGAGCCGCCTGTCTGCCCCCGCCGCCGCCGTCCCAGCCAGCCCGCGTCGTGAGCTCCAGCTTGGCGTCGAAGATCAGGGTCCCGGTGTGCCAGCAGAGCTCGCCGAGAAGATCTTCGAGCCGTTCTTTCGCGGCGAGAGTGAGCGCGAGTACTCCGGGGCCGGCCTGGGTCTGTCGATCGCGCGTGAGATTGCCCGCGCCCACGGCGGCAGCCTGCGCTGCGAGCCCGCCGAAGCTACGGGCGCCCGCTTTATCGCCACCCTGCCCATCGACTGAAGACCCGGGCGCTGCGGCGGCCGTGCGAATTCCTTGGCTCGCTCTCTCGGCCGGCTATGCTGCGGGCTACGAGGTGTGCCATGGAACGTGATCGCGCCGCTGAGTTTCCCCGCGAAGTCTGGCAGCTTTTCGACGAGTACGTGCACGGCGGCATCGACCGTCGCGCCTTTTTGGAGCGCGCCGCCCGCTTTGCCGTCGGAGGCTGGACCGCCGCGACGATTCTTGCCGCCCTCAGCCCGCGCTTTGCCGAGGCGCAGCAGGTGGCCAAGAGCGATGCCCGGCTGACCGTGAGTCACCTCGACTACTCATCGCCACTGGGCTATGGCCGGATTCGCGGCCTGTGCGCCCGGCCGGCGGTGGGCAGCGGCCCCTGGCCGGGGGTGCTGGTGGTGCATGAGAACCGCGGCCTCAACCCGCACATCGAAGACATCGCGCTGCGCGTCGCGCTCGAAGGCTATGTCGCGTTTGCGCCCGATGCCTTGACCCCGCTCGGTGGCTACCCCGGCGACGAAGACCGGGCGCGCGAGCTCTTTGCCAAGCTGGAGTCGGGCAAGAGCAACGAGGACTTCGTGGCCGCCGTCGACTTCCTGCGCCGTCGTCCCGAGTGCAGCGGCACCGTCGGCGTCGTGGGCTTCTGCTACGGCGGCGGCATCGCCAACCTGCTGGCGACGCGAGTTCCCGAGCTTGGAGCGGCGGTGCCGTTTTATGGCAGCCAGCCCAAGGCCGAGGACGTGCCCAAGATCAGGGCGCCGCTGCTCCTGCACTATGCCGAGCTTGACGATCGCATCAACGCCGGCATCCCCGCCTATGAAGCGGCGCTGAAGGCCAGCGGCATCGCCTATCAGCTCTATCAGTACCCCGGCACCCAGCATGGCTTTAACAACAACACCACACCGCGCTTCAACAAGGCGGCGGCGACGCTGGCCTGGGGGCGGACGATGGAGTTCTTCCGGCGCCACCTCAAGGCCTAAGCCGCCAGCCGGGGCGGGGGAAAATCGCAATAGATATCAGCAAGTTAGCTCATCCAAAATTATGATATATGGGCATATCGGTCTGGGGGTTTGCGTGGTTATCTTAAATTGATTAATGAAGGGCGTAGGGTGTTACCATGGCGCCATGGCAACCGAAGCAACCCTGCAATCGACCACCCTCAGCACGACGGACACCACGACGGACAGCACGACGGACCTGGCTAGCAAAGAAGTGCAGGCGCCCAAGGAGGGCGTGTCCGACGCTGTGAAGCAGGCCTACCTCGAAGATCAGAAAGACAAGAGCAAGTAGTAGCGGCGGTGGCGGACCTGGCAGCCAGCGACACGGCGGGCTGGCCGCTTGCGGCCTGGCTGCTGGCGCAGGGCGGACGGCTGGCGGCGCTGCGGCCGGGGGAGGGGGCGCTGGGACGCGGGATCTTTGCTGCCGCTCGGCAGGAGGTCGGCGCGCCGCTGCTGCGTGTGCCGGCTAGCTGCCTGCTGACCACGGCGGTGGCGCTGCGTGGCCCGGCGGCCCCCTTCATCACGGCGACGTGGAGCGGCCGGGAGCGCGATCACATCTTGCTCGCGGCGTACCTGCTGCATGCGCGGTCTGTCGTCGACCACCCTTTTGCGCCGTACCTGGCGACGCTGCCCGACAGGCTGCCGCAGCATCCGCTGTTCTTTGGCGAGGCCGAGCTGGGGCTGCTACGCGGCACCGGCTTCCTGGCGCTGCTCGGCGCCCGGCGGGCTCGCCTGCGCGAGGAGTGGCGAGCGCTGCGACGCGACGCGGCGGGCCTGCCAGACCTCGACTGGAGTGATTGGTGCTGGGCGCGATCGCTGGTGACCAGTCGTGCCTTTGCCCGGCAGAGCGGTGGCGCCCCCTGCCTGGTGCCGATCGCCGATCTGCTCAATCACTCGCTGTCGCCGGCGGTCGAGTGGGGCTTTGACGACGACTCGGGCGACTTTGTGATGCTGGCCAGCCAGGCGGCTGCGGCGGGCTGCGAGCTCTGCGACTCGTACGGTCACAAGTCGAACAGTCGGCTGCTCCTGCACTATGGCTTCGTCCTGCCCGAAAACCCCATCGACGAGTGCCTGCTGGAGCTGCCCGACGGCAGCCTGCACATCCTGTCGCCTGAGCCGCGCGACGCCGAGGAGGGCAGCGTATCAGCCGCCGCGGCCGGAAGCCTGCGCCTCACGCGGGCCAAGCTCGCCGCCCTCTGTGCCATGCGTCTGGCGGGGCTGGCGCCGGCCGAGGAGCGGGGACCCGCGACAGAGAATGCCCGCAACGCCGTCCTGGTCCGCGAGAGCGAGCGGCGCATCCTGGGCAGCTGGGCATGCTTGGCCGCTGGCCAGCGAGCCGCGCCCTGAGTCAGCCCCGCTGAGCGATCACTGAGGCTCAGCATCAGCTGGAATAATGGGCAAAGAATAGTGAAAATAAGACAACAATTTGCCGATTTTAATGTGCCAGTTAGATGGATTTATCTTGGTGTAGGTCTGGTTCGAGTGCTGGTTAATTGCTCGCAGCGCTTCTAGGCCCGGCGGTGGGCTTTGGCAAATGCGGCGCTGAGCTGTGGTCGAAAAAACGCTTGCTGGGCGCTGGCTTGGGCGCGAAACATCGACAGCCCTGAGCTGTACTCGGCGTCGACGGAAAGGGCGTAGGCGCGGCCGCTGGAGTCCTCGCGGTAGTCGAGATCGAAGACCTGCTGCGGTCGCCAGGCCGCCGGCGGCAAGGCGTGCTCAGCGATGGTGATATTGCCGGCCGCCCACACCAGCGCGCGCGGCGAAAACGGTGTCCCGGGGGGCGTCGCGGAGCCCGGCTGGGCTGGGCTGGCCGACAGCGTGAGGGGACGCTCGCGGCCAGTGCGCAGGGCGAAAGCGCGGGCCTGGGGCAGCACGCGCTGCAGGCTGGGCAGTGTGCCTCCGCCGCCCCAGATGGCGATGTCGGCCGCGGTCGCCGGGCTGGGTAGCTGGGCGAGCAGCGCCTGCAGTCCGTCGGGGTCGGTGTTGGCCCCGCGCCAGATCCCGTCTACACCCAGGGCCAAGGTGTTGCAGACCTGCAGGCCGGCGGCGGCTCCGGCCAGTCGCTTGAGCGGCGCGGTGACTGCGGCAAAGCGCAGCCCCAGGCGGGCCAAGCGGGCCAGACCATCGTCGGCAAGCTCGCTGGCCCGGCAGGGCACAGCTACGAATGGCAGGCCAAACTCGGCGAACAAGGCGCGATGCTGGCTGGGGCTGCGGCTGTGCTGTACCGGATCGCCAAGCACTGCGGCAAAGGCCGGCCGCCCGGCGTCCGCCGTGAGCAGCTTGGCCTGCAGGTGCTCGCACAGCGTCGGCTGATCGAGGCTGGTGCCGTCCCCTTCGCGGACAAAGCACAGCGGGCTGGCCGCCCGTATCGCCTGCAGCGTGCGGAACCAGCGATAGCGCTCGGGGCCGCTCGCCAGATCGCGGGCAGCGGTGCGCGGCAGGAAGATCTGCTGCGCTGGTGCGGCCGCGGCCCAGTCGGCGCCGGACTCTAGCTCGGCGAGGTCGGTGATCTCGATCGCAAGCTTGTGCTGCGCAGCCCCGAGCGCCGCGGCGGCAGCCTGAAGGCGAGCGCTGGCCGCAGCCACTGACTCGTCGGCCCGGCGCTCATGCAGCGAGGCGACAAGCGAGGGCAGGGGAGCGTCGGCTGCAGCCAGGCGTCCGAGGCGCTCCGGCCCGAGCTCTAAAGGAATGTCACAGATGATATTCTTTTGGCACAGCGATCGCAGCTCCGCCGGGCTGGGCAGGCGGACGCGGAAGCTGCGCACGATGCGCGCGGGCGAAAGCCGCGAAAGGGCCAGCGCTAGCTGCGACTCACTCAGCAGATCGTCGCGGAGCTCAAAGCGCAGGCCGGGCCAGCGCAGGCGGCGATCCAGCCAGTCGGCAAAGCCGGCCGGGCGGGCGAAGTGCTGCGGCAGCAGCGATAGCGTGCCAGCCAGTGACACGCTTGGCGCGAGCGGCTCGCCAGCCAGGGCGGCCAGGATGAAGGCGGCCTCGGCCGGCTGGGGGTGCTCCTCGCTGCCCTCGGGCGTGATCCAGACATCGTCGTGCCAGGCGGCGTAGCGGACCTGGCGCTCGGCGAAGCGCTGCTGATACTCGACTAGCGGCGGCACAGAAGCGGCAAGCCGCGGCCGAGTCGGGCCGGTCGCCTGGCGCGGAAAGATGCGGCCCTGAGCATCGGTCAGCCGACGCAGCCACAGCACGCGGGTCGTTTGCAGCAGCGCAGCCGGCACGACCTGCCGCGGATCGTCGGGATAGCCGGCCCCGAGCGCGATGTACACGTCGTCGAGCGCTGGCTGACTGGCGAGCTCAGCCAGCAGGTCACGCAGCGTCTGCCGCTCACGATCGCGAAACCACGCCTCACCGTGCTGCGTGAACAGCGCGCTGATCGCGGTGCCGCTGCGGCTCGCGATCTCGCGGTCCAGATCGAAGACGCGCACGCTGCGCCCCTGCGCGGCATAGGCCGCGATCACGCGCTCAAGAAACGAGGTCTTGCCAACCCCACGATGGCCAACGATGAGCTGAAGCATGGCAGTTCTGCGACGGAAGCCTGGCGGCCAGGGAATGGATCGCCGCGCCGAGCGGTTTTGCCTGCGTTCACCATGACTTGCAACCCGAGAGTTCATATAGTGCCGCCATGCTGATGCTGAAGATCCCTTCCCAACCCCCTAACAACCTCACTCCACCTGCGAGGACTGGGCTTGTGGCTCGGTCGTCGTCCTTTCTTCTTCTGACCTCATTTCTCGTCGGGGCGGGGCTGCCGCTAGCAGCGGCGCAGGCTGCAGCGCCCGCCGCCAAGGGAGGCAAAGTGGCCGCCAAGGGAGCAGCGGGCAGCGCCAGCGCAAAGGACGCCGCGGCAGCGGCCTTGAGCTATCCGAAGTCCAAGACAGTGGAGCAGATCGACGACTACCACGGCACCAAGGTCAAAGATCCCTACCGCTGGCTGGAGTCGCTGGACACGCCCGACACTCGCGAGTGGGTCGAGGCGCAGAACAAGCTGACGTTCGGCTGGCTGGACAAGATCGAAGTGCGCGAGGCGCTGCGAGCCCGGCTGACCGAGCTTTGGAACTTTGAAAAGTACAGCCCGCCGTTTCAGGAAGGTGGCCGCTACTTCTATTCCAAAAACGACGGCCTGCAGAACCAGAGCGTGGTCTACAGCACCGCTAGCCTGGCTGGGCAGCCGACGGTGCTGATCGATCCCAACACCATGTCCAAGGACGGCACGGTGGCGCTCGGCGGCATGGCCATCAGCCATGACGGCAAGCTGGCAGCCTACGGCATCGCGGCGGCCGGATCAGACTGGCAAGAGTGGCGGGTGCGCGATGTGGCGACCGGCCAGGATCTGCCCGACGTGCTGAAGTGGATCAAGTTCAGCGGCGCTGCCTGGACCAAGGACAACAAGGGCTTCTATTACGGCCGCTTCGACGAGCCGAAGAGCAAAGAGTTCGAGTCGGTCAACTACTTCCAGAAGCTGTACTACCACCGCCTGGGCACGCCGCAGGCGCAGGACACGCTGGTCTATGAGCGCAAGGATCACAAAGACTGGCAGTTTTCGCCGACGGTGACTGATGACGGCAAGTACCTCATCGTCACCGTGGCCAAGGGCACCGACGACAAGTACCGCATCCTGGTGCAGGACCTCAGCCAGCCGGGCAGCAAGCTGGTGGAGCTTATCGACAACTTCGATGCCGAGTACTCGTTCCTCGACAACGACGGGCCGGTGCTGTGGTTTAAGACCGATCTGAATGCGCCGCGCGGCAAGGTCATCGCCATCGACCTGCGCAAGCCGACGGCGAAGGACTGGAAGGAGCTAATCCCGCAGAGCGCGGACAACCTGGCCGGCGTATCGGTGCTCAACAACCTGTTCGTCGCGCGCTACCTCAAGGATGCGTACGCACAGGTCAAGGTCTTTGACCTATCGGGCAAGCTGGTGCGCGATCTGCCGCTGCCCGGCATCGGCTCGGTGGGAGGCTTCGGTGGCAAGCGGAGCGACAAAGAGACGTTTTACGCCTACACCAGCTTCAACACGCCGGCGACGATCTATCGCCTGGACCTGACGAGCTTCGCGAGCACGGTGTTCAAGCAGCCGCAGCTAAAGTTCAACCCCGCCGACTACGAGACCAAGCAAGTCTTTTACACGAGCAAGGACGGCACCCGCGTTCCGATGTTTGTGACCAGCAAAAAGGGCGTCAAAGCCGACGGCAACAACGCCGCCTATCTGTACGGCTATGGCGGCTTTAACATCCCGATCACGCCCGGCTTTTCGGTGGCTGAGCTAGTGATGATGGAGCGCGGCGCGATCGTCGCCAAGCCCAACCTGCGCGGCGGTGGCGAGTACGGTGAGGACTGGCATAAGGCCGGCACCAAGCTGCGCAAGCAGAACGTCTTTGATGACTTCATCGCGGCGGCTGAGTGGCTGATCCAGAACAAGTGGACGCAGCCACAGCGGCTGGCGATCGCCGGTGGCTCGAACGGCGGCCTGCTGGTCGGGGCGGCGATGACGCAGCGACCGGATCTGTTCGGTGCGGCGCTGCCAGCCGTGGGCGTGATGGACATGCTGCGCTTCCACAAGTTCACCATCGGCTGGGAGTGGATCGACGACTACGGCAGCTCAGACAATGCCGAGGAGTTTAAGGCGCTGCACCGCTACTCGCCGTATCACAACATCAAGCCCGGCACGAAGTATCCGGCGACGCTGGTCACGACGGCGGATCACGACGATCGCGTGGTGCCCGGCCACAGCTTCAAGTTCGCCGCGGCGCTGCAGGCGGCACAGCAGGGACCCTCGCCGGTCCTGATCCGGATCGAGGTGCGGGCCGGTCACGGCGCCGGCAAGCCGACCAGCAAGCGCATCGCTGAGGCCGCTGACATCCTGTCCTTCCTCACCAAGACGATTGGCCTGAGCAGCTAGGCGGCGCCCACTCCGTCGAGAAGACGCCCAGATCTAGACGCGCACCTGGCGTCGGCGCGGCGGCGGCCTGCGGCACGGTGTGCCAGGCGACTTGCTCTGTCGCAGAGGCGCGCGCATATCAAGCCGCACCGGATGCGCAGAGCCCGGCGCGTCGTAGCTCAGATCGCCCAGCGCGCAGCCCCACCGCCTCGCCATCTGGCTACGGCAACAAAAACACCCACCTCCTAAGCGATCAGCAGTCCCAGGTCGGCGCAGGCGGCGAGGGCGCGTGGCAGGTGCTGGGTGCGCAGCTGTTCCCGTAGCTGGGGATCGTCGGCCGTCGCTGCTCCACCTCGCCCCGCCGAGCCTTCGACGACCAGGCGACCCTGTTCAATGGCGACCAGCAGGCCGGCCAGGATCTCGGCGTGGTCGCGTGTGCCATCCAGAAGCGGCAGCAGCACGCGGCGCAGCGGATCGGCGTTGACCGACAGATGCCACTGATTGGCGATGGCGCTGTCGACCAGCACCTGTCGCCGCGCCAGCGGCGAGGCGCAGGGCCGCTCGCTGACCCGATTGACGACGGGCGGGCTCTTGCTGTGCAAGCCGACGATGCCGGTGCGATGGCCATAGAGCGCCATCTCGATCACCTCGGCTTCGGAGATCGCCGCCTGGCTAACGGCATTGATCTGCGTGGTTAGCTCGGACATCGATAGCGCACCGGGGCGCTTGTCGAACAGCACCCACAGCATGGTCTTAAAGTGCGGATGGTCCATGGTGGCCGCGCCGACCCGCGACAGGAAGCGCACCGGCGACTCGTCGCGCAGCTTGTCCAGTGAGAGCTCGTTTGGCTTGTCGGGGGCAGCGGCGCAGACGGTAAGCAGGCGGCTCAGAACCTCGGGCCGTGGCGCCGGCTGCAGCGTCACGCCGCGCCGGCAGAGCAGGGTGCTGCGCAGCGAGGTGTTGCGGATGAAGTCGAGGTATTGCTCATGGCGCACGACATCCTCGGCGATCTGCGTGAGCACGCCCTGCGTCTGCTCGGGCAGCCCAACGGCGCCGGCCTTGGGCACCGCTTCGTCGAGATACTGCAGGCCATGGCGCGCTGCCTCGGCCATGAACTGATGAAAGTAGCAGGGGCGGTTATCGGCCTCGAAGTGCTCGTGAAAGATGTAGCTGTCTGGCACATGGGCCAGGCGCCCAGCCTCCTCGCGCAGCAGCCGCGCCGTCGTGCTGTCGGTATCGGGCGTACTGGCGACTAAGAAGGCCAAGAGCTGTCGCGCCTGCTTGACCATCTCGGCCGGGTTGCTCACGCCCAGGCTGCGGACGTGGTAGCGCATCATGTCGATGATGTGCTGCCGTCGGTAAAAGCCGGGATAGGTGTTGTAGCTGATGTAGGCGACGCCGTTTGCCGACAGCAGGCGCTGACAGAGCTCGAAGATGCGCTCCTGCACCGGGGCCGGCACCCAGGAATAGACGCCGTGGCAGACGATGTAATCGAAGCTGCCCGGCTCGGCGCTAAAGTCCAAGAGATCAGCGGCTCGCAGCTCGATGTTGGACAGGTCAAGCTGGGTCAGGAACTGCTGTCCCTGGTTGATCTGCACCGACGAGCGATCCAGTCCCACAAAGCGACTGCCCGGCCAAGTCGCAGCCAGCGGAATCAAGTTGCCGCCGCTGGCGCAGCCCAGCTCCAGCACACGACAGCCATCGATCGGGGCGGGCTCAACGCCGCGGAGCAGGGCCGCCACCGCCAGGTTGTCGGGATGGGTCTGCGGGATGCAGCGACTCAGGTACGGCAGGGTGTCGTAGCTGTCCGGGCGGGCTTCGACCCCCACGAGCGAGCCCTGGGCCTGGCTAGGTGCGGGGGCGGACGGGCGCAGTGAGAACATGTTCACGGTCTCCTTAAATGGGGCGGACGGGCGCAGGGGCCAGCGGGAAGAGGGCGTCCCCGTCGGGCTACAGGGTGTCGAGCTTCTTGGGCTTAGGCAGACCGGCCGGGCCGGCCTTGGCCTCGGCTAGGCGACGCCCCAGCGACAGCAAGAGCTCGCCGTCCTGCGCGGCGCCGACGAATGACCAGGTGGCGCCGAAGCGCTCCTTGCGCCGGAAGTCATCCTGCAGGTAGCGCTTAAGATCGGAAAAACCCAGGAACACCGACGGAATGCCGGCCTTGGCGAACAGCAGCGACTCGCTGCGATAGAACAGACCCAGCTCAGGCTGTGGGTCCTCGATGACCTTGCGCTCTTGCTCTTTGGCGGCGGCATCCAGCAGGGCATCGATGGTCGAGCGACCCCGCCCAATCTGGATCACCGTCTCGTCGCTGCTAAGTGGGTTGATGCCATCGATATTGATGTGCGCGATGACCTTGCTGGCAGGCTGCGGTAGCTGCGCAAGCAGGGTGCGAGCACCCAGCAGGTACTCGCTCTGCGGGCTGAGGGCGGCAAAGATCTGCGTGCGCGGCAGGGGGCCGCGGCTCTGTGCGCTGCGAGCCATGCCCAGCAAGGTGGCGACGCTGGCGGCGCTCTCCAGCGGGCTTGAGCCATCCCAGTGGGCGGTGTAGACGATGGCCTCGGCCGCGCGGGCCGGGTCGCTGCCGGGCAGCACACCGACGATGTTGTAGGCGCTGGTCTTCTGCACGGTGCAGGTAAACTGCGTGCTCATCGACAGCTTCAGCGTGCCGCCGGTGAAGCCGCGTGCGTCGGCCTGCTTGGCCAGGTCGTCAAAGTTGATGCGGGCCGACTCGAACACGCGGCGCACCACCTCGGCGGTGATGAAGCCGCGCACCTTCAGCGGCTGTCCCTCTTTCAGGCTCGGATCCTGGTCGAAGACAAAGTCGGTGTTGGGACCGCGCCGCAGGCGCAGCCGGGCCAGCGGCGAACCAGCCACGTTGGCATCGCCGCCGCCAAGGACGATGAGCGCCCCGACTGCGCCCTTCTGCGCGGCCAGCGCGAACTTCTGCGGCCAGCGACCGTGCGAGACCGCGGCCTTGCCGCCGAAGGCCTTGGCATCGGCCTGCGGCTCACCATCGAGCATCACCACCACCTTGCCGCTGACATCGATGCCGGCGTAGTCGTCCCACTTGTACTCGGGAGCGGCGATGCCATAGCCGACAAAGGCCACCGCTGCGTCGCGGACGGTGATGTTGGCGCTCGCCTCGCCCGGCAGCAGCAGGACATCGTTGAGCCCAGCCGCCGCCTTGGTCGCGACGGTACCGGCCGTCGACTTAAACGAAGGCACGCTGCCGGGCAGGACCCGCGTGCGCACCATCACCGTCGGGACGGCCTGCAAATAAGGCGCTGCTTGCGGACTGACCGGCGTGATGATGCGGGCCCCGCCTGTCGCTTCACTGCTCTCGCTGTCGCTGTCGGTCGCTTCGCCTTCAGCGTCGCTGGCTGCCGGCTTTGCCGCGGGCTTGGCCTCGGCTTTGGTCTCTGGCTTGGCTTCGGACTTGGCGGCCGGATCGGCTGGCACCACCGCCGCAGCACCGCCGGGGGGCAGGAGCTTGGTCTCGAACATCAGCTGGGCCAGGTAGGCCCGCGCCTCGGCTTCGGCGCTGCTGCCTGGGTCGCGTCGGCGCATCGCCTCGCTCGACAGCTTGGCGGTGATGTCATAGATGTCCTTCGGCTTGACCGGAATCACCTCGACGGGGGCCGGGGTCGCGGCCGGTGCGGCTTTCTCCTCTGGCGCCTTCTTGCCCTTGGCCCACAGCCCAGAGCCGGCCAGGGCCAGCGCGCAAGAGGCCGTAACCGTCAAAAAGGTGCGTAAGGGGGGCTTCCGCAGTGATTTAGACACGATAGACATCAGGACATCATATCCCACAATCCTCTGACGGTGAGGGCGAAGGTTGCTACAGTGCGGCGGCGAGCGCGCCGGCGCGGCCAGAGACCCGTCTTTGCGCGGCCCCCGACGCAGGCCCGCCGCTAGGACGACAACACAGATGCTGACGATCGATGGCTCCGAGGGCGAAGGCGGTGGGC
Source organism: uncultured Myxococcales bacterium (assembly GCA_964628555.1). GTDB lineage: Bacteria > Myxococcota_A > Polyangia > Palsa-1104 > JAEUJZ01 > JAEUJZ01. Next base: position 4,414 of record CAZVMD010000013.1, on the reverse strand, counting down.
AGATGCTGCGCACCGCGCTGTCCCTGTCCCTGTGCACCGGGCAGCCGTTCTGCCTGGCGAACATCCGCGCCCAGCGCGACACCCCCGGGCTGCGGCCGCAGCACCTGCAGGCGGTGACCGCCGCCGCTCAGCTTGCCGAGGCGGAGCTGAGCGGGGCGGCCGTCGGCTCGCGCGAGCTGGTCTTTGTGCCGCGTCGCTTTGGCGCTGACATCCCGTCGGGCTCGTATCGCTTTGACATCGGTACGGCCGGCAGCACCTCGCTGGTCTTGCAGACCGTGCTGCTGCCGCTGCTCTTTGCTCGCGCTGCCTCGACGGTGGTGCTGCTCGGCGGTACCTACAACAGCAAGGCGCCGCCGTTTGACTTTATCGACCGCGTCTTTGCCCCGCTGCTGCGCCGGCTGGGGGCTCGGCTGTCGCTGCGCTTGCAGCGGCCTGGCTTCTATCCGGCTGGCGGCGGCCAGATCGTCGCAGAGATCGAGCCGCTGCCCGACGGAGCTGCCAGCCTGGCGCGGCTAGAGCTGCCGTCCCGTGGGGCGATTCGGCGGCGGACGGCCACCGCGGTAGTCGCCCGGCTGCCGCCGCACATCGCCGAGCGTGAGCATGCCGTGCTGGCCGCGCGCCTGGGCTGGCCGCCTGAGGCGTATGTGGTGCGCAGCCTGCCGCGTAGCCAGAGCCCCGGCAACCTCGTGCTGCTGGAGATCGAGAGCGAGCACGTCACCGAGATCGTAAGCTACGTCGGCGAGCGCGGTCTGCCCGCCGAAGAGGTGGCCGAGCGCGCCGCAGCGGAGGCGCTGCACTACCTGCGCTGCGAGGTCCCAGTCGGCGAGCACCTGGCTGATCAGCTGCTCTTGCCGCTGGCCTTGGGGCAGGGCGGGCGCTACCGCACCGTCGAGCCATCGCTGCACACCCGCACCCAGGCCGAGATCATCCGCCGCTTTCTGCCGCACGTCAGGATCGATCTGCGCCGCGAGTCGGCGGACGTCACCCACATCGAAGTCGAAGCTGGAGCCCGCTCGTGATCTTCCGTCTGTTTCGCTCCTTCCTGCCTCAGTCCCGTCGGTATCTGGGGAATCGCGCGACCGCCCTTTTGCGGCTGGCACCGCTGGCTCTCGGCCTGCTGGCTAGCCTCTCGGCCTGTCGCCCCGACGATGAGCTCGATGACGAGGATGATCTGAGCCTGCCCAGGCGCCGGGCCGCGGTGCTGATCGATGGCTGCCGGCTGGACAGCAGCCAGAGCGCGACGCTGCGCAGCACCGCCGCCCAGAAGGTGCTGTCCGAGGTCGTGCTGCTCTGCCTGTCCCTCGACGAGCAAGGTGCGGTGACGCCGCGGGCTGGACAGACCTCGGACGGGCTCAAATCGACCATCGCCGAGCTCCGCCGCCTCGGCTATGCCGTGGGCTTGGGGGTGACCGCGGTCGACAGCGACGATGACGAGCAGCCCAAGGAAGAGCTCTCGGCCTGGCTGGCCCGGCCGGCGTTCCGCCTGCGCAGCGTCGCTGAGCTGGCTACCTATTCTGCCCTGGCCGATAGCCTGCAGCTGGCCCTGCCCGAGATCCTGAGCAGCGCGCGCGCCGATCTGACCGCCTGGGTGTCGGCGCTGGCGCCGCGCGTGCGGCCGGCTAGCCAGCTTGGCATCTTCATCCCGCCGTCGCTGCGTGAGCCCAGTGATCAGCCTGGCGGCGATGCCTATGACGTAGCCGCCCTGGCTACCCGCGTCGATCGCCTGCGCCTGCTATCGGTTGAAGCCGCGAGCGGGCAAGCGCCGGGCCCGGGCCTGGATGCGGCCTGGATCGAGGAGGCTGCGACCTTCGCGCTGGGTCGCGTAGCGGTGGAGAAGCTGGATGTCGCGCTGCCGCTTTATGGCGTCGATTTTCGCCTGCAGCCCGGTGGCAGCCGGCAGATCCTCGAAGAGTCGACCCTGTCGCATGCTGAAGCGCTGGCGCTGGCCAAGCAGTACGGCCGCACTGCCGAGGGCGAGGCGGGCAAGGCGCGACACTTCACCTACAGCGACGGCACCGGCCAGCCCCACGAGGTCTGGTATGAGGACAGCGACTCGATCCTCGCCGGCCTGGAGGCGCTGTCCACCGAGGTGCTGCCGGAAAAAGTCGGCCTGGTCTTTGTCGGCCTGGGCGGCGAAGACAGCCAGCTCTGGCCTGATCTGCTCGACGCTCTCGCCGACGACGCGACGAACTAGCAGTGCCGCCGTGCGCAGGACTATTCCCGCGGCGTCGCTTTGCGCTAGAGTGAGCGGTCCTTCCAGCCCGCGCAGCGTCTAAACCCCGATGCCCAAGTCTTCCGCCATCTGCCGTGAGCAGGTCACGCTCGGTGACAACGCCCTAGCCCAGAGCCTGTACGGTCAGAACAACGTCCACCTCAAGCTCATCGAGCGCCAGCTAGGGCTGTCGCTGCACGTCCGCGGCGACGAGCTTACGATCATCGGCACCGCCGATGCCGTCGAGCGCGCCCACCGCCTGCTGCAAGAGCTGACCGCGCTGCACCGCTCGGGCACGACGATCTCGTCGGAAGAGGTGGTGCGGGCCCTGGTCATGCTGCAGCACGACAAGCACAGCCCGGTGCGCGATGTGCTCAAGGACTCGGTGGTCATCGCCCAGCGCGGCCGACCTGTCGTGCCCAAGAGCGTGGCGCAGCAGCGCTATCTGGATGCCCTGCGCAACCAGGACATCGTGTTCGGCATCGGCCCGGCGGGTACGGGGAAGACCTATCTCGCCATGGCCATGGCGGTAAAATACCTACTCGAAAAGCAGGTCAAGCGCATCGTCCTCTGCCGTCCCGCAGTCGAGGCAGGTGAGAAGCTCGGCTTCCTGCCCGGCACCATGCAGGATAAGGTAAATCCCTATCTGCGGCCGCTGTACGACGCGCTCAACGATCTGCTCGATATGGAGCGCGCTCAGCTGATGATCGATCGCGGCCAGATCGAGGTCGCGCCGCTGGCCTTTATGCGCGGCCGGACGCTCAACGACAGCTTCGTCATCCTCGACGAGGCGCAGAACACCACCAGCGAGCAGATGAAGATGTTTCTGACTCGCCTGGGCTACGACAGCAAGGCGGTGATCACCGGCGACGTGACCCAGGTCGATCTGCCGCACCGCACCCAGAGCGGCCTCGTCGAGGTCGAGCGCCTGTTGGCCGGCATTCCCGGCATCGACTTTATCTACTTCAGCGAGGTGGACGTGGTCCGCCATCCCCTGGTGGCCGCGATCATCAAAGCCTACGACCACAAGTACGAGCGCGACAGCGAGCGCCCGCGTCACTCGGAGCCGAGCCTGCCTGTGGCCCCGGCTCCGTCGGATGCGGCCTCGCCCGGCGCCTCGTCCGAACCCCCAAAAAAGGAATCGCCATGACCCGCATGGTCTTTTGTCGCAAGCTCAAAAAAGAACTCCCCGCCCTCGACTTTGTGCCGTTTGACGACGAGCTGGGCGAGCGCATCTACAACGAGATCTCGGCCGACGGCTGGCGCGAGTGGATCGAGTACTCCAAGCGCCTGATCAACGAGTACCGCCTGGATCTGGTGACCGCCGAGGCCTTCCACCTGCTGCACAAGAAGTGCGACGAGTTCCTGTTTACCGACAGCGCCGCTGCCGAGCCCGCGATGTACAAGCCCACCGACCCGCACGGCCACCAGCACTAGCCGCGTCGTCCCGCCTCCCGCCGGCGGCGCTCGGTCGCAACCCGCAGCGGCCCGGCGCTCGCCAGCACCCGCAGCACCGCTCCCTCTCCCTCGCGCTCGACCAGCTGCCGAGCACAGCCGGTCGAGCTCGTTCGCCTCAGCAGGATAGCTGGGCCCGCTTCAGCGCAAATTGGCGCTCTCTGGGCAGTCTTGTTTGGTGGGCGTGTGGGGAATGACGATGTTCCGGTTGTTGGGATCGAACTGCACGGAGAGATGGCAGCGAATGAAGGCGGCGCGCTGTTCGATCTGCCACGTCTTGGCCAACAGATCCCACACCCGCACGGTACTATCCTTGCTTGCGGTGACGATGCGCTGACCATCGGGGCTATATGATGCACTCAAGACGCTGTCCCGATGCCCCTTGAGCTCGGCGAGCAGCCGCCCGCTGTCGGCTTCCCACACTCGCGCCGTCTTGTCCTCGCTTGCGGTGACGATGCGGCGACCATCGGGGCTATACGAGGCGCTGACGACGCTGCCTTGATGTCCCTTGAGCTCAGCGACCAGCCGCCCGCTGTCGGCTTCCCACACCCGCGCCGTATTGTCCAAGCTCGCGGTGACGATGCGGCGACCATCGGGGCTATACGAGGCGCTCAAGACGCGGTCCTGATGTCCCTTGAGCTCAGCGACCAGCCGCCCGCTGTCGGCCTCCCACACCCGCGCTGTATGGTCCTAGCTCGCGGTGACGATGCGGCGACCATCGGGGCTCTGCGAAACGCTCATTACGCT
>CAZVMD010000012.1:37310-54165 GCA_964628555.1 uncultured Myxococcales bacterium | reverse complement strand
GTGTTCGCGCTGCGGGTCAAGGGCGACTCGATGATCGAAGCCGGCATCCACGACGGCGACTATCTGTTCGTCAAGAAGCAGTCGGTGGCCCACACCGGCGATATCGTCGTCGCCATGATCAACGACGAAGCAACGGTGAAGTACTTCTACCCCGAGCGCGATCGCATCGTGTTTAAGCCGGCCAACAGCCGCCTGCACCCGATTGAGGTGAAAAAGAGCGAGTTTAAGCCCGTCAACCTGCTCGGCACCGTCGTCGGCATCTATCGCCGCATCAACTAATCCCCGCCTCGCTATGGCTGCTTTGGGGGATCGCAGCGGACTCCATCAGCGCAGCCTGGAGCTTGCCAGCGGGCGGGGCGGCGGTGGGCAGGGGATGCCCAGGCGGGCAAAGCGCGGCAGCAGGTCCCGCTGATAGCAGCGGCTCAGCACCACTGCATAGCGGCTGGGTGCCATCAGACCCCAGGCGTGCTCTTCGTCGGTTAGCTCGGCCGGGCCCGTCGCTGTCTCGGCCGGAGCGTAGCTCTGCCAGAGCCGCTCCAGCATGGCCGGTAGCTGGGCGCTTAGCTCCTGGCGCAGCGCCTGTCCCTGCGGCCCGGCCAGCAGCCAGGCGAGCAGCGTCCAGCCAAAGTCACGATGCGCGACCTCATCGCGCAGGATGCGCGACAAGACGCGGTGCACTTCATCGACGGTGGTACGTCGGCGCAGCGCTGAAAACAGGGGCACGGCAACCGTCTCGCCGAGACAGAACAGCTCGACACCATGCTGCAGCAGCGACGATTCCAGCTCGGCTCCAGCCACGGGCAGCAGGCCTAGCTCAGCGCGTGGAAGCTGCAGCAGCGCCTGGCCGCCCGCCGCGCGGTAAATCTGGTGGCTCAGCTCGGCGTGAAGTAGCTCGTCGGCGGCGATCCGCAGTCCCAGGCGAATCAGGTCCGGGGACGCCCCCGCCTGGATCAGCCACAAGGTCAGGTGCTGGGTCGTCGCCAGAGAGCGATACTCCGCTTCGATACGGCGCTGCCACTCGGCCGCAACGGACGGCGGCGGTCCGGCGCTGGATACCTGGGGGGAGGGGCGGCGCACGCAAGGCTCCGTCGGTAGAGGGCTGGGCAGAAGCGGTCCGGCAGGGGGGGGCCGGCGCTACTTCGCCCGCGGCGAGTGTGGCTTGGGGGCGCTGGTCGGGGCCGTCTTTTCGGCCGCCGCCTTGCCGGCCGCTGCTGACTTCTCGTCGCTCGTCGGCGGATCCTCCGGCTCATGCTGCGGCTTGGGCGGATTGCGATGGATGCGCTCCTTTTGCGGATCCAGCTTGGCGTCAGCGGGCGGCGGGGCAGGACTTTCAGCCGGGTCCTTGCTGCAGTCCAAGAGCGTTGGCGCGAGCGCCGTGGTTACCACAAACGGCAGAGCCAGCTTCTTCATGGCAGATAGCATCGCACGGACGCAAGCCGGCCAACAACCATCGGCCGGACCCGCAGCCGCCCGTCGAGCCGGTCGCCCCGCTGGAAGCCGGCCAGCGCGTCGAGCTTCCCCACACAGCGCCATGGGATCCTGGCCGGGCGGCGGGGGAAGCGTCGCTACATGCTCAGGCCGCCGTCGACATCGATGGTGCGGCCGTTGAAGTAGTCGCACTCCAAGATGAAGCGGACGGCGAGCCAGATGTCCTCGGGGACGCCGATGCGGCCGACCGGGATGTTGGCCACCAGAGCATCGCGGGCCTTCTGGTTCATACCCTGGGTCATCGGCGTCTCGATCATGCCAGGGGCGACCGCGCCGACGCGGACACCGAAGCTGGCAAACTCGCGAGCCCAGGTCACGGTGTTGGCGGCCAGCGCGGCCTTGGCCGAGACATAGTTCGACTGACCGCGGTTGCCGTGGCGCGCGATCGACGACATGTTGACGACGACGCCGGGCTTGCTGTCGGTCTCGACCATCTTGCCGACCGCCTCGCGCACCATAAACGTCGCGCCGGTGAGGTTGACGTTGAGCACCTCTTGCCACTGCTTGGCCGACAGCTTAACGACGGCGCCGGTGGTCTTATCCTTCTTGATCAGCAGGCCGTCGCGCAGGATGCCGGCGTTGTTGATGAGGCCATTGAGGCCGCCCATCGCGCCGTGCGCCCAGCTGACGAAGGCCGCGCAGTCCGCCTCGTCCGAGACGTCGAGCCGACGGCGGTGGATGCCGTTCGGTAGCTCTTGCAGAGCCCCTTCGTTGATATCGCCGGCCGCCACTTGGGCTCCGGCCTCATGCAGACGGCGCGCAAAGTGCGCCCCCATGCCCTGAGCGCCGCCGGTCACGATGATCTTCAAGTCGGAAAGTCGCATGCGTTTTGTTCTCCTGCTGTGACGGAAAGTCGCTGGCTGTAAGGGCCGCCTACCGACCCTGTGGCGTCGAGAAAGCGGCGGCAGCCTAGCAAATTTGCGGCGCTGCGGCTACGCCGGTGGGCGCGGCTTGCCATTGGCGAGGGCGCCGGTGACGCTGCTGTGAAAGCGCTGCAGCGACTGCTCGAAGCGGCCGAGGACGAGGTCGCTGCTGAAGCCGGCGCTGGCGCTGCGCTGGATCGACTCGCCCATCGCGAAGTCTTCGAGCAGCGCGCCGTAGAGGATATCGATGTTCTTTTGCCAGTGGGCGACGGCTTTTTCGTCCTGCGGCTGTTCGGGAATTAACGTATACGCCGAAACCGTCGAGTGATTAACGCCGTCGGGCTGAATGTGGAATGCCGAGATATGGTCAGGTTGCACCAATAGCAACGTATTTGGAAATAGATGATAGAGAATATTGCAGTGCTGGCGAAGTTGCCAGGTAGCCGGCGGTTCCTGGGTTAGATTAAGAATCGTACGTTTGGGAAAGAAGTTGCGCTGATGGGGTGGGAAGTGGTCAAAAAGCGCTAAATTATCAAAGAATATAGGATAAATGGAATCATGGTGAGTATAACGCACATGATAGGCTTCTAAAAAGATATCAATGGCCAGCTTCCAGTTCATGGCGACGGTGAAGGTGCGCGGCTGGTAGACGACCTGATCGGCGAGGGCAAAGCTTGTAAGATCGCTGTCCAGCCCACCCAGATAGGCGGCGATGTCCAGCGGTTCTCCGTCGCTGAATCGGGCCCAGATGAAGCCGTGCCGTTCGCTGAGGGCGAGCGGCAGCAGGCCGCGGTTTTCGCGCTCGATACCGGGGAAGCCGACCTCGTCGGGGATGCGCTGGAGCCGGCCCTGATGGTCATAGGTCCAGGCGTGATAGGGGCAGACGAAGCGCTGGCGATTGCCGCAGGGCTCACTGACCAGCTGGGTACCGCGATGGCGGCAGACGTTCAGAAACGCCGAAGTCCCCTTTTCGCTGCGCGTGATCAGGACTGGCAGGCCGGCGGCGGTAGTTGTGCAGAAGTCGCCATTTTGAGTTAGCTGGCTAGAACGCCCAATAATGATGGGCATTCCCTGAAAGATATGGCTGATTTCCTGCTGCAGGCGTGACTCATCGCGATAGACGCTGGGTGACAGGCTCTGCGTGGAGGCCACCATGTCTTTCTGCTGTTCCGCCAAAAGGGCAATGATCTTGCGAATCTTGGCCGCCTGAGCATCTTCACGCATCGCTTCATCCTTGCGCCCCGCAGGGCCAGAGGGGGCCAGCTAGCTACGGGCCAGCCCCGGACCGGGTCAGAGACGGGGTCAGGCTATCAGATCGGGGCGGCGGCCGGCGGCGGTGTTTACGTCGCGCTGGCGCGCTGCAGGTGGACGTGGATGACGCCCTCTTCCGCCGGCACGCCTAGGCGGAGGGGGAAGCCGTAGTGGCCGGTGCCGCGATGCACATACAGCCGCTCGCGGCCGCGGGCCCACAGGCCGTGATCGGGCATGTCGATGAGCCGCGGTACGGTCCACAGTCCCCCGAGGCTGAGCAGGCCAAGCTGACCGCCGTGGGTGTGGCCGGCGAAGACCAGATCGGCGGCGCCCGGCGGCAGGTGGCGAAAGGCCCCGGGATCGTGCAAAAGCGCCAGGCGCAGCAGGCCCGGCCGACGGGGAAAGCGGGCGCTGACCTGGGCCAGGTGGGCGGCGCGCTCGCGGAAGACGAAGTTGAAGCCGAGGATCTCGACCTCGCCCCAGGCGGTGTGGGTGGTGACGGCTTCGTCCAACAGCAGGCGGACGCCGTTTTCGGCCAGGGCAGATTTGACGACGCTCGGGGCTTCGTGATCGTGGTTGCCAAAGCAGGCGAAGCAGCGGCCGGGCAGGGCCAAGAGCGGTGCGAGGGCGCGACGGAGATGGCTGACATCGCTCTGCGATTCCATGGTCAGAAAGTCGCCGGTGAGCAGGACCAGATCGGGATCGGCGGCGACCGCGCGCTGGCAGATCTCGGCCAGGCGCTCGACGGACATAAACGGTCCCAGGTGGGGATCGCTGATCTGCACGATGCGCAGTGGGCGGCTCGCGGCCGGGTGGGTTGCGGGCTCGTGCAGGGGGTGACGCAGCAGGCCCTCGACCTCGGCTTCGTCGATGGCGATGTGGACCTCGGAGCGCGGGTGGCGGATCGACTGCCAGAGGCCGAGCAGCGCCAGGGCATAGGGTAGCTCGGGCAGCCACAGCGGCACCCCTAGGCGAGCGGCGATGCCCCAGGGCAGCGACAGCACCGTGCCACCCATAAACGTCGAGGCGGGGATGCTGATCAGCAGCCGATACCACAGCGGACGCATGCGCGGTCGCGCCAGAAGCAAGAGGTGCAGATAGACGGTCGCATGCAGAGCGACGAAGACCGGCCACAGAAGCTGCGGGCGGGCCAAGGGCGCAAAGGCGACCGCCGCCCCCGTGTACAGCCCGACGATCACCGCGGCAAAGACGGCGAACTGTGGCCCGCGAAACAGGCGGGCATTTAGGACCGTGAAGCCCCAGGCGAAGAGCGAAGCAGTGGAGAAGAGGGTCATGGGGAGGGTTCGCTGACGATGAGCGAAGGCCCCACTATAGCAAGGTCGGGCCGCCCTGAGATCCCGCGCGCAGGGCTTATTCCTATTAAATTATGATATTCACATTTGATTTAATTCGATAAATAGAGCGAAACTAAACTGTATTAAAGCCCGATCAGGTCGAAGGTCTGCGCCCCGGCCTGGGTCAGCAGGTCGCGATACCAGGCGGCGGCGCGTGCGCTGCGATCGGCGGCGGCGCGATAGCCCCACAGGATGCTGAGCGTCCGGGTGGTGCTGGCCGAGGTCTTGGTGCGCTGGGCGTCTTTGACGGCATTGGCGCAGGGGCCGGCGGCGTCGGTCAGACAGAGCAGTCCTTCGAGGTCAATGGTCTGGCCGGAGGCGTTAAAGACATAGCTCTGGTCGGGGCCGGCGATGGCAATCGAAAGCGGTGGCTGCGCCCGATCCAGATCGACGACGCTGATCGGCAGGCCTGCGTGCAGTGACACGGCGTTGCAGGCATCGACGGCGAGGTTGATGCTGCCGAGCGTGCCTTCGCTGGCGGCGCGCAGCAGGTACTCTGAGGCCGGCTTGCCGCGTCCGGTCGGCTTGTAGCCGCCGTGGCGAAGAAGATCGCGCACCGCCGAGCGCACCGCATCGTCGGCGGCCAGTGGGGCGGGCGCTCCCAGCTTGAGCAGCGCGAGGAGCGAGTCGGGCGAGGGAAGCTCGGCCAGCGGTCGCGGGAAGACGGTGACAAAGCCTTCTGCCTGCAGGAGTGGGTGGGTGGGCAAGCGGACGCTGTACGCGGACTCAGAGGACGACATGGCGCCTTTTTACTGCGGACATCGCCGAGCACCAAGGACCTAATGGGCTTGGTCGCCGAAGCTGATGCCGACCGTTCGTGCCGTCTGGACGAGCTCGCCATGTGGGTCGACGAACTTCATGCTGCTGCAGGCCTCGTGCAGCGACACCGGCACCACCTGCGCGCCGCGCAGTGCCGCCATATGCCCAAGCTGCCCCTGGGCGAGCATGTTGACCGCAGCGACGCCGAAGCGGGTGCTGAGCACGCGATCGAACGGCGAGGGCGAGCCGCCGCGCTGGGTGTGGCCGAGCACGGTGACGCGGACCTCGCGCTGGGTGCGCTGCGCAATGGCTTCGCCGATGACGTTGGCCACCGAGCCGCTGCGCTTGCCCTCGCTGGGCTGTAGCTCAGGCGGCAGGCGCACGCCTTCAGCAACGACGATCAGGGTGTAGCTCTTGCGGCGACTGTCGCGGTGGGTGATGAAGTCGCACAGTCGCTCGATGGAAAACGGGATCTCGGGGATCAGGATGGCGTGGGCGCCCCCAGCCAGGCCGGCGTGCAGAGCGATCCAGCCAGCATCGCGACCCATGACTTCCAGCAGCATGATGCGGCGGTGCGACTCGGCGGTGGTGTGCAGGCGGTCGACGGCTTCGCTGGCCACGTGCAGGGCGCTGTCGAAGCCGAAGGTGCTGTCGGTGGCGGCGAGATCGTTGTCGATGGTCTTGGGCACGCCGACCACCGGCAGGCCCTTTTCGTGCAGGCGCAGGCCGATGCGCTGCGTGCCATCGCCGCCGACCACGACCAGCGCGTCCAGACCCAGGGTGCGGGCGTTCTCGATGACTCGGTCCGACAGATCGCGGGACTCTGTTTTTCCGTTTTCTGTGACGGGATAGGCGAAGGGATTGCCGCGGTTGGTGGTGCCCAAGATGGTGCCACCGCGCGGCAGGATCTCGCGTACGTCGTCGAGCGATAGCCAGCGCGACTGCTCAGGATGCAGCAGCCCGTCGAAGCCGTCGCGAATGCCGAGCACGCGCCAGCCATGGCAGCGGATGGCGCTGCGCACCACGGCGCGGATGACGGCGTTTAAGCCAGGGCAGTCACCGCCGCCGGTGGTGATGCCAATCGTCCGAATGCTGCTCTTGCGTCCTTGCATCGTCATCGTCGAGGTCCCTTGGTGGTTTACGGCGAGGAGTGCTGGGCAGAAAGCAGGGCCGCGATGTCGTCGGCCAGAAGCTGGGCCAGCGCCTGATTGCCCGCCGAAGTCAGGTGATCGAGGTCGGTGAAGTGCTCGCTGCGCAGCGCCTCTGTGCCGTCGTGCGAGCGAAAGACCAGGCCGGGCTGGGTGAAGCGGTCACGGAGCCACTGGCTCAGCTGGCGGTAGCTGTCGCTGCCGGCTAGCTCGGTCATCATGTAGTGATTCTGCGGCACCTGCTCGACGAGGACGTGCAGCTCGGGATGGGCCAGAAGATAGCTGGCCAGGCGTCGCGTGAGCTCGACGTTTAGCGCCTCGGGGTGATCGAGAGGCAAAAAGTCGTAGCTGTCGCGATAGCGCTCGGCGATAAGGCCGCGCTGCGACCAGGGCTGCTCGGCCTGCGGGAGGTCAGTCGCGGCCGGTGGTCGCAGGCGCCGCAGTCCGGCCTGCAGGGCCTCGCTCAGCGTCGTGTGATCGCCAAAGACCGACTCGCCCAGGCGACGCCGCTGCTGGTACAGGTACGAGCCGCGCGCCAAGCCGAAAGCCAGCGCCCGATGCCAGCCAGGGGGTGGTGCCGACAGGCCCAGCCGTCGCCGTAGCTCGTCGGGCAGGAGGTCGGTCTGGGGGGCGAGATCGTCAAAGACACAGGGGAAGCTGAGCGGCGGCTGGCTGTGGCGGCGGGAAAAAAAGATCGGATTGGTCGACAGCACGATCAGCAGCCGCTGCAGACCAAGCGGGGTCGCCGCAAGGTGCTGGTGCAGGCGCAGCAGCGCGCCATACTGGTCGCCGGCATGCGCGGCTCCAGCCGACAGGTTGTGTACCCGCACCGGCCGACCGGAACGGACTAGCGCGTCCTGCAGGTAGTCGCCCAGGCGCTGGCCGGGAGGGTTGTTGACCGAGCCCAGCACCGAGTCACCCAGCAAGACGATGTCCCAGGCGGCCTCTGCCGCGGGCGTGGGCAGCGGGGCACGGCGGGCGGCAACCAGGGCTGCAAGCGCCGCATCGGCCAGGCAGGCCTGCGCCCGCAGCGGCTGCTGCAGCACGCGCGGATCCGGCGGCAGGCACAGGCGCAGCAGGCCCTCGACCCCAAGGAGCAAGAGCGCTGCGATGCCCCACGGCCGCAGCGAGGTCAGCGGACGGTGCAGCCAGCCGGGATTGCCGTCGGGAAGCGGCATAACAGAAGGGGAGGGCGAGGGCGAAGGAGGCGGCGCTAGGGCGTGGCGCCGGCGGCGTCGGTGTCGAGCAGGAAGGGGTCTTCGAGATAGCGGCGGACCACCTTGGCCAGCACGCCGAGCTGAGCGCCGTCGATGAAGCGATGGTCGATGGTGGCGGTGATGGTCAGATGCGGCCGGGCAACGATGGCGCCGTCTTCGACCTTGGGCTGATCGCGAACCGCGCCGACCAGGATGTACAGCGGCACGCGGGCAAAGGGAGTCGGCGGCACATAGCCCTCGTCGAGGCCGAACATGCCGACGCTGGTGACGATGCAGGCGCCGAAGGGAAAGGGCTCGACGCCCAGCGCCTTGATGGTCAGGCCGAGCCCGCCGGCGAGAAAGCCGGTCAGGCTGACCAAGCGCTTGAGCATGAACATCGGCATCGAGCGAATCGCGCCCTTGCTCTTTTCGAAGTCGGGGTCTTTGCCATCGCGCAGGCGACCGGCGCGGGCCGCAAGCTCGGCGGCGATGTCGGCGACGGACTTCTTGTCGGCCTCACAGACCTTGGCCTTGGCCAGATCCTGGCCCTCTTCCAGGGCCACCAGGAAGGCGATATCGACGGTCGGGAAGGGGATGTAGCGGCCAAAGACGATGCGCCCGTTTAACGTCGGGGCCTGCGCGAGCGCCATGCTGACCGCTTTGCCGACGAGGTGGGTGATGCTGACGCGCTGGCCGGTGGTCTTGCGCAGGTGCTCGAGATAGGCCAGGGCGCGGGTCGCATCCACGGTCAGCTTGCCGTAGATATTGCCCTCCTGCGGCGCGCTCCAGCTGGCGATGGCTAGCTTGCGGCGCGTGCTCATTCTGTAGCTCGACATCTCGACTCCTCCACGAGCGGACAGCACTTCGCCGTCGCCACGCCAGCTTACGAGATCCCGGCTTCTGTGTCGCCACCGTTCTGCATATGATGGCGCCATGCGCAAATCACAGACCCTGTACTTCCTGTTTGGCGTGGCGTTCTTGTGCGGCTTTGGCTTGGGCGCGGCGCGAGCCGACATCACCCGCTGGTCCAGCGGCGACTGCAAGGCACTTGCATCTGGAGACGCCTCGTACTGCACCACCAGCGAGTGCAAGGGCATCGTCAAGCGCGATGCCAGCTACTGCAACTCGGGCGACTGCAAGGGCTGGGCGCGCATGGATCCCAGCTACTGCGACTCGTCGGATTGCAAAGGAATTGCAAGAAAAGACAAGAGCTACTGCCAGACCGCCTTCTGCAAGGGGATCGCCAGCGGCGATGCCAGCTACTGTGATGACGGCGTCTGCAAGGCGATTGTCCGCCATGACAGAAGCTACTGTCCGTAGCTGGGTCGCGTCGCTAGCTACAGCGCCTGCAGGGCCCGCCGCAGGAGCTCGATAGCCAGGTCGATCTCGTCGTTGGTGACATACGGCGCTGGGCCCAGCCGCAAGAGCTCGCCGCGGGCATCGAGGTACACGCCTTCGTCGCGCAGGGCCTCGACCAGGCGGGCCGCGTGCGGGGTGTGGACCGAGACGAAGCCACCGCGACAGGCGGGGTCGATGGGGGTGGCCAGCGAGAGTCCGGGCAGGTCGGCGAGGCCGCGCTGCAGGCGGGCCGTCTGGCTGAGCGAGAGTCGTCGCAGGGCGGGAACCGAGAGCTGCTGCACGTCGAAGAAGCTGCAGACGGCCTGGGCGCGATACAGGCTGACCGGATCAAACGTGCTGCCGGCAAAGCGCGCTCCGCTTTCGGCCGGATAGCTGACTTCGACGTCGGTGCGGCGATCGGCCAGCGCGGAAAACGCCGCGAACCAGCCGGTGTAGAGCGGCCGCAGCGGGATCTGCGGTGGTACGCGCAGGAAGCAGACGCCCTCGCCCCACTGCGCATATTTGTAGCCGCCGGCGACGAGGAACAGCGGATCCGGGCCCAGGTCGGCCAGCGAAAAGGGCAGGGCGCTAAAGGCGTGATAGGCGTCGTACAGTACGGCGGCCCCGCGCGCTTGTGCCGCGACGGTGACAGCGGCTAGGCCGGGGACGACTTCGGCGGTCTCGAACAGCACGGTCGAGGCGATGAGCGCGGCGGTGTCCGGCCGCAGGGCGGCGATCAGGCGCTCGGGCAGGGTGCTGACTGGAGTCGTCTCGACCCAAGTGACCTCGATGCCTTCCTCGGCGAGGCGGCGAAGCTGGCGGTGGGCGGAGTGAAACTCGCCCGTGGTGGTGACGATGTGGCGGCGGCGGCGCAGCTCCAGGCTGCTTAGGAAGCGCACCAGGAGCTCGTGCGTGCTGCCCGCAAACGTGTACTCCGCCGGCTGGCCGCCGATGCGCGAGGCGATGGCGCGGGCGACGGTGGCCATGACGGCAAAGGCGGCTTCCCACTTGTCATCCACATGCACGGCGGCATCGCGGAAGGCGGCCAGCAGGGCCGTCTCGGCGACATCGGGCCAGGCCTGGTGCGAGTGGCCGGTGAGCAGAATGCGGCGCGGCATCCGTCGCCCATCGCGCCGTCGGTCGCGAGCGGTGAGAAAGGCCTGGTAGTGATTGCGCAGCGCCTGCGGCCGGATGTCCGCCGAGAGCGCGCCGCTCCTCTCTGCCGTGCTGGGTCCTGCCGCTCCCCCCGAGTGGTCGCTCATTTGCCGTCCAGCTTGGCGAGCATGTCGCGGAGCAGGCGCTGCGCGGTGCCGCTGGCCGTCTCGCGCCCCCAGCCAGAGCGGGCGCCGGTGGCGGTCCACACCGTCTTGCCACTGTCTAGATCGACGACGTGCAGGGTAAAGCCCACCGCGGCCTCGCCGTCGGCGCCGCTGCGATAGCGCCACTCGTTGACGCTGCCACCGATGCCATAGGTGAAGCCTTCTTTTTTCGCCCAGCCAAGCGCGCGCTGATAGCGCTGGCGTTCATCAAGATCGACGCTGTTTTCCGGCTCGCTGACCACCGGGTACTTGGTGACCTCGACCTGCAGACGCGTCCGCAACAGCGACGAGAGCGTTTCTTCCAGGCGGCCACCGGCCTGGGTCGAGTCGCTGTAGTCGACGACCGGCAGCAGCGCCCACTTGGCGCGCAGGTTGACGGCTCCGCGCTCGCGCTGGACATCGACCACTGAGCACCCCGAGGAAGACAGCAGGGTGACCGCCGCCAGGGTCTGCCAGGCCAGCGTGGCAGCGACGGTAAACTGCGCGATCTTTAACATGGTCGGTTTGTATCGCAACCGCCTCGGGCATGCAATCAGCACAGCTCCTGTCTGGCGGCGGTCAGGCGCTGAGCGCGGCGATCGACGCAAAGGATGCGCGATACGACGGCTCGGCGGCTACTCGTAGCGCAGCGCGACCACCGGATCCATGCGGGCGGCCCGCCAGGCGGGATACAGGCCGAAGATCAGACCGGTGAGGGTGCTGCTGCTCAGGCCGGCGACGATGGCCCAGGTGGGATAGTAGGCGGTCCAGGACCCCAGCCAGGCGGCGAGGCCATGGCTGGCCACAAACAGCAGACCGACGCCAAACAGCACGCCGGTCAGCCCCCCCAGCCCGGACAGCAGGGCGGCTTCCAGCAGAAACTGACCGAGGATGTTGCTTCTGGTCGCGCCCAGCGCGCGGCGGATGCCGATCTCGCGGGTGCGCTCGGTGACGGTGACTAGCATGATGTTCATGATGTTGATGCCACCGACGAACAGCGACAGCGCCGCGGTACACAGCATAAGGACATTGATGACGGTAAAGATGATCTCGGCCTGCTGCTTCTGGCCCTTGTCCTGGTCGACGCGGAAGTTCTCGACGCCGTAGTGGCGCTGCAGGATCGCCGAGCGGATAAAGGCGCGGGTCCGATCCATCACCGTGGCCAGCTCGTTTAAGGTCGGCAGGACGCGCAGGTAGATGCTGTCGACGCGCCGCGAGTGACGCAGGACGGCCTGAAACGTCGTGGCCGGCACCACCACGCGGCGATCCCACATCCAAGTGCCGGGACCAGCGACGAGCGGCGCCTTGTGTGCGAGCACGCCGACCACCTCCCAGCGGATGCCGGCGATGCGCAGCGAGGCACCGGTCAGATCGCTGCGGCCGCCGAACAGCTCCTGCCAGATCTCGTAGCCGATGACGGCGACGCGCGTGCGCCGTAGCTGATCGTCGTTGTCGAGGAAGCGGCCACGCTCCAAGCGCACACGGTATAGCTCCATGGCCTGGGTCGAGGCGCCCAGCACCATGACCCGCTTGCGCTCGCTGCCGCGATAGGCGTACTTGCTCCACAGGAACAGCTCGCCTTCGGCGCCGCTGGTGGCGACGGGGCCGGTGTCGATCAGGCGCTGATCGCCGCTGTCAAGCGGTCGCTGGGTGCGTCCGCGCTGGCTTGGTGGCGCATCGGCGGTCTCGACCTCGATGACATCGGACTCGTCGATGAACTGGTTGGTTCGGTCGAGCGCTTCCTGGCCCCCCTGCAGCAGCCCAGACAACAGCACGACCGAGCCGGCGCCGATGATCATGCCAAGGAGCGTGAGCAGGCTGCGCGCCTTGTGCTGCCGCAGCGCGTGCAGGACGTCGCCTAGCTGATCAAGAAATACGCTCATCCAGCCCATGTATCACAAACGTCGCGGCCCGCCGCTTTCATCCCGGCGGCGTGCTCGACGGCTTCCTGGCTGCGGCGGTGCAAACGAGCGGCGGGGTTACTCGGGACGGGGAATGCTGGGGATCTCGGGATCGGACTGGCCGGCGATGCGGTTGACCCGCTCAAGCTCGGCAAGCTCAGTGCTGAGCCGGTCCACGGTGGCCTGCATCGTGGTTAGCACCTCACGCGTGGTCTGAATGCGTCGGGTCAGGGCTAGGCGGGTCTGCGCCTTGCGTAGCGCCTGCGCCTCGGCCTCTTCGCGCGTCGCCCCCTGGCCGCGGGCAATAGTCGCACCGGGGTCGACGTTGTCGATCTTGCAGAAGTAGAGCTCCTTGAGCTTGTAGCTGGCGACGCCAATCTCCCAGCCTTCGCACGTCGCGTTCCGACGCTCGTAGCCTTCGGGTTTGAAGCTTTCCATGGTGACTTCCTCTGTCCGTACTTGTGGCCTGCTTGCGGCCTTATTTGTTTTTCAGTGCTCTAAACTCGCCCGACGAAGATGCGCCCGCGGTCGGTCGCAGCGACGCGATGCTGCGATGCAGCGACTGGCTGGCCTGCGACAGACAGAGCTTCATGCTGGCCTGGTTCATGGCCGCTTCCTCTGCGGTCTGTCGATCAGGGCCGGAGCCGCGCCCGATCACTGCCCCCGGATCGATGTTGTCGACCGTGCAGCTATAGCGCTCGCCAATGCGATACGACGTCACCTGCACCTGCACCCCTTCCAGGGATACCTGCCGGCTGACTACGTCGTGCTTGGCCGTGCCCAAAGCCATCCTCTGCTTCGCCTTTCCGTCGAGTCTTCGACGATCTGAGCGTCCGCCGCCCGCGCGGGGGAGCCGCCGCCTACGGCTTTTCGATCGGGGCGCTGACCAGGTTGCCCCACTCGGTCCACGAGCCGTCGTAGTTGCGGACATCTGGGTAGCCGAGCAGGTACTTGAGCACGAACCAGCTATGGCTTGAGCGCTCGCCAATGCGGCAGTAGGTCACCACCGGCTTGTCCGGCAGGATGCCGGCCCCTTGATAGAGCGCCGCCAGATCCGCGGCCGACTTGAAGGTGCCGTCTTCGCGACAGACCTTGCCCCAGGGGATGCTGCGCGCGCCGGGGATGTGGCCACCGCGCTGACAGGTCTCGGGCAGGCCGGGGGGCGACAGCAGCTCGCCGGTAAACTCGGCTGGGCTGCGCACATCGACCAGGCCCATCGAGCGGGCATTCACCGCCTTGAGCACGTCGATCAGGAAGGCGCGCTGCGACAGGTCGGCCGCCGCGGCCTCGTACTGGGTCTTGGCCGGCTGCGGCACATCGCTCGACAGCGGCAGATCCAGCTCTAGCCACTTACGCCGTCCGCCGTTTAGCAGTCGGACATCGCTGTGGCCATAGATCTTGAGCTGCCAGAAGGCCCAAGCGGCAAACCAGTTGTTGTTGTCTCCGTAGAGGATGACGGTCGTGTC
This sequence comes from uncultured Myxococcales bacterium, assembly GCA_964628555.1. GTDB lineage: Bacteria > Myxococcota_A > Polyangia > Palsa-1104 > JAEUJZ01 > JAEUJZ01. The sequence goes on along the minus strand of CAZVMD010000012.1, from coordinate 40,102 downwards.
GCGGCTGATGCCCGAGTCCGACATCAGCTGCTGGAACGCTTCCTTCGAGAGAATATCGCGACGCAGCTGATCGCAGAGCTGGCGTGACCAGTCCCAGCCGATCGCACCGGGGATATGACCCTCCTCGTAGGAATAGACGTCGACATCAACCTCGACGATGCGCAGGCCGGGCGACTCCAAGTTCGCCATCAGCCAGTCAGCGTCCACCAGCGTTTCAGGATGCTTGTAGCTCTGCACAGACGTACCCTCCAGTCGTCGCTGCCGCCTCCCCAAGCGCCAGTTGGGAACGCTTCCAAAACGGGGGGGCTTGCCGCTCCCCCGCGCAGCCGCCTGCTCATGCTATCAAACCGCGCTAAGGATGCGCGCTTGGCCTGTAAGTCGGTGCTGCGCCTGTATTTTTCGGGGACTGCTGGAGCCGCAAGAGCCGGGTCTCGGCTAGCGCGGAAGAGGGCGACTGGCGGCGATCGGACGGTGCGGTGGGCTGGGCTTGGCGCAGCGATCGCTGGCTCGCAGATCGGCCAGCTGGGCTTCGAGCGCGGCGATGCGCTTGGACTGCTGCTGCAGGGCGGCAACCGCCATGCTGGTGTAGCCATACAAGTCGATCATGTCGCGCGCTGGATCGACGCTCATGCTCAGCGGCTGGTCGTCGATCAGAAAGCCCAGGCGCAGCGGGCCGCCGCTCTTATAGCGATAGGTGGCCAGGCGCGTGTTCTCGATCTCGTGGGCCAGACGCTTCTGCATCGCTTCGTCGACATAGCTGATCTCTTGCTTGGCGCTGCGGCGCGAGATCGGGCAGCCCCCCGGCGCCGTCTTGGGATCGCTCTTGGCACAGATCAGGAGCTCATTGCAGGCGCTCATCGGATCGCAGCGCAGCCCTTCGCTGCTGCAGGGATCACCGGCCTTTTCGCTGGTACAGCGCGGCACGCCGGCCGGTGGGGTATAGCCGCGACAGACCGGGTCTCCACAGGTCGTGTAGAAGCTTAGGCCCGCGGTGCCAGCATCGCGTCCGCCGCCTGGATCACCGCCGCAGCCAACCAGCCACAGGGAAAGCGCCAGCGCTGACAGTGGGCGGGCCAGGGCTAGGAACGCAGGGGTCGAGGTCGGGGTTCGCATGACGTCCTCCAGTGCAGGGATGGGAGCCGGTCCGAGCGCTGGGCGCAGGACGCCGCCGGCCATCGACACCCGCCACGGCGACCTACGCGCCCGACCACCACCGTGGGAGCAAAAGCCCGCGCAACATACGCCAGTTTTCGTCGCAGATCTGCGAGTTTTGGCCGCCGCCGCGCCGCCTGGCAGTGATACACTGCACCCGGAAGGAAGCTGCGATGACTGCCAGTTCGACCCCCATCAGTTCCTATCAAGATCTCGTCAACCTGCTCACCCATGACGGCGTGGCGTTTACCGCCGAGCCGCAGGTGCAGACGGTGCGCGTCGCGACCCAGATGCGCGGCATCGAGGGCGAGCAGCTAATCCGCTTTCAGGATGCCGATGGCGTGATGCAGTTCATCCAGTGGATGCCGATCACCAACATCCCGCTCGGCGCGATGCCAGCCATGGAGAGCGCGGTCAGTCGCCTAAACCACCTACTCGCCGTGCCGGGCCTCGACCTGAACCATCAGCACCGCTTCGTCGCCTATCGCGTCGCCCTGCCCATCCTGCCCGGACAGTCGGTGAACGCCGACGTGGTCCGCGCCTGCTTCCGCATTGCCGTAAAGAGCGGCATGGACCTCGTGCCAACCCTGCGTCGCATCGTCAGCGGTGAGCTTCAGCCCGAAGGGGTGCTCGAAGACGCGGCGCGCGAAATGATGGACGCCGTGCTGCCTGCGGCGGCACCTCCGCCCCCTCCCGCCGCGGCACCGCCTACGCCGCCCGCCGTCGCCGCGATGAGCGCCCCACCCGTCGCCAACACCTCCGGCTTTGGCACCTCTGAGATCCCCGACAAGTTCGGCAACACCTAGGGCCGCCCCGAGGTCAGCCCCCAGATCTTGGGAAGGGGCTGGCCCTCGTCGCCCGTCAGGCTGGCGGGTACCGGCTCCGCCAAAATCTTCACTCTGCGTCGCTGGTTCATCGCAACCGCACAGGAGCTGAGACGAACATCGATTTGCCCTCCTTCGCAGGACTGCCAAGAGACGCGATACCCGGGAATCTGGCGCAGCGTCATGGTTGCCGTATCGGTCTCGCGGTACTGCCTCCTACACTCCTGGGGGCAGGTGCAGCCCATCAGGCAGCGGTTCCATTCCTCCTCAGAAACTGCGTCCTCTGAGCCATTTAATATCGGGATTGCCACATTGGACTTCTGGCGGCAGATCGAGGACGCGGTCTTGCGACAGTTGCGAGTCGGATTTCCCATAAACGGGTCGGTAATAATCAGCACATTGTCCAGCGACAGGTCGCCTTATTTTTTAATCTAGAGCTTGCACACCCGCGGCACCCGCGAGATCCTGTACAACGGAATAAGCGCGATGATAGGCCACCAAGGCTTGCTTGAGATCGCCGCGATCTAGCGCGTCTTGCGCCTTGGCTTCAAAGTCACGGCACAAGGAGTAATTGTGACATTCCGGCGCGATCGCGTGCGCAGGCTTGGCCGCAGTCATCAACAGAAGCAATACCAGGCACAGCAGTTGCGACTGTACTTTAGTCCACAATTCGAGTCGGTACATGGCACCCTCGCGCTGCAGCTTTTCCGGCGTGATTTTGCGGCTGGGCCGCAAGAGATGAATATCTGACAGCCGATCTTTTTCCATGTCAATCGGTATTGATAGATATCCGTCTTTTTCTAAACATAGAACACC
>CAZVMD010000012.1:23461-37210 GCA_964628555.1 uncultured Myxococcales bacterium | reverse complement strand
TTGTGATCACGCAGCCCGGCGGCAAGCTGCGCCGCATCCACGCTCTGCAGGAGCAGGTTCTCCTTGGCGAGGCGATCCATCGCCGGCGCAAAGCGGCTCGCCACCACCGGGAAGTAGTCGATGCAGAACGCGACTAGCTCGGAGTCGGTGGGCAGGATGCGCTGCAGCGTCTCGCGCAGTTTCTGGGGCGATGCAGGCATGGCCGGGGAGAGCAGAGTCGGTGCGCGGGCGGCGCGGCGTAGTGGTCGTTTACTCGCTGGCTGTGACGCAGAGGCGCCAGCCGGGGCGCACTCGCTGGCGGCTGCAGCAGCCACAGGCGATGCGGTCTATGGGAAGAGTCGTCGAGCCACCTGCAACGCAGATCGGCATCCGCAAAGCTCCTCCGGCAAAGCGAAAACTCTGGCCGGAACCTCGCATGGGCGATGGACGATGTCTAGGTCCTTCCTCCTCTCCGCGGGGGGCCGGCACTGCCTGAGGGGACGCGCGCGGATCCCGCTGGGCTGATGCCTGCGGGAGGCGGTTTTCGGCGGCCGTGGGCTGCCCGCTTGTGCGCTCGCTGGCTGCGCGCCGCGCTTGCCCGCTCCGACGGGTGTGTGGCATGTTTAAAGACTTCACATGGCGACTTCTTCGACCCCCCAGGCCTCCTCTTGCATCCGTCGTTCCTCCCTCTTTGCGCGGCTGTGGCGAGCGGTGATTCCACTGTCGCTGGCTGGGCTGCTGGCGGGAACGGCGGCGTGGGCCGACCTGCCGGCCGCCGGGCATGTCTGGGTGCTGGCGGTCAATGGGACGCTGACCATTCGCGATGCCGGCACGCTGCGCTTCATGGGGCAGGGACCGCTGACCGGCGGGCTGGCGCCGAGCGGGAATCGCAAGCGCGTGTTCGGCATGGATGTGGCGGCTGGGCGGCTCTTTGAGATCAACATCAAGACCTTGGCTACGACACCGGTGGTGGATGTGAAGGACCCGCCGAGCAGTCTCTGCACCAATGCGGATGGCAGCCGCGTGCTGCTGCTGTCGAACGCTAAGAAGACCGTGCACATGGTGGATACGGTGGCCAAGGCGGCGGTGCTGGTGCAAAGCGGCGGCGGGCGCCTCAAGGGCTGCCACTTCAGCCTCGATGGGCTCACCGCCTATCTGGTGCCGGCGACGCCTGACGACCTCTTGACGGTCGATGTGAAGAACAACAAGGTGGCAGGCAAGCTCTCGGTCGCCACGCCGCCGAGCCGCATCGGTGATCTGTTCATCCATCCCAATCCGGCCAAGAAGCTGGCGCTCCTCACCGACGGCACGCGCATCCTGTACCTCGATACCAGCACGCACAAGCCGCTGGGATCCGAGATCGCGGTGGGTGCGCCGGTGCACAGCATCGCTTTTCATCCCAACGGCCTTCTGTTTTTTGCCCTGACCGATGACAAGGTCTTCTGGATCGATTTGCAGACGCGCCAGATTCAAAAGAGCCTGGAGCTAGCGCCCGGCGGGACTTTCCGCACCATGACCTTAGATGGGCAGGGGCGGCGCCTCTTTGTCAGCGGCAATCACGAGATCAATGAAGGCCTGGGCGCGGTGATCAACACGCAAGGCAAAGAGTTCGTCGCCATCGACGTCGAGACGCGCAAAAAGACCTACCTGGATTACTCGCCAGTGCAGGCGGTGCAGTTTCTGGTGACGCAGTAAGGGGGCAGCCGGTCGGGGCCGGGCGGCCGCTTTGGGCCGGGCGGCTGGCTGTAAAAAGTTTGAAGCCGTAGGTCTCAGTTTTTTGAGGAAGCGGCGCGATTCGGCGGGGCGGGGCGGTGGCTTGAGGCCGGCTCGCGAGATCGCTTTCCCGTCGAGAACCTGGGGGCGCAGGGCCACTTGGCATGGCGCTCGCAACATCGCTGGCCATCGCCTGCCCGGCAGGCAAAAGACAGATGGAGGAGCGAGATGCGACGCACATTTAAGTTCTTGTTTCCGCTTAGCTTGGTGGGTTCGCTGGTTGCTTGCGACGGGGGCGAAGGCTCGCCGGCCGCGATTCAGAACCGCCTGACCCTGGAGTCGTTCGGCGACTGCAGCAGCCTTGAGCAGTACATCGAGGACGAAGCGGTCCGCGATATGAAGCTGCAGCTTGACTGCTACAAGGATGGCGGCTGGTGTGGTGGCGGGGTGTTTGGTGGCATTGCCGTCGCGGACGCAGCGGCTGGTGCTCCCGAGGCAACGAAGAGCGGCCCGAGCGCCTACACCAAGACCAACACGCAGGTGGCGGGCGTCGATGAAGCCGACTTCATGAAGAACGACGGCACGCGCATCTTTGTCATCAACGGGCAGAAGCTGCGCGCCCTGTCGAGCTGGCCAGCCAATGCCGTCAGCCTTAAGGGCTCGCTGTCGATCGAGGGCTACCCGACGCAGATGTACCTCGATGACAAGAACCGCGTCGTCGTCTTCTCGTCGGTCTACACCAAGTACGACGGCTTCGTCGAGTCAGGGGCCGGCGGAGCGAGCGCCGACATCGCCTGCGCGCCGGGGCTGGGTGGCTGCGGCTACTACTATGGCAACACCACCAAGGTGACGGTGATCGACGTCGCCGACATCGCCAACATGAAGGTGGTAAACGAGGTCTATCTGCCGGGCAGCTACGCCAACTCGCGGCGTATCGATAGCTCGGTGCGCATCGTGCTGTCGGATTCGTTCCGCTGGCCAGCGACGGTCAAGTTCTGGCCGGACACCACCAACGATCCCAACCTGTACAACGACAAGCGGCGCTGGAACCAGGCGCTCGAAGCGCTCAAGATCGAAAACGAGCGCGTCATTCGCGCGCAGACGCTGGCCCAGTGGCTGCCGCCAACCCGGCGCAAGCTGGCGACGGGCGCGACGGTCGAGCTGCCCTATAGCTGCAACGACTTCTACAAGTCGAACTCGTCGGTGCACCTGGGCCTGGCGACGGTGGCCACGCTGAACCTGGATACTCCCGATGTGACGCCGGGGCGCTCGTCGATCGTCGGTGAAGTCGGCGAGATCTACGCCTCTGAGAAGTCGCTGTATATCGCCAGCTCGCACTGGTGGTGGTGGCCGATGCCGGGCCAGACCGACTGGACCTACCTGCACAAGTTCGATCTGTCGGACAAGAACCGCGCCGCCTACGTCGCCTCGGGCGGCGTCGAAGGCCACATCGTCGATCAGTTCTCGATGGACGAGAACAACGGCTACTTCCGAGTCGCGACGACGCTGAATCGTCGCGTGCCGGATATCAAGAACCCCAGCAACCGCTGGGGCCTGATCGAGACCAGCAACCGCATCTCGGTGCTGGGCGAAAACAGCGGCGCCCTCGGGCTGATTGGTCAGACGGAAGAGCTGGCAGTGGGCGAGCGCATCTATAGCTCGCGCTTCGTCGGCGATCGCGGCTTTGTTGTGACCTTCCGCCAGATCGATCCGCTGTTCACCTTCGACCTGTCGAGCCCGTCGCAGCCGCGCAAGGTGGGCGAGCTCAAGGTGCCTGGCTTCTCGACGTACATTCATCCGCTGGACCCGACGCACCTTTTGACGATGGGCGTCTATGTGCCCGAGACCGGGACCGGTCCGCGCAACCTGCAGCTGCAGATCTTCGACGTGAGCGACTTCGCGAACCCGAAGCAGACCTTCACGCAGCAGGTTGGCAGCGCCTACGGCTGGTCGGAAGCGACGTACGAGCACAAGGCGTTTAACTACTTCCCCGAGCGCAAGCTGCTGGCGATTCCGTTTAGCGACTACGTCTACTCGCCGAGCAATCCCTGGGGCAGCTTCGTCAGCGAGATCCGCGTCTTTGGCGTCGATGCAACGACCGGCTTTAGCAGCCGCGGCGCGGTGTCGATGAAGGACGTGTACATGGGGGCTGGCACGCCTGAGTTCTACTACTGGTACAGCCCCTGGGTTCGTCGCAGCGTCATGGCCACCGATGCTGGTCAGGACTACGTCTACGCGGTCTCTGACGCGGGCGTTCGCTCGGCCAACCTGGCCAGCCCGGGCACTGCGCTCTCGACGGTGATCTTCCCGCGCGAAGCCATCAAGTAGTCCGCCTCTTGGCCGCGCTGCGCCGCGGCTTCCCTTCGCTCCCCTTCGCTCCCCTTCGCTTCCCTTCGTTTCCCTTCGTTTCTTCCCGCCAGGCAGCCCCTACAGCGAGAAGTCGCCGCCGTCGTCGCTGGCCCCCAGCGTGCTACGCAGCGAGCGGCTTTCGGTCTCGACCGCTGTCGGAGCAGGGACGCGGCTTAAGCCCATGCTGAGCCAGTCGCCTTCCCGCAGGTCGGCAGGCAGGACGTGCAGCGGCAGTCGGTACTCGCGCCAGTCATCACCGAGCGGGCTGGGGCCGGCTGTGGCGGTGGAGGGATGAGCGATCAGCAGGCGAGCCAGGCCGGCCTCGATGCCGTCGACGTAGATACAGTCCTTGGCGGAGCCCGGGCGCTGGGCCTCCGGGCTGGCTGGGCCGCAGGGACGCTCGGCAGGAGCGGTCTCGGAGGCGGCTGCGATAGGCGGGGGCTGGCTGGGCATTATTCGACGTCCTTTTCCGGGTCGCTGCTGGCTGCTGGAGCGGCTGGGTCCCGCCCGGCTGGCTTCGGCAGCGACGGGTTGGTCGGCTGGTTTTCGACCTGCCAGGGCTGGCCGCTGCGGCTGCGCAGGGTGATGTGGCCCAAGCGGTCGGTGCGTAGGACGCGCGCGCCGACCCGATCGAGTCGGCCCAGGGTCTCGGGCGTGGGATGGCCATAGTCGTTGACGGCGGCGCACGAGATCACTGCGATCTGTGGACGGACGGCGGCCAGGAAGGCGGCGGTCGACGAGTACTTGCCGCCATGGTGCCCGACCTTGAGCACCTCGGCGCTCAGGGGCAGAAGCGGGGCTGCGCCGCTCGCCTGCGCCGGGCTCGCACTCTGGGCCAGAAGCCAGCGCTCGGTCTCGGGCTCGGCATCGCCGGTGAACAGCACGACTCGCCCCTGCCAGGTCAGGCGTGCGACAACCGAGTTGGCGTTGGCGTCGGAGCGGGTGCGATCGAGGAAGGGCTCGGGCGGTCCGAGAAAGCTCAGCTCCGCGCCCCCACCAATGTCGATGGTGCGGCCGCGCTTGGCCTGCTTGACCGGGATCTGCCGCGCCGCCAGCACCTTGAGCAGGCCGAGGTAGGCCGGCGAGCGACTCTCGAAGCCGCTGTCCATGTACACCGCCACCGGCAGGCGCTCGGCGACGCGGCGCAGACCGGCCAGGTGATCCATGTGTGGATGGCTGAGCAGCATCAGGTCGAGGCGATCGATCTGTCGCTCGGCCAGCGCCGACAGCAGCGAGCTCACCCCTTCTGGTGGCCCGCCGTCGATGAGGATGCGCTTGCCAGTCGGCGAGACGATCAGCGCTGAGTCGCCCTGGCCGATGTCGAAGAAGGTGATCGATAGCTCGCCCGTGGCTGGCGGGCGTGGTGGGCGCGGCGGCAGCGGTCCCGGCTGACTCGGGCAGCCCAGAAAGAGCAAAGCCAGAAGCGAGAACCAGTAGGAGAAGCGCTGCCAGCTGCGATGGTGCGCGTATCGTGCGGCGCGGGAGCGGGGATGACTTTGCACCTAGAGAGAATATCGACTTCTTCCGCATGGGGGGAAGTTGTCGAGCGCGGCCTGCCGATGTTGCGTAAGGCCGCGAAAAAAAACGGAAACGCGCCGCTAGCCGACGTCAGTGGGGGGGGCGGGCGCTCTCTGCTCCGCTGGCCAAAGGCGGCCATAGCTGGCCAAGGAAGGTCGTCGGGAAGCGTTCGTCGCCAGGAAAGCCGAGCGACAGATCGCGTCCGTCTCGGGGCAGGTACGCCGAGCGGAAAAGATAGTCCCATAGACTGAGGCTTATCCCAAAGTTGACTCCTGTATATTTATTCGTCATATCCGGCGGTAGTTCCTTGGCGTGATGCCAGATATGCATCGCGGGAGAATTTAGGATATAGCGCAGTGGCCCCCAGGTAAGCTTGAGGTTGCTGTGATTTAGGTGCCCAATGAGAATTGCAAAGGCGTCTAGGAGAAAGAAGTCGCTCACGCTAATTCCGATGACTGATAGCGGGATAAATTGGATTGATTTATAAATAAATGACTCAGCGAAGTGGTAGCGCAGGTGGACGGCGAAGCCCATCTGCCGCGCGCTGTGATGCACCTGATGGAAGCGCCACAGCCACGGCACGCGGTGCAGCAGGCGATGCGTGTTCCACTGAATGAAGTCTTTGACGACGAAGAACAAGAGCAGCTGGAGTGGCGCCGGCCAGCTGCGCAGCGACAGCAGGGTCGGCTGCGCCAGGCCCAGGGCCGCCAGCCCCCGCTGCCACAGTGCTCCGGCGAGCTCACCGAGGGCGGCGAATCCCAGCAAGGGAAAGAGAAAGAAATTAAAGAACATATAGAAGATATCGAGCCAGAAATCGCGACGGACTCGGGGTTGCTGTGGGCGCCAGGGGCGAATTAGTTCGAAGCCGTATACTGCTATTGAGAGCAGCACTAAATACCAGAAATAATTGCGGGCATGGGGGTGGATTATTTCATGAATAAGGTAGCGAAAATAACCGGTGTAACTTTGTGAAATGAGGGCCCAGAGATCCATGGGAGGCGGCTCCGCAGTGCGATGCGGGAGTATCGCATAAACTGGGCAGGTGCTCGCGCCTCCCCGGGGCGAGCCAGCTGAGCTCGGCGGCGCTGGCGATGGCTATCGTTCGAGTGCCGAGATGGCCTGGTCCATGAGGTAGAGGCGGTCGGCGAGGGTGCGGACGACGTAGGTGTGGAAAGCGGCGGCGACCTTAGGCTCTTCGACTTCCATGCGCTCTAGCGAGGCGCTGGTCAGACGGTGAATGATGGTGTCAGCGTGGGCGACGACCGAGGCCGAGCGGATGCTCTGGCGATATAGGCCCATCTCGCCAATCGTGGTGTTGCCGGTCACCGAGCGCAGAAGCAGCGGCGGCGCCTTGTCGCGCTCGAGCACGATCGACAGACGGCCGGACTCGATGACGTAGGTGGCGCCGGAGGCATCGCCTTGGCGAAACAGGTACTCGCCCTGCTTGAGCTCGATGCGGTCGACGTAGGCCATGTAGCGCTGCGCTAGCTCGACGCTGCCGAACTCTTTGCCGAGGCGCTGCACAAAGGGCATATCGACGCGGTGCAGGCTGGGCTCCAGCGACAGGGCGCGCTGCTCGCACCACTCCAGCGCCGCATCGATGTCGGAAAAGACCAGAGCCAGATCGTCGTTGCGGATGCAGCCTTCGCGACGCAGCACCGACTCCATATCGTTCTGCAGCTCGGTAAAGACAAGCTGCATCTTGCGCTCCTCGATGATCTGGCGGAGCTTGACCAGCGACAGCACGGCCGAGCTGTCCATGCCGTTTACGTAGCGGAAGTCGAGGACCAGGACGCGCAGCGGCTGCACCGACGAGGCGTGGCTGTCGCGGATGCGGCGGCGGATGTCGTTGACCAGGCCGACGATGCTGCCGAAAAACAGGTAGCCGCGCAGACGCAGCACCCAGAACTGGCGGCCGCGCACGCGCAGGACCTGATGCTCCTCGGCCGAGCGCTGCACCTTGCTGCCGTACTCATCGACGGTAAACGAGTTGCGCACCAGGCTCACGCGACTGTAGTTGACGGCGAAGATGAGGCACGAGGCCAGCGCGCCGACCAGAAGCGAGATCACGAAGGTCTTAAACCACACAACCAGCATGAACATCAGCACCACGAGGGCATAGTCGGTGGGGGCAAGCTTGGTGCGACCGCGGATCAGCCACTCTTGAATGAGGCGAATCGATAGGTACAGCAGCGTCGCGCCCATCACCGGCCGCGCCAGATAGCCGGCCATCTTGGGGTTGGTCAGGAGCACGGCGAGGCAGAGCACACCGGCGATGACGCCCGAGAAGCGAGTCGCGGCCCCGGCCTGCAGGTTGAGCGTGCTGCGGGCCACGGCGTTGGAGCCAACCACTCCGCCAAGCAAGCCGGAGGCAAAGTTGGCGATGCCGTGTCCCTTTAGCTCTTGATCGAGATCGGAGTCGCGCTTGGTGGCGACCTCGATAGCGGCGCCAGTGACCAAGACCGCGATGGCGGTGACTGCGGTGAGGACGACCACTTCGACGGCATGCGAGAAGGTGGCCGGCAAGATGTTCAGGTGCTGCGGTAGCTGCTGCAGGGGCTGCCACAAGCGACCGCCGCCGGCGACATTGAGGAGCCAGCCGCTGCGCTGCGCCTCCTCGATCGTGCGGCCAGAAAACAGCAGGATGAGGTGCGTCAGCATGGTGCCGCCGAGCAGCAGGCCAGGGAGCCAGAGATAGTGCTTGGCGCGCCCGAGGATGATGAGCATGGCGGCGGCCAGGCCAAAGCCAGCCGCGAGGTGGCCCAAGACTGCGGGCTCAAGAAAGCGCGGCAGGTTCTGCTGCGTGACGGGGATGTTGGTGATGACGTTGATACCGCCGGTGAGCAGCACCCAGCCGGTCGATACCAAGAAGCCGCCGATGACGGGGTAGGGCACGTAGCGAATCCACCGTCCCATCTTCAGCTGGCCGAGGACGTACAGCGCGACGCCAGTTATGGTGGTGCTGATGGCCAGGCCAACCAAGACCAGGGGGCCAGGGTCGGCCACCCCAGCGGTGCGCAGCGTGGCAAACAGCGCCACTCCGAGGGACTTCTGCACCGCCGCCGAGCGCGAATCTGGGCCCGCCATCGCAAAATAAAATGGGCTGGTCAGGGCCACGAGGATGACGGTGATGCCGGCCGACAAGAGCACCATCCGCACGCCATCATCGAGGTGCTTGGCGAGGTCGCCAGCGAAGATCATGGCGGCGAACGAGATGGCGTAGCTTAGGGTAACAAGGGCGGAGATGCTGCCGGCGACCAGATCACGGAACAGCACCTGCGGGTCGCGGAGCAGGGCCGAAAGCGGTGCTTCTCCGTCGCGCTGCCCGAGCATCGGTAGCTCACGAATATTGAGAATGCCCGAGATGGAGCCGCTAAAGCGATCTTGCCGCGCCGACTTGCTATCGGTCGCGTGCGAGTCGCTGCGGCGCGCTGGCTGGGGCGTCTCACTCATGGGGCATGGCTACCGGAGATGGGCCTTTACGGATTGCGCAGGGCAGTAAGGGCTGCGTCGACGCTAGTGCGCACCTTGGCTTCATCGCGGCTGCGGGCTGCCTTGATCGCGCCGCCCAGCTCCGCGTCCAGCGTGGTATTTCCCGCTTCATTGAGCAGGACGAGCGCGCGGGCCAGCTTGCGCGCCACTTCGGTCATGTCGCCACCGACCAGCAGCAGCTCTTTCGCTTGTCGCAGGGCTTCCCGCACAGGCTCTACATCGGCGGCCGGCGCGGCTCCAAGCAGCGCTGGGGGCTTCGGGGCGGCACCAGCAGCGACGGCGGCGGTCGGCGCGTTAGCTGGGCCGGCTGTCCCGCTAGCAGCCGCACTTCCGGGGGGCGCCGTGAGCTTAGCCGGCGCGGGCGGCGCTCCAGTGGGCAGCGTCAGCCCGACGACCGGCTCAAACTTGTCGGCGAGGCGCAGCAGGCGCGATACCGCCTCGGGCTTCTGTTCCATGATCAGTGTGCGGACTTCATCGAGCTCGCCTTGGATGTTCAGCCCGAGGCGGGCCGCCAGGCCCTGCGTGCGAACCGTGCGGTCAAAGGCCATGCCGTGGTTCTGGTAGACCTCAGCAAGAGCTGCCTCGATAAGCTGGCTGCGGCCGCGGGACCGGATCAGCTCCTTAGTCAGCTGCTCCTCGGCGGTGCTGGCCTTCTTCTGTGCTTCCGCGAGCTTGGACTCGACGAGTCGGCGCTGCTTCAGATCGGTGTAGTAGCCACCGCCGAACGCGCCGCCGAGAGCCACAGCGGTGAGCAGAATGCCGGTCAGGATCTTGCTTGCAGTGGTCACGTGCCTCCTCCGACGATAAAGGCCATGTGCTGGCCGATGCCGGAACCATCCCGGCGATAAGAAAAGAAACGCCCAGGGTTGCAGCAGGTGCACGCGCTGGGCAGCTCGATGCAAGCTGGCGAGAGGCCGCTTGCGAGCAAGAAGTGGCGGTTGGCCTGCCAAAGATCAACGACTAGCCGACCGCGTTCGTTGCTCCAGACCAGGCGCTGATCTAGCCCCCGGAAGGGAGCCGCGACATCCTCGTTGACCTCGAAGCAGCACGGGCCGATAGACGGCCAGAGGACGGCCCGCAGCTCGCCGCGCACGGCTCCGAGCCGCTCTAGCTGGGCCACGGCTTCGGCCGCAATGCCGGCCAGGGTGCCGCGCCAGCCGGCGTGTACAGCGGCGACGCGCCCGTGGCCATCGGCCAGCAAGACCGGCACGCAGTCGGCAGAGTAGACCGCAAGAGCCAGGCGCTGGTCGGTGACCATGCCGTCGGCCTCCCGGCGCCGTCGCTCGGGGCTGCCCAGCGCGACAACGCGTGCGCTGTGGATCTGACTGACTTGGCACAGATCAGCCGGGGCAAAGCCAGCCCTGGCGGCTACCCGCGCGAGGTTCTCAGCGACGGCCGCTGGGGCATCCCCCCAGCGCTCGCCAAGGTTCAGGCTTGCGAACCGTCCCTGCGACACCCCACCAAGCCGGGTCGTGAAACCATGCCTCACTCCCAGCGCACCAAGCAGCGGTGAGCACAGGATTGAACCCGTCAGATCGCCATTTTCAGCCGTCGCGCTGCCGGTTTGCGCGCTGTGCATCATCAAGGGCCGAGTTTATCACGCCCCGCCGCCGGCTGGGGGTTGAGGGGCTGGCCGCAGCGCCGAGTCCCGCAGCAGCAGCAGACCCTGCTCAAAGTCCGTCGGCGCAGGGACGGAGAACTCGAGCCACCTCTGCGTGAGCGGATGCATGAACCCAAGCACCGCTGCGTGCAGCGCTTGCCGCGACAGAGCCGCGCGTGCCGCCCGCAGTGGCTGGTTGCGCGTCGGGCCCTGCTGCCCATACAGAGGGTCGCCGACTAGCGGAAAGCCGGCTTCGCTGAAGTGCACGCGGATCTGATGCGTGCGCCCGGTCTCAAGAGACACTTCGACAAGGGCGGCAGGGCCACAGGGCAAGGGCTCCAGCACGCGGTAGTGAGTGACCGCTCGCTTGCCTCCGCTGCGCCCGGTGAAGCGCTTGCGGTCGCTGGGATGACGACCATAGCGGGTGGCAAAGGTCCCCTGCGCGGCCGGAGTGCCCTCGACGATCGCGAGATAGCGTCGGGTGATGCTGTGCCGCTGGAACTGGGCCTGCAGGCCGACCAGCGTCGGCTCATCCTTGGCGCAGACCAGCACGCCCGACGTGCCCTGATCGATGCGGTGCACGATGCCCGGGCGCTGCTGGCCACCAATCGATAGCTGGCTGGGGGCGCTGGCTGGCTCGACCGGGTCCGCCTCATCGTCCGTCTCAAGCTCGTCCGAGCCATCGGGCACTGGAGGGCCTTCGGCGCGATAGGCTGGCGCGGCAGGCAGTTGGCCGCAGTGATGCAGCAGGGCGTTTACCAGGGTGCCGCTTGGGTGCCCCGGCGCTGGGTGGACGACCATGCCGGCCGGCTTGTGCAGCACGATCAGGTGGCGATCTTCGAACAGGATGTCGAGCGGGATAGGTTCTGGTTGCAGGCCAACCGGGGCGGGAGGGGGAGGCGCGAAAACCACGCGCTGTCCGGCACGTAGCCGCTGGCCCGGCTTACTCGGCTGTCCGTCGAGCCTTACCTCACCCTCAGCGATGCGGCGCGCCAGCTGCGAGCGCGAAAACGGCAGCTCCTGCGCAGCGAGAAACTGATCCAGGCGCAGGCCGGCAGCGCTACTCGGGATAACAAATTCATAGGGCTGCGCAGCGTCGATCGGCGCTGGTGGGCGGAGTGGAAGATGGGCAGACATAGGGGCCTCGTGGCGAGGCGAAGCCTAGCGGAAACGGCGGGGTCGGCGCGTGGTTTTGCTGGGGCGCGCTACGGGCGTTACCAGATGCGCGACTTGACGTGACCCTTGGACTTCAGCATCACGTCTACGACCGCTCGGTCGTAGATGTTCTGGTCGAGCAGCTCGGGGACGACGCGAGTCTTGAACAGAGCTCGGCCTTCCTCGATGTGCGACTGCATCACCGAAAAGAGCGTGTCGTTCTCGATGCCTTCGATGATCTCTTTTTCGTGATAGAGGGTCAGGTCAGACGCAATAGCGCGGGCTAGTTGGCGAGCACGGTCGGGCTTATCGATCAGAGCCATGAAGCCATCTTACGGTCTGCGAGCATCAAAAATCAACGAGTAAGCCAGGGGGCTTGGCAAAGGTTGGGTCGCTTGACGACAGTTGCTCACCACTTCTATCCTGCTCGCCTCATGATGGATGCGCGTCTGCGCCACGTTCGTCAGCTGCCCGCGGCGGCGGCCCGGGTTGGCGTCGGTCGCAAGGGGGAGTCCATGCTGCGAAAGCTCGGAACTATTTCTGCCCTCTGCTGGCTCCTATCGTTCTTGGCCAGCGCTGGCTGTGATCTGGATATCGATCCAGACACGCTCGTGCGCGAGCTACGCGTGCTCGGCGTGCGCTTTGGCGAGGCCAGCCCGGCGAGCGAGGCCGATGTGATGGCGCGCATCAGCTTTGGGGCCGGAGGCCAGCCTGATGTCACCTTCAGCCGACCCGAGCTGCGCCTGACCGCGCTGGCCGCTGCGCCGACTGGCCCCGGGCGTCGCGTTGCCTCGCCGCGTCCGCTGCTCTATGACTGGTTTGTCTGTGTCGGGCCGCTCTCGCTGTTTAGCCCGGGCGTGCTCGATTCCGAGTGTCGCAAGCTAGGGCCAAGCGACCCGCCAGCCCGCAGCAACAAGGCTCTCTTGCCCCTCGCTCCGACGGCGGTGAGGGAGTCGAGTCTGGCTGTGCCAGCCGAGACCCTCAAGCAGGTCTTGAGCCTGTTTTTGCAGGTGTATCTGTCGCCGCGCGGGGGAAGCGGCGGCGGCATGGTGACCCTGCCCGAGCGGCCGGTGGTGCTGCTGGTGCCGGTTGTGGTCGAGGTCCGAGCTGAGGGGGGCGATGCCGCCAGCCCTCTTGACCGCGAGGTGGCGTTTAGCTTTATGCGCGTCATCATCACGCTTCCCGGGATGACGGAACCGCCCCCGAACCGCAATCCCAGCCTGCTGGGGCAGGGTGGCATCTTCGCTGGCTCGCAGGAGGACGCGATGTCAGCCCGCGAGCTTGTTGCTCCTTGCGCCCTCAACAACGCCACCGGTGAGGCGACGGGGAGCCTGCCTGCCTGCCTGCGCTACCCCGTGAGTCGCGGGGCACCCACGTTTTTTGTTGGGCGCAGTGATGCCGGATCGACGGAGACCTATGTGCCCCTGGATGACAGCGGGCGGGGACCGCAAGTCGAAGCGCTGCGCTATAGCTGGTTTGTCACGGATGGCACGCTGAGCGAGGAGCGCACGGGTGACAAGAACCCCCAGACGAAGTGGGAAAACGGCGAGCGCCGCCCCGCTCCCAGCAACGTGCGTGTCGTCGATCTGTGGCTGGTGGTCCAGGACGGCCGGGGTGGCAACGACTTTCAGCGCGTACAGCTGAGCCTGATGTAGTGGCCGACTTGGGCGTCCCTGTCGTCATGCAGCACGTCGAGGGCCGGTCGCCGCGCTCGGGCTCACTGGCTCCCTGCGCGGTGATGAGCCGGGCGGCTGAGTGGCTGTTGTATGGAGTGCTGGTAGTGGCTCTGCTCCCGGGGTGCTGGCGCAGCCGACGTGTGGCGGTACCTACCGACGGGGATGCCAGTGGGGCAGCTGGCAATGCCGGAGCGCGTCGCGAGCTGCAGGCCCTGGTCGCTGAGCAGCTTGACGCTGAGCTGCAGTTTTCGCCGACGCTAGCCACCT
>CAZVMD010000012.1:0-23361 GCA_964628555.1 uncultured Myxococcales bacterium | reverse complement strand
CTGGTCGCTGAGCAGCTTGACGCTGAGCTGCAGTTTTCGCCGACGCTAGCCACCTGGCTTGGTGACCATACCTCGGACGATCGGCTCGACGATGTGCGGCTCGAGAACATCGCCCGCGAGGTCTCGCGAATCGACAGTGCGCTCGACCGCCTGGCCCGCCTGCGACGGGGCCATGAAGAGGAGCTGAGCGACGGGCAGCGTGTCGATCTGCAGCTGCTGCAGGTGCACCTAGAAGCGAAGCGGCAAGAGCTGATCGATCTGCGTCCCCACGAGCGCAGCCCGGTTTTTTACAGCAGCCTGGTGGCCTATGGCCTCGACAGCTTGCTGGGGCCCGGCCTGATGTCGGTCGTCGGGCTGCGGGCGCTGCGTGGGCGCTTGAGCGCGGTGCCAGCGCTATGTCGAGAAGCTCAGCGCAACTTGAAGAACCCTCCGGAAGTCACAACCCGCCGGGCCATCGAGATGACGCAGATGACCCGCGACTTTGTGGCGCTGGTGCTGCCGCGCGTGCTGGCCAACATCAGCGTCAGCAGCCTCAGTCCCAGCCCGGCTGATGCGACGCTGATGGAGGAAGTCAACCAGGCCCGCGAGAGCGCGCAGCACGCGCTCGAAGAGCTTGGGGGCTTTATGACACGCGATCTGTTGCCGCGCAGCAAAGGGGACTGGGTGCTCGGCCGCGAGCGCTTGCAGGCGCGCTGGCATGCTCTGGAGATGCTGGATGTCTCGCTCGACGACCTGCAGGCACTGGCCGAGGCAGAGCAGCGAGAGGCACGCCGTCGGCTGGACGAGGTCAACCGTCGCCTGATGGGCCCGAGTCCGGCCGGTGCGGCGAGGGCTGCAGCCGAGGTGGTACGAGCCATCGAGGAAGATCACCCCCGCCCCGAGGAGCTCTTGCGTGCCACGGAGGCGGCCATTGAGCGAGCGTACGAGCTTACCGCCTCGCTCTCGCTGCTGTCGATTCCGCCAGTCACCGACGTCGCGCGGCCGCAAGTGGTCGAGATGCCGGCCTATCGCTATGGCTTCTTGCAGCTATCAGCCCCCGCGCCGCTGGATCCGCTGCCCTGGTCGCCCTCCTGGCCGCCGTCGGCGCAGAAGCGAGGTCCTCAGACGGCGCAGCTGTTCGTCGATCCCATCGACCCGAGCTGGAAGGACAAGAAGCGGGTGGCTGATCATCTGCGCATGCTCAATCGATCGCAGCTCCTGCTAACCGCCCTGCACGAGGTCATGCCGGGCCGCTATGCCCAGCTCACAATGCTGCGCCGACAGTCGTCTGGGCTGGGGCCACTGCGCCTGCGGACGCAGAGCACGGCGTTCCTGGAGGGCTGGTCTGCTTATGCCGAGCAGCTCGTCGCCGTCGAGGCCGGCCAGCCGGGCCAGGTCGGGGATCGCTTGCAGGCGCTGGCCCTGCGTGCCCAGCTCTTGCGGCTGGGTCGCCTGCTCACCGTGCTGCGTCTGCACGCGGTCTCGGCCGGGGCGGCCTCGGCCAACAATCGCAGCGAGGACAGCGTGCGGTTTCTCGTCGAAGACTGCTATCTCGAAGAGTACGCGGCAAGGCGCGAGGTCGAGCGACTTTCCTACGATCCCACCCCTGGCCTGGCCGGGCTGGGCTGGCTTCAGCTGGTGCAGCTACGCGAAGACTACCGTGCCGAGCAGGGTGAAAAGTACTCGCCGGGGGCATTCCATGACGCACTCTTGGCGCAGGGGGCGCTACCGGTGGTGGCGCTGCGCAAGCTGCTGCTCAGCCGGCCGGGCCCGTCGCTACGGCCGCCGCCTGAGCCCCCACCGGCCAGTCCGGCATCCGAGGCCAACGGCAAAGACTGATTGGCCTGTGTATGCGCTCTTTTTTCTGTAGCGCACGCCCCATGTTCGAAGTTGCAGTTGCTGGGGCCGCAGCCGACAATCGGCTTGAGGGACTTCGATGCGCTTATTGATCCTATGTGGCTTATTGGCAGCGGTCTCGCCGCTGTCCCCCTGCGAGCGGCGCAATACGACGGTCTGTGCTAACGAGCCGGGCTACGAGTGCGACGAGGGGCAGCTGTGTCAGATTCCCGCCGGACAGACCTTCGGCAAGTGTGCTCAGGCCGAGTGCGGCCCTGGTCTGACGGCCTGCCCCAGCGAGCGCTCGCTGTGTCTGAGTGGGCTGTGCAAGGCGTGCGAGGGAGACGCCGAGTGCCAGGCTGCAAGCCCCAGCGCGCCCGTCTGCGTTGAAGGCACGTGCAGGGCTTGCCGGGACAACAGTCAGTGCAAAGAGTCCTCTCGCAAGGTCTGTGACACGGCCACGCATAGCTGTCGTGGCTGTCAGCTGCACAGCGAATGCAGCCCCGGTGTCTGCGCCAAAGATGACTCGTTTGCGACGCTGAGCCCGCCAATCCTGGCCGGTAGCTGCGTCGATGCTTCGATGGTCGCAGACGTAGACAATAGCTGCGGTGCCGCCTGCTCACTACAGACCATGCTGGCCTCAGGGGTCAGCGCAGCCAAGCCGTATATCCGCATCGGCCGCTACACCAGCGTGTCGAAGGTGACGGTGCCGGCCTTACCGGGCGGCCTGCCGCGCTACTACGTGATTGGTCCGCTGGCCGACACCAGCGTGACTCAGATCGCTGCCACGCCGCAGATGAGCTTGTCGGCGCCCGCCGCGGCCGCGATCGAAGTGACGGGGGGCGCGCACGCTACGTTTGAGGGAGTGGTGCTGAGTAACTCGGTCATCGGGCTGGACTGCAACAGCAAGAGCAGCGTGACGGCCGGGGTACAGACGAAAGTGGCGATTGTTCGCTCAATTATCTCTGGCAATCAGACGGCAGTTCGTGCCGCCGCCCGCTGTGAGTTGGATGTGCAGCAGACCTGGATTGGCAAGGGACCGGCTGGGGCGTTTGCCAGCTCGACGCGCAATGACGCCTCGCTGGTCCTCGATTCGACACGCCTGCGCTTTATCAACAGCGTGCTCTGGGACAATGGCAAGCCCACCAACCAGTACGGCGGCATCAAGCTGACCGATACCGCCGGCCTAGAGCCATCTATTCACATCGTCAACTCGACGTTCGCCAAGCTGGAATTTCTGTCGGCACAGATGGCGCTGGCGGTCGATTGTGACTACGACACCAAGGGCTCGCTCGCCGTCGTCAATACCCTGTTTTTGAACGACACTTCGGTCGCTGGAGCGACGTACCTGAGCACCCAGTGTCGGCCGAACGGCAGCCTAACTGCGGTCGGCAGTAACGAAGCAGGCCTCGCCGGTCCGAACAACCTAACCGCCCTCTCTGCCGGCAGCACCTTCGTCGATAGCGCGAGCGGCGATCTGCGCTTGCAGAGCGCTGCGGTCGCAGTGGGCGACGGTGGTGTAAGCAGCTTCAGCGATGGCAAGGGGATCGCCGTGGCGGTCCCCAAGGTCGATTTCGAGGGCCAGGCCCGTGGCCCCAGCAGCCGCTCCATCGGCGCATTCGAGATCAAGCGCTAGCTCCACAGGATGTCGTCGCTGGCTGCCACGACCCAGCCCTGGCTGGTGGGCCCAGGCGTGACAGGCCTAGGAGGGCTGCTTCCCAGCCCGGCGCAGTGGCCAGATCCAGCGCTGCTTGCCCACGATCTCCACCCGCACCCAGGCCAGAGCCACCATCAGGACCGTCAGCACCAGGATCAACAGCGTCACCAGCAGTGGGTGCAGCCGATGGTGCAGCGACCAGGTGAGCCGGCCGTAGACCATCTCGACGTGGACGACGTAGATTAGCAGCGACGCTTGGCCCAGCGTACGCAGTGGCGAGAAGCCTCGCTGGCCGCGCCAGCTGGTCCATGCGTAGGACAGGCCAGCGAACAGCAGGCACATGCCCAGCCGATAGGCGTAGGACGACGGGTAGGCGGGGATGCTTACCGTCGGAGACGGGACGAACAAGGCATAGCCGCGGCTATTGCCCCACTGCACCAGAACGGCCAGACAGAGCCCAGCTGCCGAGGTGATGGCCAGCACTTGCGCCAGGCGACCGCGGGCCGAGGCCCCCAACCACAGGCCGCCCACCACCGCACCGCTTAGCGTATAGGCGACAAACGGCAGCTGCGGGAAGGTGCCCAGCGGGGTGCTGTCCCACAGATACGCGGCCAGCTGCGGTGGCAGCCAGCCCGGCCAGGGCCAGCGCTGAATGATCGGCGTCAGGAACACCACGGCCACCGTCGCCAGCCCGGCCAGAATTGGCGGCCGCCGCGCGCTGACATGCTCGAGTCCGACCAGCGCCGCCGTGATGACCAGGGACAGGCCGATGCAGTTCAAAATGTCGACTTTGAACAGGTCGGGAATGTTCTTCCGCGCGGCTCCGCTGAGCAGCCACTCGGCCAGCCGAAACGTCAGGCCATAGCCCAGCACCTCCAGCCCGCGCAGCATCGCTCCCCGTCGGGCCTGCCAGGCAGTCAGCCCGCGCCGAGCATCGCCGGCATAGCGCAGCATCAGCGAGACGCCAGCCAGCATCAGAAACATTCGCGCTGGGAAGCCGCCGAGCTGCATGCGGGCCAGATCCCAGTACGCGCCCTGACGATAAGGATCGCGCGTCCAGGCGTCGTAGGCATGCGTCTGAAACATCAGGATGCAGGCCAGGCCGCGATACCAGTCAATCCAGGCGAAGCGTCCCGGGGACGCGGGGCTTTGGCGGGGCAAGTCCTGGGGCGTGGCTTCGCTGGGTGTAGTCACGGACCGTGGCCTATGCAGAGCCTGAGCAAGCTATCACCGTCCCGGCAGGCTCGGCAAGCCTGGCGGCGACCTCGGCACTATCGTCAGTCAGCAGCGAGCGGGCGACGACGGAGATCAGGCCAGCGGCCCGCCGCATTGTCGGTTTGCAGCCGGCCCTCTTTGTGGCATCGTCAGGCCCCCTCCCTCAGGCCCCCGGACGAGGCCTCCCCTGAGGGGCCCGAAGGAACCGCAGATGTCAGACGATCATGGCAAGCCGCCCCCCCGGCAGCGACATATTTTTGGGACCGATGGCGTGCGGGGTGTCGCCAACGTCGAGCCGATGACGGTGGAGACCGCGATGCGCCTCGGCCGTGCAGTCGCGCACTTGTTTCATCGTGGCAGCCATCGCGGCAAGGTGGTGATCGGCAAAGACACGCGGCTGTCCGGCTACATGTTCGAGCAGGCGATTGCCGCCGGTGTGTGCTCGATGGGGGCCGATGTCCTCTTGTGCGGACCGCTGCCGACTCCAGGCATCGCGTTTATTACCTCGTCGATGCGGGCCGACGCTGGCGTGGTCATTTCGGCCAGCCACAACCCATATGCCGACAACGGTATCAAGATCTTCGCTGCCGATGGCTTCAAGCTCCCCGACGCGGCCGAGGCGCGCATCGAAGAGCTGCTCGACTCGCCGGAGCTCTCCGCCGTGCGGCCGACCGGGGCTGACATCGGGCGGGCTACGCGCGTCGATGATGCCCGGGGGCGCTATATCGTCTTTCTGAAGCGCTCTTTTCCGCGGCAGCGCAGCCTCGACGGCATCAAGATCGTCGTCGACTGCGCTCATGGGGCAGCCTACAAAGTTGCCCCGGCGGTACTGGAGGAGCTCGGGGCCACCGTCTTTGCCCTTGGGGATGAGCCAAACGGCACCAATATCAACGAGCTCGTCGGCGCACTGCACCCGCAGGCCATGTGCCAAGCGGTGGTCGACCTCGGCGCGCACGTCGGCATCGCGCTCGACGGCGATGCGGATCGAGTCATCTTCGCCGATGAGCGCGGCAACATCATCGACGGGGATGCCATCATGGCGCTCTGCGCCCGTCGGCTACTAACCCGCGGTGAGCTGCAGAAGAACACCTTGGTGGCCACGGTGATGTCAAACCTCGGCCTCGAGCACGCCGTCCGTGCAGCCGGCGGCCAGCTCCTGCGCACCAACGTCGGCGATCGCTACGTCGTCGAGGCCATGCGCCAGCACGGCTACAACTTCGGCGGCGAGCAGTCTGGCCACCTCGTCTTCCTCGACCACATGACCACCGGTGACGGCATTATTGCCGCACTGCAGGTGCTGGCCTTGATGCACGAGGAAGGACGCCCGCTCAGCGAGCTCTCGCGCGTCATGGTCAAGGTGCCGCAGGTCCTGGTCAGCGTGAAGGTCAAGCAGCGGCGGCCGCTTGGCGAACTGGCCGAGGCGCAGAAGCTGATCCGCGACGCCGAGGCCAAGCTGGGCGGCGATGGCCGCGTGCTCGTGCGTTACAGCGGCACCGAGCCCAAGGTCCGCGTCATGCTCGAAGGCCTCGATGAGCGCCTCATCAACCAGCTTGCCCACGAAATTGCCGAGACCATCGTCGCGGCCTGTGGCGGCTAGGACGGCACGAGGGTGAGCGGGGCCGAGCGTTCATCGCGCCTTGCCGCACAGGCCCAGGCGGTCTGGCTGCGGGGGCTCGAGTATGTCGCGGTCCTCGTCGGGCTGGCCGTGGCGGTCTGGCTACGCCGCAGCATCGGCCAGGGCTGGACCTTTGACGGCTCCGACAGCTATGCCTACCTCGGCGCCGCGCGTGAGCTCGTCGAGAATCACCGCTATGCCTTCCGGCTGCCGGACTGGTATCCCGATCACGCCGTTGTGCCGCCGCTTGGCTACTGCCGCCTGCCGGGATATTCGCTATTTCTGAGCCTGGTCGCCTTCCTCCCATACCGCGGCTGGCCGGCGCTCGGGGCCTACGAGCTGATCTTTGACCGCATCAAGGCCCCGCAGGCTGTGCTAGATGCGCTGACCTGCCTCTTGGTCTATCTGCTGGCGCGTCGTCTAGCTGGCCGACGGGCGGCGCTCGTGGCGCTGGGGGCCGCTGTCCTCTGTCCGCCGCTTCTGCTGTTTGCCAATGCCATCCTCACCGAGACCCTGGCGACGGCGCTGACCACGCTATTTGTTGCGCTCTTGTCCGCCGTTCTGCTGCCTTCGGCCGCCGTCCCCCAGGGCCTGCGGCATCGCCTCTGGCTCGGTTCGGCGGCGGTTCTGGCCTTGGGCTGCTTGGTGCGCATTGACACGCTGTTCTTGTTCCCGACCCTGCTGCTGCCGGTGCTGCGCTTCGGTCGGCGAGCCCTGCGCTGGCTGCCAGCTGTGGCCGTGGCCTTCGCGCTGTGCTTTGCTCCCTGGCCGCTGCGCAACCAGATCAGCCTCGGACATCCGCATCCGCTCGGTGGGCAGTGCGACATCCGCGGGGAGGCGATGCCGCATACCTCGTTCTTCGCCTGGTTTGCGACCTGGGTGCGTCGTGAGTCACAGACCACCACCACGCTCTACTGCCTCTTTCGTCGCGAGTGTGTCGCCACCACCGCCACCTACCCAGCCGAAGCGTTCGACTCCCCAGCCGAGCGGGCGACTCTCCAGGCCCTCTTTGACCTGCGCCGGCGCGAGGGCCTGTCCGCTTCGGTCGACGAGGGCTTCCGCCAGCTGGCCCGGCAGCGCCTGCGGGCCCATCCCCTGCGGACCCTGCTCTGGCTGCCCCTGCAGCGCGCCTATTTCCTGTGGGCAACGCCCATCGACCAGCCGCTGCGGGCGACCCGCCATCCGCCGGACTCCCTGTTCCTGCGGTATGCGAGTAGCGCTTTCTTATATACGCAGATACTGATGCTGGGCCTGGGGCTGCTGGGCCTGCTGCGCTCGGCTCGGGCACCGCGCCTGCGATCGTTTGCGGCTCTGGCTGCCGCCTGCCTGCTCCTGCGGACGGCCGCGCTCGCCGCAATCGGCTTCGTTGAGAATCGATACGTGATCGAGCTCTTGCCCCTCGTTCTGGTCCTGTGTGGGGTGGCGGTTGCAGCCCCCAAAGACCTGGCACAGAGCGGGGCAGAAATGCCAAAACGCGATGATAAATAAGTATTCCAAAATACGAACATAATCTGCCCAATTAGAGGGTCCCCCTGTTATGCTAGGGGCCACTATGATCCCCGGCTCAGCCGATCCCAAGTCCTCCCAAGCACAGCCTAGCTGGGTCGTCGGCCCGTCAATACCCGCCGCCAGTCGCCTGGGCCAGGTCATCGAGGGCGAGTTTCTGATCAAAGGCGTGCTGGGCCAGGGAGAGCTCGGGGTCACCTACGAAGCCGAGAATGCGCGCCTCAAGCGCAAGTTCGCGGTGCTGATGCTCAAGCGCGAGCTTAAGCCGACGCACGAGATGATGCTCGCCGTGCGCAATGACCTACGCCGCGCGCAGCAGCTAGGCGCAGCGGGCCTGATGCCGGTCAAGATGCTGGCCGACCGCGACGGCATCCCCGGCTTTGCGACCGAGCTTCTGGAGGGCGAGACGCTGCGGGCTCGGCTGAACCGCGGGCCGCTGCGCGCGGAGCGGGCTCTGGCCATCGTTGTCTCGGTCGCCCGCACTCTGGAAGCTGCCCACAAGGTCGGCCTGGTACACGGCGACCTGCGGCCCGAGAACATTTATCTGGTGCGCACGACGGCCAAGAACGCCTCGGCAGGCAAGGTCATGGTCGTCGAGCACGGCATGCATCATCTGCGTCGTCGGGCGGCTGGCCTCGATGACCGTCTGCCCTTGTACAAGCACCTGTATCGCCCGCCGGAGCAGGTGGCCGGCATGATCGGTGCCACCGAGCGGGGTGATGTCTTTGTCCTCGGCGCCATCCTGCACGAGTGTCTGACCGCCCGCCCGGCCTTCTTCGCCGAAGAGATCGAATTCATCCTTGAGAACCTGGCCAGCCCGCCGCCGCCGCTCAGTGCCTCGCCGGCGACCGGGCTCAGCCGCGAGCTAGCGGAGGCGCTGACGCTGCTCATCCGTCAGGCCTGTGCTCTGCAGCTCGACGAGCGCGTGCCAAGTATGAGCGAGCTCCTCGAAGGCATCGACCAGATCGTGCGCGGCTACAGCCTGAAGCTGCCGGAGCCCCCTGTCGAGGCCAAGGATGAGGTGACCCTACCGGCCAAGGCACCGACCGCCGAGAGCCAGAGCATGAGCCGGCTCTTGCAGCGCATGTCGGGTGTCTTTCCGCAGATTGCCCTGCCGCCCAGCGGCACGCCGCTTACTCCGCCTGTCGAGTCCGCTCCGGCCGAAGCGGGCGACGGCAGCGCAGCCGGGGCCGCTGTCCGCATCAGCAGTGAGGCCGCCGCTTCCATTCCTCGTCTGGAACCGCTGCAGCAGGAGCGGGTGAGCCGCATCCTCAAGCGCCTCTCTGGCGCCTTTCCGACCATCGCTCCCCCCGCTCCCGAGCCGGACCCGACGAGTGCCGCCCCTGCGCCGGCCAGCGCCGCCCCTGCGGTAATCGGCGAAGGTGGCTCGCCTGGATCCGTGCCATCCGCGGCCCCGGCTGCGGCTGTCGCCCCGTCATCAGCAGCGACGCCTATTCCCGGGCTTGCAGGGCCCAGTGAGAGTGCGCCAGCCGCCGTGCCCGTCGTGACTCCCGAGTCGGCGATTACCGATCCACGTGTCGCTCTCCCAACACTGCTGCCTTCCTCGGCAGCCACAGTGGGCTCGGCTGGTGTCGTCGCTGCCCCGGCGCCCGCGGCTGCACCTCCCGTCAGCCAGGCCCCTGCCGCCCGTCTGCCTGCGCCACCTTCGGCCGAAGCGCCGGGGCAGGGCAGGGCGCAGCCGATCCCCGCTGCCAGTGCGGAATCAGCCCCGGCTGTGGTACCGCTTTCCAGCGCCGCGCCAGCGGCGCCCTTGCCTGCAAGCCCGACTGGACCCACGGCGCTTGCACCGATGGCTGCCAGTAGTGGAACCGGCTCGCCACAAGCCAGTGCTGAGGCCGAGCGGGCCGAGGTCCAAAGTGCAGCCGCCGCGACGGCACCGGCCCCAGCCAGCGCGGGCCCGGCCGCAAGCCCTGCCGCCGCCGGTAGCTCGACCACTGCTGAGCGCGCGGCAGAGCAGCCCATCACTGCCCCAATTCTGCCGCCCGGCCAGTTTGCGCCGGATGCATCGCCGGCGCTCGACGACGATCTCCCGCCACCTCCGGCCTTACCACCTACGCTCGTCGGCGCTCAGCTGCCACTGCCCAGCCCCGGGCTCGCCCTGGACCGTGCAGCGCCCGGCGCTTCAGGGCGCCCGGAAACCCCGACGCGGCCACGGCTTGAGGTGTCTACCGAGCTGGCGGTGCCGCCGCTTTCCCTGGGTGGTGCACCCGCCCCGCTGTTGCCGGCACCCATGATATTGCTGCCGCCGCCGCTCTCGGCCCCACCACTGCCACCGCCTGCGGCAGGAGGGATCGCCCCATCGCTGTCGCCGTTTGCCAGCGGCGCGATTCCTGCGCTGCCGAGCGCTGCTCAGCCCAGCCCGCCATCGCCGATCTCCTCAGCACCCACGGCGGTTCAGATTCCCAAGCCGGCCGCGCTGCAGCGCGAAACGACGCTAGCGGGGGATGACCTGGCCGAGATGCTTGAGCCCTCCCAGCCAGCTATTCCGGTGCCGCCGCCTATGCCGCTGAGTCCAGCGTCAGCCCTGCCAGGTGCAGCTGGCGCAGCCGGGGCAGGCCCTGAAGCCGCAGGCGCCGCCAGCATCGGAGCTGCAGCGACCAAGGACGGTCCCAGAAAACCCGAAACAGATATTGGCGCGCTTCGCACCGTGGCGCAGCTTGAGGCGCTGCCCTCGCCCTCGCTGCCGGCACCGCCGGCTCCTGCAGCCACCGCGGATGCCGCGCGCTCCGACGGACCGCCCCTCGCTGAGCTGGTCACCCGTCCCGCGCTGGCTGCGCTGGCCGAGCGCCTGGCGCCCCTGCCGCCGCGGATCAACGAGCTGCCGACCCAGCCTGCCGTGCGCCGCCTACCGATCACGGAGCTGGCGACGCAGGCCCGCCTCGCAGTCAGCAGTGATGGCATCGAGGGGCTCAGCTCCAGCCTCCTCGATGACGCGCCGCCTTCGCTGCCACCCACGCCGGCTGCAGGCAGTCCGGTAACAGCGCCACCCACGGCTGAGACCTTGGTCGCAGGAGGGCGTTCGGGCGCAGGCGGTGTCGGTGCCGCGGCTCCGCCTGCCGCTCCGGCTCCGAGTACGGCGCCTGCGCCCGTGGCACCTTTGGCCTCGCCCTCGGCGATCACCGCACCTGAGCGTCCGCCGACACCGCGCCCGCCGCGAGTGTCGCAGCTTATCGCCGCGCTGCAGAACCAGCAGGGGCCGCTCAAGCCTGCCCCCGAGCCCGAGCCTTCGCCGGCTGCTGTGGCTCCTGCGCCGGTTGGGCCCAAGGCCACCGGGGGACAGCCACGCGGGCTGATGGCGCCTTCTCCTGAGGCACTGGCCCCTCTCCTGAGCAGTGAGACGCCGGCGCTGGCGAGCGCTGCCCATCCGGCCCGGATCTCGCCCTCGCCGCTCCCCGCCTTGGTGCCGCCCGGAGCCAGCGGCTCACCCCTCAGTCGGCTCATCGAGCTGGCGCTGCGCCATCAGGAGCTTACCGCCGCCGCGCTTGGGGCAGTCCTGGTGCTCCTGATCACGCTCCTTTATCTCGTCGTCGTCCGCTAAGTCCGCGATACCGCCGCGTTTTTCGTCCAGCTAGGGGGTTGTGTGGTGGCGTGTAGCACGCTAAAGTCCACAGCGCTTAACTCCTACCTGGGTATGTGGCAATGCTGCTCTATCGCTGGCTCAACGAGGCAACCAACTCCCGAGGGACCGCCAAAGCGCTTGTCTACCGCGACACGTATCTTTCGTGGCGTGGTCTGCAGCACCGCGTCGAGCGACGGGCACAAGAGTTCGCGGCGATGGGCATTGAGCGCGGCCATTGGGTCGGGCTCATGCTCGGCAACGTGCCTGACTTTGCGATCCTTGCCCTGGCGCTGTCCAAGATTGGCGCGGTTGTGGTTCCCATGGATCCGACGACCGGTGTCCGTGACCTGACGCTGTTCCTGGAAGTCGCACCGCTGCGGGCCCTGATCACCCGACCGCGCGGCGGCAACGAGCTACCGTCGGGTAGCCCGCCGATCACCAACATCCAGCGCGGCCGTCGCCGCCTCGAACCGGAGAGCCGTCGCCGCCTGCAGGGCACGCTGCTGACCTGCTCGATCTATCGCTGCGACGAAGATCCGCCGGGTGAGGCCGAGGTGGTGCTGCTGACCGCCGACTCGTCGGGCGATCCCAAGGGCGTCATGCGCACGGCGGCCAATCTAGAAGCTAGCTGCAAGAGCTTGGCCGAGGCCCTCGACGTGACGGCCGAGGACCGCATCCTCAGCACGGTGCCGCTGTTCGCTGCCTATGGGTTTGACCTCGGGCTGGCGCTGGCGCTGCGCTACGGCGCGACGCTGTACCTCGAAGACGAGGTCTCGCCGCGACGCATCGTAAAGCTCCTGCGCGAGCAAGAAGTGGATCTGCTGCCGGCCACCCCACCGCTTTACGCCACGCTGGCCAAGCTGCCCACCGCGCGGCCGGTCAAGACCAAGGGCGCCCGCTTCCTGGCGACGGGAGCCCCACTGAGCACGGCGACCGCCGATGCCTTCCGCGAGCGCTGGGGCGTGCGCATCATCCCCATGTATCACACCACCGAGGCGGGGGCGATCAGCTGTGATCGCCGTGGCCTCACGCCGGAGACCGTCGGCAAGACGCTGCCCGGTGTCGACCTGCGTCTCGGCCCGGCCGATGAGCAGGGGCGGAGCCCGATCTGGGTCCGGACCGCTTCGGCGGCACAGCAAGCGGTCAGCACGATGGGCACTGGGGCGGCCGCTGCCGCAGGCAAGGCGACGCCAGCAGCAGCCAGCAAGGCAGCGCCGGCCAAGCCCGCCAAGAAAGCTCCCAGCAAAGCAGCGGCAGCAGCGGCGGCGGCAGCAGCCAGTGTCCCGATTGGTGGCTTTGATGCCGAAGGCTATCTGCGTACCGGCGACCTTGGCAGTGTCGACAAGCAAGGGCGGCTCACGCTGCTCGGTCGCGAAGACGATCTGGTTAAGGTCGAGGGCAAGCGGGTTGCTCTCGGTGAGGTCGAAGGCTGCCTGGAGTCCTATCCCAAGGTGCGCGCCGCTCAGGCCCGCGTTTACGTCGATGAGCAGGGCAGCGCGATGGTGATCGCCAGCGTCGTCTGCTCGATGCGCTGTCCGGCAGAAGAGATCATCGACCACTGCGCGCGCAACCTCGCCCCCTACAAAGTCCCCCGCCGAATCGAGTTCCTCGCCAGCTTGCCCAGCCCGTAGCGTGCCACACTGACGGCCAGGCAATGATCTACTCGGGTGGCGTGCGGCCCTAACGTCCGCGACTCACACGCTGCGATATTCTTTGGCCATGCCGCTTCCCGACCCATTCTTGGTCGCTCCTGGTGTTCGCATCCCGGCTTCTGATCTGCGCTGGGAAGCTACCCGCTCGTCGGGACCGGGCGGTCAGAACGTCAACAAAGTGGCCAGTAAGATCGAGCTCCGCTTCGATCTGCCAGGCAGCCTGGCGCTGGCGCCGGACGTTAAAGAGCGGCTGCGGGCCCTCGCGGGATCGCGCTTGGACGGCGAAGGCTGGATCCTCATCGTCAGTCAGCTGACCCGCGACCAGAGCCGCAACCTGGAAGATGCGCTTTCCAAGCTGCGACAGCTGATTCTGGTCGCCCTGGTGCGGCCGATCCCCCGTCGAGCCACCCGGCCGACCCGGGCCTCGCGTGAGCGGCGGCTGGACGACAAGCGCCGCAACGCCGAGCGCAAGCAGGGACGGCGCGGCCCCGGCGGTGACTAGCCGCGGCTGTCGTCCGCCTAGGCGGAGGTGCCCGGGGCTGCGGTGGCTGCGCCTTCTTCGATCAGCTCGATGCGGTAGCCGTTGGGGTCTTCGATGAAGGCGATCACCGTCGTGCTGTGCTTCATTGGGCCCGGCTCACGGACGATCTTTACGCCCTTTTCGCGCAGGCTGGCGCAGGTCTTGTAGATATCGCTGACGCCGAGCGCGATGTGTCCAAACGCCGTGCCTAGCTCGTACTGCGACTTGCCCCAGTTGTAGGTGAGCTCGATCACCGCTTGCTCGGACTCGGGGCCATAGCCGACGAAGGCCAGCGTGAACTCGCCCGCCGGATAGTCCTTGCGTCGCAGGAGCTGCATGCCGAGGGCATCGACGTAAAAGGCCAGCGACTCGTCGAGGTTGTTGACGCGGAGCATGGTGTGCAGGATTCGCATCCCTTCAATCTATCGCATCCCGCCCGGCCCAAGGGAGCGAGCGGACCGCGAAGCGGGGGCGCGCAAAACCGTGGCCCACTAGTCGAGAGCCTTGCGATACAATGTCCGCGTGCCTGACTTCGATCCCAAGACCGTCGCTCACTTACAAGAGCTGCGCCAAGTGTTGGCGGAGATGGAGCGCTTCGCCAAGCGTGCCCGCGATCTGCTCGACGACATCGAAGGCAAGCGCGATCGCGAGCTGGAAGAGCGGGCCCGCCAGATCGTCGCTGAGCTGCGCGCCAAGGTGCGGGCCAAGGAGCTTGGACTGCCGCCACCGCCGCGCACTCGCCGGCGGACGCGCGGAGGCTAGCCGTCAGGCGCCCGGATCGGCGATGATGGCCACATGACTGGCAATTTTCGATCCCTGCTGACCGCAGCCCATGGGCCGGTGCGACGTGGACTGGGGGCCCTGCTCCTAGCCGGTGTGCTCTCGGCTGGCGCGGGCTGCGTGGCACCGCTCAAGCCGTACCTATTCGCGACGCCGCCGATGGCTCGCGACCCGATCGAGGCCTTGGCGGCGGCCTTCACCCAGAACCAGATCCTCGCCATCATCGTCGACCCGCAGGCTGGGCTGGTGCAGTCGCGCTGGAATGATACTGGCGTGGCGGCCCGCCCCCTCGATGGCCAGAAGGCGACCATTGTCCGTCGCTACTCCGCAACGCTGACCCGCGGTCGCAGCGAAAACGAAGTGGCCCTGAGCCTCGACGAGCAGCGCTGCGTGGTGGGGCAGTTCACTCTCGCTGAGCTCGAAGTGCGCGGCCGCTGCGAGCCGCTCATCGAGATCTCGCCCGAGCACAAGGACGAGCTGCACCGGCTGGGCCGACGCATGCAGCAGGCGATGTCGATTCCCTAGGCCCGGAGCATGGCCATGGCGGCAGACAGCGACGAGGCATACGCGGGGCAAGCGCGCGGGGGCGCCGAAGCCTACGCCGCGTACTACGCCGGCATGGACAAGTCCATGCAGCAGAAGGTAGCGCTGACCACCGCCTACTTTCCGGTGCGCGGCACGCTCGCCGACATGGGCTGTGGCTCGGGTGCCGGCTCCTATGACCTGGCCTGCCTGCACGCTGGGCTGCAGGTCATCGGCGTCGACGTGGCACCCGAGTCAGTGGCCTATGCGCAGCAACAGTATTGCCGACCCAATCTGCGGTATCAGCTGGGCGACATCGCCGAGCCGATCTTCGCGCCTGAGAGCCTGGACGGCGTACTCAACTCGTCGGTGTTCCACCACCTGACAAGCTTCAACGGCTTTGCGCTGGCGCCGGTGCGGCGGGCCCTTGACCATCAGACCGCGGCGCTGCGCGTCGGCGGGGTGCTGATCATCCGCGACTTCGTAGTTCCCCGCGGCCCGCGGGAAGTGCTGCTGGATCTACCTACTCGTGACGGTGCGCCGATGGGCGAGGTCAGCGGGCTGAGCAGCGCCGCGCTGTTCGAGCGCTTCGCTGTCGAGTGGCGCAGCAGCCAGAACCCGGGGGCCCCGCTGCCCTATCAGCGCCTGCAGGCCGTGCGCCCGGGCTGGCAGCGATACCGCGTCAGTCATCGCGCCGCCGCCGAGTTCGCGCTGCGCAAGGACTATCGCAGCGACTGGGCCGCCGAGTGCCGCGAGGAGTACACCTACCTTGCCCAGGCCGACTTCGAAGCCGAGCTGTCGGCGCGTGACCTGCGGATCGTCCTTTCGATCGAGCTGCGCAACCCATGGATCGTCGAGAATCGCTTCCGCGGCCAGCTCTTCCTCTATGACCTCGACGAGCGGCCGCTGCCCTATCCGCCGACCAACTACCTTATCGTCGGTGAGAAGGTGCGGCGCGGGCAGGGCGTGGGCTTTTCGCTGCAGCCGAGCCAGGCCCGTGAAGGGGCCGCCAGCCCAGCCTTTTTGCGGCTGTCGCGTAGCACCCATCGCGACACCGGGCGCAGCTTCGAGCTCGTCGAGCGACCGCATCCCGTCGTCGATCTGGTGCCCTACTTTGAGCACAGCGGCCGCCTGTTTGTGCTGGCTCGTCAGGGCTATCCGCGGCCGCTCATCCACGCGGCAAAGAGCGACAGCCAGAGCCCGCCTGAGCTGGACGGAGCGCACGTCGCGGGCTATCTGAGCGAGCCGGTGACAGCCATGGTTCGCGACGGCGAGCGCTTGCCGCAAGGAGCCGAGCTGGCGGCGCTGTGTCGCGAGCGGGCCGGCCTGCCTGCGCACTGGATTCGGGCCAGCCAGCCAGGGCTGCGTTACTTCACCTCACCGGGCGGACTGAACGAGCGGGTCAGCTCGCTGTTCGTCGAGCTGAGCCCGGGCGAGAGCGACTGCGGGCCAGATGGCCTGCCGGTGCTGCCGGAAGCGGCGCCCAACCTGGGCAAGTTCGTGACGGCCGGGCGGGTGCGGCCGCTCTTGGCGACCCAGCTCCTGCGGGCGGCGCAGGTCGGTGGGCTGCTGGATGCTCGGCTGGAGCTCAACGTCTATGAGCTCTTGGCTCGGCTGACTGGCCCGGTGCTCGACGAGAGCGAAGCGGCCGCGCGGCTGCGGCTGCGGCTGGGACCATGGATCGGCGCCGAGCCGCGCCTGCGAGTGCAAGAGTCCACGTCTGCCATCGCGCGCGCCCTGCTGGCAGGCCAATCCCGAGCCGCCGCCGGTGAAGCCGATGACATCGACGCCCTGCTGCAGCCCGAGGCGCGCGCTGTCTTTGTGCCCAGTGACCGAGTGCCCGACGGGTCCGGCGCGGCCAGCTTCCTGCGCATCGAGCGCTTCGATATCCACGAGCATGACGCCGCTGGCCAGGTGGTGGCGAGCGACACGCTAGAGGGCGCACTGCCAAACCCCACGAGCTGCAACACGCTGTCGGTACTGCCGGTGCTGCGCCTGGGCGAGGGGCCAGACGAGGTGTTCGTCGGTCTGGAGCTACGTGACCTGCCGGCCGTGCAGGCGTTTACCGGCAGCTCGCGCTTTGTCACCAACCCGGCGTGGCGCCTGCCGCGCAGCATCCGCGATCTGACGCAGGCCGAGGCCTGGCTGGGCTTGCAGCTGCGCTTGCAGTTTGGGCTACGTACTTTGCGTAGCACGCCGCTCGGTGGCAAGTACTATCCCGCGGTCGGGGCCACGCCCGAGCAGGTCTATCCCATGCTGGCCGAGGTCGATGCGCAGAGCGCCGCCGAGTCTTCGCTGTCCTTCTTGCCGCTGCGCGAGCTCTGGCGAAGGCGGCAGCAGATCGAAGATGGTCACCTGCTGATCGCGATGTGGCGCGGTGCGCACGCGCTGGCCGTGCTGTAGACCCGCGGTCTGCCTGACGATGTCCCGCCGCGCAGCGGCCCATTGACACGTCGAGGCGCTTCGGCCTACCACTCTTCTGTGAAGATCGACGCTGAAGCGAGAGCATCGACGGAGCCTTTCGAGATCGGCAAGTCGCCACCGCGGCGCGAGGGGGGACAGAAGGTCACCGGCCAGGCGCGCTATGTCGACGACCTGCCGCCCGACTTCCTGGGCACCGACGAGCCCATCTTCGGGGTGACGGTTCGTTCGCCGGTGCCGCGCGGCCGGCTGCGCGCCATCACGTTTCTGCCCGGCGTGCCGTGGGAACAGATCGTCGTGGTTAGCGCCGCCGACATCCCCGGCAAGAACCACATCGCGCTGATCGAAAACGACCAGCCCTGCCTGGCCGGCAGCCTGATCAACCACGCCGAGGAAGCGGTGCTGCTGCTCGGCCACCGCGACCGGGTGATCGCCGAGAAGGCGCGCACGCTGGTGCGGCTTGAGATCGATCCGCTGCCGCCGCTTTACGACCTCGACGAGTCGCTGACCCGCGGCGGCGAGGCGGCGCAGGGGCGCGGCGAGGCGCTGTGGGGCAAGGACAACACCTTTAAGACCTTCACCATTGAAAAGGGCGACGTCGAAGCCGCCTGGGCCCAGGCCGAGGTGATCGTCGAAGGCGACTACGAGACGGGCGCGCAGGAACAGCTGTACATCGAGCCGCAGGGCATGCTGGCTCAGGTGGCTAGCGACGGTGCGGTGACGGTCTTTGGCTCGCTGCAGTGTCCGTACTACATCCATCAGGCGCTGCAGCAGGTCTTTGATCTGCCGCCTGACAAGGTGCGCGTGGTGCAGACCGAGACCGGCGGCGGCTTCGGTGGCAAAGAAGAGTACCCATCGATGATCGCGGCCCACGCCGCGCTGCTGGCGCGCAAGGCGGGACGGCCGGCAAAGATCATCTACGACCGCTTGGAAGACATGGTGGCGACGACGAAGCGCCACCCCTCGCGCACCCACATCAAGACCGGCTGGACGCGGGCCGGGCGCTTGCTGGTGCAGGACATCGACTTTCGTCTCGACGGGGGCGCGTACATGACGCTGTCGCCGGTGGTGCTGTCGCGCGGCGGCCTGCATGCGGCGGGACCCTATGCCTGTGACCATGTCCGGGTGCGGGCACGGGCGGCAGCGACCAGCACGCCCCCGCATGGCGCGTTTCGTGGCTTCGGCGCGCCGCAGTCGGTGTTCGCCATCGAGCGGCACATGGATCAGGCGGCGCTGGCCCTAGGAATCTCAGAGACCGAGCTGCGGCGTCGCAACTTTGTACAGGACGGCGGCAGCTTGGCGACGGGGCAGGTGCTGCGCGAAAACGTCGATATGCGGCTGCTCTTGGATCGCGCCATGGCCCTGTCGGGCTATGCCGACAAGCGAGCTCGCTACAGCCGCGAAAACGCCGCCGCCCCGCGCGCGCTGACCCGGCGCGGCATTGGCCTGGCTTCCTTCATGCACGGCGCCGGCTTTACCGGCTCGGGTGAGCGCTACCTGGCCTCGGTGGTCACGGTGGACTGCGATGCGGAGGGGCGCGTGCAGATCCGGGCCTCTAGCACCGAGATCGGCCAGGGCACCAACACCGTCTTTACCCAGATCGCCGCTGAGATCCTGGGCCTGCCGGCTGAGTCGATCGTCGTTGTGCGGCCCGACACGGCCCAGGTCCCGAACAGCGGCCCGACGGTGGCTTCGCGTACGGTGATGATCGTCGGCGGGCTGGTGGGCGAGGCCTGCCGGGCTCTGCGTGGGCTGTTGCTGGCCGAGGGCGTACTGGGCGAACGCTATGGCGAGGCCGAGTTCAAGGCCGCTGCGGCGGTGTATCGCGAGCGCCACGGCACCCTGCGGGCCAGCGCGCAGTATCAGCCGCCACCCGACGTCAACTGGGACGACAAGGCCTATCGCGGCGATGCCTATGCGACCTACGCCTGGGCGGTCTACGTCGCCGAGGTCGAGGTCGATCTGCTGACCTACGAGACGCGGGTGCTCGACTTTGTGGCGGTGCAGGAAGTGGGCAAGGTGGTGCATCCGGTGCTCGCGGCCGGCCAGATCGAAGGCGGCGTGGCGCAGGGCATCGGCTATGCGCTGTACGAGAAAGTCGTGTGGCGCGAGGGGCGGATGGCCAACGGCCAGATGACCAACTACATCATGCCGACCTCCGTCGATGTGCCGCCGATCCGGGTGGACTTCGTTGAGGTCGAAAATCCGCGGCTGCGTGGCCCGCGTGGCGCCAAAGGCATAGGTGAGCTGCCGCTCGACGGCACTGCCCCGGCCATCCTCAACGCCATCGAGCACGCGACCGGCCTGCGGGCCAACCACATTCCGCTGCTGCCCGAAGACCTGTTTGCCATCGCGCAGGCGAGCCCTGCCGCCGGAGGGGCGCGCTAATGTCGATCTCTGAGCCCAAGCCCGAGTCCTTCGTCGAGAAGGGCGCTCTACGCGATGCTCTGACGTCGAGCGGGTCGTTCACCAGTCCGCTCATTGAGCTGCGCCTGCGCGTCAACGGCAGCGAGCGCAGCTGCGTCGTGCATCCGATGGCGCGCCTGCTGGATGTCCTGCGCGAGTCGCTCGCCCTGCCGGGCACCAAAGAGGGCTGCGGCGAGGGCGAGTGCGGAGCCTGCGCGGTGCTGCTCAACGGCGAGCTGGTCTGCAGCTGCCTGGTGCCGGCGCTGCAGACGATGGGCGCCGAGGTCACGACCATCGAGGGCATCGCCCCCAGCCCAGCGACGCTGGACCGGGTGCAGCAGGCGTTTATCGACTGTGGTGGGGCGCAGTGCGGCATCTGCACGCCGGGCATGGTCCTGGCGGCCAAGGCACTCTTGGCCCGCTGCCCGCGTCCGACGGAAGAGCAGGTCCGCGAGGGCCTCGCCGGCAACCTCTGTCGCTGCACCGGCTACACCAAGATCTTCACCTCGGTGCTGCGGGCCTGCGCCGACGAGGCAGGCAGCAGCGGCGGAGGCCAGGGCTAATGCGCGCCTTTCTTCCCGAGTTTGAGGCGGTGTCCGCGCGCTCTCTGGTCGAAGCCCTGACCCTGCTGGCCCAGGATCGCAGCGCCGGGCAGAGCGTCGAGGCCACCCCCTCGGCGGTAACCCCGGTCAATCGCCGCTGGCAGCCGATCGCCGGCGGCACCGATCTGATGGTGCTGTTTTCGGCCGGCAAGCTGGCCGCCGGTCGTTACCTGGACATCTGGGGCATCGATGAGCTGCGCGGCATCACGGTGGCGCCTAGCCACATCGACCTGGGCGCGCTGACGACCTTTACTCATGTCCGCCAGCACAGTCAGCTGACCGCCGAATTCCCGTCGCTGGTCCAGGCGGCGATCGAGTCAGGAGCGATTGCCATCCAGAACCGCGGCACGCTGGGCGGCAACATCGCCAATGCCTCTCCGGCCGCCGATAGTCCACCGGCCCTGCTGGCCTATGACGCCGAGCTTGAGCTGGTCTCGCTGCGCGGTGTGCGCTGGCTGCCTTACGCCGAGTTCCACACCGGCTACAAGCAGATGCAGCGCGCCGCCGATGAGCTGATCGCCCGCATCCGCATCCCGCGCCTGTCGCCGAGCGAGCGCGAGCGCCAGCTGCACTACTATCGCAAGGTCGGTACGCGGCGGGCGCAGGCGATCTCTAAGGTCTGCCTGGCCGCGTCGGCCCTGCGCGAGGGCGATCGGCTGGCGCGCGTTCGCATCGGGATGGGGAGCGTGGCGCCGGTGCCGCTGCGCTGCCGCGCGACTGAGTCGGTCTTGGAGAGCGCAGCCTTAAGTCCGGCGCTGCTGCGCGAGGCGCAGAGCGTACTTTCGACCGAGATCGCACCCATCGACGATATTCGTTCGACGCGTGAGTACCGGCGGCAGGTGGCGCAGAACCTGCTGGCCGACTTCGTCAGTCGCTGCCAGGCGGTCTAGCGCTGCACGATGTGCGGCGGCAGATAGATGTGAAACTCGCTGCGCTCTTGCAGCAGGACCGAGTGCGGTTTGCTCAGCGCATCGATGAGGCCCAGCTCTTCTAGGAGCTCAAAGCGGGCCCGGCGAGCGAGACCGCGGGTGGGACGCAGGCGCTCGTGCCAGACCGAGTAGCTGCCGACCAGACCATCGCGGCGATAGAAGTAGCCGCTCAGCGGATGGGTCAAAAGGAGCGCGGTCTCGGCTTCGCTGGCAAAGCCCGGCAGCACACCGGCCGGCTCGTCCGTCCCTTCGATCTCGACGGCAGCCCGGCCCCAGCTAGCGGTGGTGGTGAGGTGGTAGTGGCGACAGCGGCCGTCGTTCCAAGCGGTGTCAAAGCGCATGCGCGCGTAGTGCCAGGGCAGGCGCCACAGGATCTGCGGCACCAGCACCCAGGGCGTTGCCAGCGACGTGCCGAAGAACCAGACGCAGGGCTCACCGCGATACAGGACATAGGCGCGATAGTTGGTCTGGCCGAAGGCGAAGCGCAGCCAGGGGGCGAAGTGAAAGCGAAAGTCGAGATCGCGAAACGGCACTGCCGACACCAGGGCTCGCTCGCCCCCCTCAAGCGGAAAGCGCTGGGCGATGAAGTCGGCGGGGAGCAGGCGCTGCAGGCGCTCGGGATCGACGGCGAAGGTGATGATCGCAAAGTCAGCCAGGGTGGTGGTGACATCGCGCGGCCGCAGGGCGGGGGCGGGGGCGCTGAGCTTGCGGAGGGCCGCTTGATCATCGCCGGCGGGCAACAGGACGGTCGATGGCGCAGGGGAGGGCGGTGGCGGCGCAGGACCACTTGACATCCTCCCATCGTACGGGAGTTCGAGCAGGTGGCGGGGGCGACCTATGCAGCGACGGAGAGGTAGGGCGCGGGATCGGCGAGGCCGTTCTTGCGAAAGCCCTCCAAGCGCAGCTGACAAGCATCGCAGCGGCCGCAGGCGGCCCCGTCCGGCGCGGGGTCGTAGCAGCTACGGGTCTGGGAGTAATCGCAGCCCAAGGCGAGGCCGGTACGCACGATGTCCGCCTTGCTCATGTGCAGCAGCGGGGCATGGATCTGGATGCGCTGCGAGCCCTCGACGCCGGCTTTGGTGGCGAGGTTGGCCAGGGTCTGGAAGGCGGCCAGGAACTCGGGGCGGCAGTCGGGATAGCCGCTGTAATCGAGCGCATTGATGCCCAAAAAGATGTCGAAGGCGCCGCTGACTTCGGCATAGGCCAGAGCCAGCGACAAAAAGATGGTATTGCGGGCCGGCACATACGTGATCGGGATGCCGTCGGCAATCTCGCTGGCTGGTCGGTCTTTGGGGACGGCGAGGTCAGCGGTCAGGGCCGAGCCGCCAAACTGCCCGAGGTCGATGTCGATCACCGCATGGCGGACGACGCCAGCCTGACGGGCGATGCGCTGCGCAGCGGCTAGCTCGTGCTGGTGGCGCTGGCCATAACGAAACGACAGCGCGTGCACGGCGAAGCCCTGGCGCTTTACCAGCGCCAGCACGGTTGTCGAGTCGAGGCCTCCGCTCAGCAGTACGACGGCCGGCGGCTGCGGCCGAGGCCGGGCAAGCGGGCTGTCCGGTGCGGCGGCAATGGGGCTTTTCGGGTCATGGGCAGGCGTGGGCGCAGACGACATGATGTGCGCGGCTTATACCACGACGAGGGGCGGGGAGCGGCTGTCGGACCGGCGACGAAAACGCTGCGCGACCGAGGGCAGGTATCGCTGATTCGTAAGCACTGTGCGAAGATGCCACAGGCCTGGTGTCGATTGATCCGCATGCCCTCCAAACGAACCTTCCGTCTCGGCTTGTGGGGCTGTCAGGGCCTCTTGGGCCTGTTGCTGTGGCTGCACAACCCGACCGCACAAGCGAGCGCTGCCCCGGCGAGTGAGGTGCTGTTTCCGGCCTTGCCGACCCGGCCAGTCCGTGGCGCTGGGCCGCTGGCTCGGCCGGTCGCGGCGCGGCCGCTATCCACCCAGACCTTCGTCAGCTTGGCGCAGAAGCTGAGCCCCGCCGTGGTCAGCATCGTCATCGAGCGCGGCAGCGAGCGTGGCGATCGGCCCGGCGATGAAGAGGGGGGGCGCAAGCAGGGTCGCGAGCAGGGCTCGGGCGTCATCATCAACGCGCGCGGCTTCATCCTGACCAACAACCACGTCGTCGAGC
>CAZVMD010000011.1:0-56813 GCA_964628555.1 uncultured Myxococcales bacterium | reverse complement strand
GCGTCGGTCGAAGACACCGGGACCAGGCGCTCGATAAAGCACTGGTAGAGCGCCTGCACCGCCTGCAAGCAGAGCGGGGTGGTACCACCGATCACCTTGGGGGTGTTGCGAGTGTGAAAGCGCGGGTTGCCGGGGTCGACGCGCTCTGGCGAAAACGCGAGGTAGAAGTCCTGGCCTGGCTGCAGACCGGACTCGCGCAGCCGTGGCAGCAGCACCTCCCGCGTGAAGCCAGGGAAGGTCGTCGACTCAAGAACCACCAGCATGTCGCGGTGCAGATGGGGCAACAGATCGGCAGCGGCAGCGATGATGTAGCCGTTGTCGGGTGCCTTCGACTTGTTGAGCGGCGTCGGCACGCAGATCACCACAGCGTCGGCCTGAGCCAAGCAGGCGGGATCGGTTGTGGCGGTAATCCGTCCGGCGGCCACGTGCTCGGCCAGGGCCTCCTGCGGGACATCTTTGATGTACGAGACGCCGCGTCGGACCTGCTCGACTTTTTCCGCGCTCTTGTCGTAGCCAGTGACTGAAAAGCCAGCCGCCGCGATCTCAACGGCGAGCGGCAGGCCGACATAGCCCAGGCCAATCACGGTGATGCGGGCCTGTCGGCTCTCGATCTTCTGAATCAGCGACATGGGTCAGGGCTGTTAGCGTGCCTTCTGGCAAAAGGGAAGCGCGAAAGTTGACGCCCGAGCATTCGGTCGGAAAATCCCGCCATCTATTCCGTCTACGACATTCGCACCGACATTCGGCCCACCATCGCCGAGGTCGACCTGGGTGCGCTCCGACGCAACGTGGACGCCTTGCGGGCGCGAATCGATGGCCAGGATGATCCGTCGAGTGACACGGAGCAGCTCTTCGCTGAGACCGGGCGGCAAGCCGCAGCCGAGGGCGGTCAGACCGGTATCCTGGCGGTACTCAAAGCGGATGCCTATGGGCACGGCGCAGTCATGTGTGCGCAAGCCATCGCCCGACAGGTCTGGGGCTTTGCCGTCTCGCTGGTCGAAGAGGGCGTCGAGCTTCGACGAGCCGGCTTGGTGGATCAGCCGATCGTGGTGCTCGGCTGCTACTACGGTCTGTCGCACCGCGATGTGGTGGCCTATCGCCTGACGCCGGTAGTTGCCGATGTGCGTGACTTGCCGCGCTTTGCGCGTGCGGCGGCTGACCTGGGGGCGCCGCGGGTGCCGGTACATCTGAAGATCGATACCGGCATGTCGCGCCTGGGCGTACGGCCAGAACAGCTACGAGCATTCGTCGATGCGCTGCGCCAAGAGCCGGGAGTCCTATTGGGCGGTCTCTGCAGTCATCTTGCTGACGCCGACGGCTCGGACGAGGCCGTGACCCACGAGCAGCTCAGTCGCTTCGCGGCGGCGTATGACGAGCTAGCTGCGGTCGGTCTGCGGCCGGGGGTGACCCACGTCGCCAACACGGCTGGCGCAGTTCGTTTTCGGGCAGCGCGACTGGATCTGGTGCGGCCTGGCATCGGCATGTATGGCGTAGCGCCGCCGCATACCCAGATGCCGGGGCTGTGGCCGGTGCTGTCGCTCAAGACCCGCATCGTCGCCCTGCGCGAGGTCCCGGCGGGCACCGCCATCAGCTACGGCAGTCGCGTTCGGGTCGAAAGTCGCGCCCGCATCGCCACGCTACCGATCGGCTATGCGGATGGCTATACCCGTCGGATAAGTGGCCAGGCTCAGGTGCTGTGTGGGGGACGGCGCTGTCCCGTCCTTGGGCCGATCACCATGGACATGTGCATGGTGGATGTGTCCGCCGTGCCAGGCGCAGAGCTAGGCGATGAGGTGGTATTGATCGGCGCGCAGCGCGGTCGGGACGGACACCGCGATGCGCCGATTACGCTCGACGAGCTTGCGGGCTGGGCTGGCACGATTCCCTACGAGATCTGCTGCGCCATCTCCAAGCGCGTCCCGCGTGTCTATGTCGGACCCTAGTCGCCGCATCGGCAGCTCCTGGTCCCGATGCGCATGTTACTGTCGCTGGCCCCTGGCTTTTGCTAGTGTGCCGGCATGTCGCAGGACATGACGCCGTCGTTTGGAGCTCGCTTCGCGCTGAATCGTCGACAGGTCGATGCACAGTGCGTGATCTACGACGTGACGATCTACCTGCCGCAAGGCAGTCGCTGCTATGCGCTGCACATCGCGCAGGCCGATGGTCAGTGTCAGCTTCACAGCGCGGCAGCTCAGCCTGTACATGGGGCTGCGGACGCCGCACTGCCTGACTGGGTGCATAAACATCTGCAGTCGCTGGCCCGTGGAATCTATCGCGCAGCGCAGCGTCAAGCACAGGACGGCTCGGCTGCAGAGTCAGCCTGGCAGCGCCGACTCCTACGCTGGCATGAAGAGCCCGCTGTCACCGCGGCGCGTGGCCGTCGGGCAAGTGCTGCGGCTAGTCCGTCAGACGCTCATGGATGAGCGTAAAGTCGTTGCGGCGATAGTCGTGCAAGAGCCGGCAGCGCCAGTCGACGTGCCGCTGAAACTGGGAGAGCACCCAGCCAGGCTCGACATAGCGACTGCGGCCATCGGGCCGCTCGCTGCACGTGCTTAGGAAGTTGAGCGCGAAGCCGCGGCTGCTGAGCGCGAAGAAGCGTCGCAGGATCGCCAGAACATACGCTTCATAGTCGGGGATATCGACCGCCATGATGCCCGAGGCGATGATGAAATCCGGTGCGAACGGGGGATCGGCGCGCAGCACATCGAGCACAGCGAATTCCGCCTCTGGATGGCGGCGGCGGGCGGCGGTGACGATGCGGGGGCTGAGGTCAACGCCGAGATAGCGGCGTGGCAGAGCCCTTCTCTCGCGAGCAAACGACAGAAAGTCGCCAAAGCCACAGCCCACTTCAAGGACACCGCTGCCGGCCAGCGGTAGCTCGCGCAGAAAGATCTGATAGCGATCGGACTGCG
This sequence comes from uncultured Myxococcales bacterium, assembly GCA_964628555.1. Lineage (GTDB taxonomy): Bacteria > Myxococcota_A > Polyangia > Palsa-1104 > JAEUJZ01 > JAEUJZ01. The sequence goes on along the minus strand of CAZVMD010000011.1, from coordinate 53,901 downwards.
AGGTTGCGCTGCCCCAGAAGGCCACCCAGCCTTCGCCTCGCTCATCGACCAAGCTCTCGTGGAATTCGACGATGCGCTGCTGCCAAAGCTGCGAGTGCGGGCTGGGCGGAGGTTCGGCCTTAGTGCGGTGTGCCACCGAGGCCCTTGATCTGCTGCCGGACGCCTTCGACGGAGTTGCCGCGCTTGTCGCCGACTAGATCGATGTACTTGTTGAACGCCTCGATCGCTTCCTGGCGCTGCTTGTCCTGCGCCAGAAGTACGCCGAGGTCATACCAGGCATCCGCGTTCTTGTCGTTTAGGCGCACGGCATCGCGATAGGCCGCGATCGCTTCCTGCGTCTTCTGCTGCACGCGATAGATCACTGCGAGGTCGAAGTGCAGATCGCTATCGCCTGGCTTTAAGCGAATGGCCTGCTTGGTGACCTCGGCGGCGCGATCGAGCTGCTTGGTCTGGCGCAGCGCGACGGCGAGGTTGCGCAGGACGTCTGCATTGTTGGGATCCAGCTGGGCGGCCTTGTCGAGCTGGGCCACCGCCTTGTCGTACTGCTTAGCCTGGCGATACAGGGCACCCAGCGACATCCGCCACTGTACTTCGTTGGGCGCCAGCTCCGTCGCCCGCTCGAGCACGCGAATGGCATCTGGCGCTTTGCCTAGCATCGAGTAACAGAAGCCCAGGTTACCGTGTGCAAATGGGTCGTTAGGCTGCGACTTGATCACGGCCTCGTACTGACCCACTGCCCGATCGCACTTCTTTTGCCGTCGGAAGACGTTGCCGAGCGTAAGCTGCGCGGCGGCGTAGTTGGGACGGATGCGCAGCGCCTCTTCCAGGGACGCCTGCGCTTCGTCGAGTTTGCCTTGCTGCATCAGCTCCAGACCCTTGCGGTACTGCGCATCCGCTTCATCAGCGAAGGCCGCTACCGGCGTGGTCAGAGCGATCCCTAAGAGTGCGGAACATAGATACTTACGGAGCATGAATCGAGGGTAACACGTTTGCATAGCGTGGCCTCACAAAGAACTTTGATTCGCCTGTTCTCTTAGACTGAGCCGGGCGCGGTTTATTGCAGCGGGCCATGCGTTCGTCGCTGGGCTGGTCGCCAGGAGCGCTGCTTCAGACAGCGAAGTCGTAGTCGCGGAGGGGGAGGGGCCGATCAGGGGGTGTCGAGATACCGAGGTCCCGGGAGCGGAGGCGAGACGGGGGAGGCTAGGAGAGGGCCTTGTTCGACAGGCCCCGTCGCTCGGCGCGTGACGGAATGCCCGTCTCCGGTACATCCCGCGAAAAGCCCGCCCGCACCGCGCTCTGCCATAGCGCTGGTCGATACACATCCCCGGCCAGCATCGAGGTGATGACACTGCAAGTGGCGGGGTGCGCAGCCGAGTGCACGAGGAGCTTGCGCAGGCTCTCGCCATAGAACTCGTGGACGAGGCGCTTGAAGAGATCGGCTCCTTGCAGAGCCTGCTGTTGATAGGTCGCGAAGCGCGCTGCCGAGCAGTCGCCGGCCGTTAGTGCCGCATCAATCGCCTGGGCGGCGAAGCGTCCGCCGTAGACTGCCATCAGCACTCCCGTCGAAAACAAGGGGTCGATGAAGCCGGCGGCATCCCCGACGAGCAGGAAGCGATCACCGTAGAACTGCCGGCAGCGGTAGGACCAGTTGCCGGTTGTGCCGACTGGACGGACGCGCGTGGCCCCCTGCAGGAGGGTCTGCATCGCTGGCGTGGCCGCCAGCGCCGCTGCAAACATCTCGTCGGCGGATGCACCGCGATGGGCAAGCGAGAAGTGCTTCTGGAGCACGACCCCTACCGAGGTGAGCTCGCCCTTGAAGGGAATGAACCACCACCAGCCGCCATCGAACAGGACGATGGTGATGTTTCCCTCGTCGCGGCCGGTCTGGCGGTTGCAGTTCGTGTAGTGCGTGAAGCAGGCGGCGTTGGTTGTGACTAGCTCGTCGGAAACCTTCAGACCAAGGCGGTTGCCAAGCAGCGTGTCGCGGCCGGTTGCGTCGACAAAAAGCTGCGCTCGTACGCTGTAGGGGGAGCCATCCGCAGCCTGAACCTCGACGGCAACGGCATCCGCCTGGATGTTGATGTCGCGTACTTCGTGCTGGTAGCGAACTTCAGCCCCTAGCTCGCGCGAGCGTTCCAGCAGCAGCTGATCAAACTCTGCGCGCGGCACCTCATAGGCGTAGGGATAGTCGGGGCGGATCGCCTCTGAGAAGTAGTACGTGAACTGCTCCCCGGACTCGTTGTGGATGAAGCGCGCCGCCGGCTTGACGATGAAGCGGCGATGCATCTCCTCCTTGAGCCCTAGCTCGTCCCAGATCTCGCCGGCGCAGGGCAGAAGCGACTCGCCAATATGGAAGCGCGGGAACTGCTCACGCTCGAGCAGAAGGACGCTGCGACCGTGGCGGCGCAGGAAGCTTGCTGTCGTCGAACCCGCCGGTCCGCCACCGGCAATCACCACATCCACATCATGCGAAACAGCACTCAGCATGAGTGGGATCTAATGACAGCGGATGGTTCTTGTCTGCAGGAAAATTTTGCGGGAGAGACGGGGAGGCGGGGAGGCGGGGAGACAGCGAAGCCTAGTTCTTCTTCTTGTCGAACTTCTCGACGACTTCCTTGTACTTGTCGTCTTCGTAGGTGCGCAGCACGATGACCGTGATGTTGTCGACGCCGCCGTTCTTGTTGGCTTGATCGACCAGGTCGGCCACGCACTTTTCCAGGTCTTCGTCGGAGTTCTTGATGATTTCGCCGATTCGCTGATCGTCGATCATGCCGGTCAGGCCGTCACAGCACAGCATGAACGTGTCGCCGATCTCGATCGCTTCGGGGCGAATATCGACCTGTACCGTCTCACGCATGCCAAGGGCACGAGTGATGACGTTTTTGTGCGGGAAGTTGCGCTGCTCTTCCTCGGTCATATCCGGCTTGGCCTCTTTGTAGTCTTCAAGGAGGCTGTGATCGCGCGTCATCTGCTTGATGGTGCCGTTGCGCAGCCGATAGCCGCGCGAGTCACCCACCCAGCCGAAGTACGCCCGATCGCCGTTGAGCATGCAGGTCACCATGGTGGTGCCCATGCCCTTACAGCGCGGGTCCTTCGTCGCTGACTCGTGAACTTTCCAGTTCGCGAGCTTGATGCCGCACACCAGACGATTTTCGACGTACGACAGCTGGCGATCCATCTTGTAGGGCCAGGTCGCGTCTTCGTCTTTTGTGCGTTTGTAGAACTCTTGCAGGGTTTCGGCAGCCATTTTTGAGGCTACCTCGCCCATAGCATGGCCACCCATGCCATCCGCTACGATGAAGAGCTTCTCCTCGTCAAGCGTGAGGTAGAAGTCCTCATTGTGGGTGCGTTTCATTCCAGGATCGGTCTTGGCAGCGTAGCGGATCTTCATGGTAAAAACGCTCGGCCCTATATCACCGCGCAGAATAGGACTTTATCAATCAGCGAGATAAAGTCAACGGGACAGCTGACCCCATTCCGTCGACTGGCCTTCCCTGAGTCGGTGGGGCAGACCCAGGTGACGCGGCCGGACCAGCCCGAACCGGGCTCAGGCGGTCAGCTGAAGGGGGGGGGAACGGGCCCTAGCGCGGCGAAAGACCTCGCTTGATCGCCAACTAGCGGGCGCGCAGGAGGCGACGGTCTTTGCGGTAGAATCGCGCGCATGTCGTCTGACCCGCTGCCGTTTTCCTCCTCTGTCCCGTCGGTATCTTCTGCCGCACAGTCGCCGCCGATCGCTGTCAATGCAGCTGCCCAGGGCGATCGCCGGCCGCGCCCTTTCCAGGCCGCCATCGTCTGCATCGGCGATGAGCTAAATCGCGGCGAGGTCATCGATCGCAACGCCGCCTGGCTGGGGGAGCAGCTAAGTGACCTTGGCTGCACGGTGATCTGGCGCTTTGGTGTAAACGATGTCGAAGCCGACATGGTGACGGCGCTGCGCGAAGCTGCACAGCGGGCAGCGATCGTTCTCGTGAGCGGCGGACTGGGGCCGACTTCTGATGACTTGACCGTCGATGTTGCCGCGAGCTTGCTTGGCACTGAGCCGGTGATCGATGCCGTGCATGAGGAGCGCCTGCGGCAGCGCTTCGCCGAGCGCAAGCGCGACGTGCCGGCCTTGGCCCTGCGGCAGGTGCGGGTCCCCGCGACAGCGACGGTCCTGGCCAACCCGGTGGGGCTCGCCCCAGGCTTTGCCCTCAGCTACCTGGGGAGTCAGCTGTTCTTCATGCCAGGCGTTCCGGCGGAGCTAAAAGCGATCTTTTCGACCGCGATCGCTCCCCGACTGCGCGAGCTTGCGCCGGCTCGTCAGAGTCGCCGCAAGACCACGCTGCGAGTGTTCGGGCTGACCGAAGGGCAGACCGATCAGAAGCTGCGCGATCTGTTGCCGCAGCTGTCGGCGAGCCGCTCGACGTCGGCGGCCAACCCCGGAACTGCGACGGCCAACAGTACCCTGCACTATCGCCTGGCCTTCCCCGAGATCTTGGTCACTCTGGTGACGATCGGAGAAGCGGAGCTTACGGCCGAGCATCACGACGAACTCTTACAAAAGATTCGTGATCGCCTGGGCGATGCCGCTTACGGCGAAGGAGACGACGATCTGCCGGTTGTCATCGGGCGCCTGCTGGCCGCGAGTGGTCGCAAGGTGGCGACGGCCGAGTCTTGCACCGGCGGACTCCTCGGTGCGCTGCTGACGGCCGTGGCCGGCTCTTCCGAGTATTTTGTCGGCGGCATCATCTCGTATGCCAACGAGGTCAAGGTGGTGCAGCTTGGCGTCCGCTCCGAGACCCTGGCCGCGCATGGCGCAGTCAGTCGGGCCTGCGTCGAAGAGATGGCGAGCGGCGTACGCGAGCGGCTAGCTGCGACCTATGGCGTCGCAGTCTCCGGAGTAGCTGGGCCGGGCGGCGGATCGAAAGATAAGCCAGTCGGCACCGTCCATATCGCCGTCGCTGGTCCAGCCGGTATTGAGGCGCGGGCGATCTTCTGGCCCGGCGAGCGCGAGGATATTCGTCGACTATCGGCGGTCACGGCGCTGCACATGCTCTTTCGGGCAGTGCGAGCTGACCTGCGCCCGTCCTCCGCCGCTGAACAGCAAGGAGCGGCGCGATGACGGCCGAAACACAAAAAAAAGATCCCCCAGCTGCAGCTTCCACGCCGTCGCGCCTGCGGCGCACCCTGCTGGGCCTCTTGGCGTTTGGGCTTCTGCTAGTGGCGGCTCTCGCAATAAAGGCCGCCGTAACCCCGTCGCGCCAGCTCCCTGCCAGGCCAGATCGCGCCCCGGCTCCCACCGCTGCAGCCGAACAACAGGCGATGGCAGAGCGCCTGGCGATGGCTGTTCGGATCCCGACCATTTCGCTGTCTCCCCTCAAGTCCGATCCGGCGGCGATCGCGCAGAGTCGGGCGGCCTTTGATGCGCTCCATGCCTATCTGCAGAGCGCCTTTCCTGCCGTACATGCAGTCCTGAGCCGCGAGACGCTAGGCGACCCAGCCGTGCCGGGTGCTGCGCTGCTTTACACCTGGGAGGGCAGCGATCGCAGCTTGCCGCCGTACCTCTTGGCCGCCCATCAGGACGTGGTTCCCGTCGAGGCGGGCAGTGAAGGGCGCTGGCAGCATCCGCCGTTTTCCGGCCAGCTCGCCGATGGCTTCATCTGGGGCCGCGGGACGCTCGACGACAAGTTCAACCTGATCGGCCTTTTCGAGGCGGTCGAGCGACTGATCAAGGCGGGCTACAAGCCGCGGCGAACCCTGTATATCGGCTCGGGTAACGACGAAGAAGTCGGTGGCAGTGGGGCGCAGGCGATCGCGGCGCGGCTGCAAGCGCGCGGGGTGCGGCTGGAGTTTGCGCTCGATGAAGGGATGGCTCTGGTGCAGGGCATCCTGCCGGGGATCAAGCCGCCTGTGGCGCTGATCGGCTTGGCGGAGAAAGGATCGGTCACGCTGGAAGTCGCGGTCAATGCCACCGGGGGGCACTCGTCGATGCCGCCGCTGCATACTGCTGCGGGTCTTCTGGCCGAGGCGCTGACGCGCATTGAGGCGCACCAGCTACCGGCTCGGCTGAGCGGCGCACCGCGGCTGATGTTTGAGTACATCGCGCCGGAGATGCCGCCGGTGCTGCGGCTCCTTCTAACCAATCTGTGGCTGTTTTCGCCGGTCGTGCGCTGGCAGCTGTCGCAGCAGCCGTCGACCAATGCCGTGCTGCGGACCACCACCGCGATCACCATGCTGGAGGGCAGCCCGAAGGAAAATGTGCTGCCGCAGCGGGCCCGGGCGATCGTCAATTTTCGCATCCTGCCCGGTGACACGGTGGCCGACGTCGTCGAGCATGTGCGGCGGGCGGTCGCCGATCCGCGGGTCGAGGTGCAGATTGCCGGCGGCTCCGGTCGCGAGCCTTCGCCGACCTCCTCCGCCACCGCGCCAGCCTTTGTACGCATCGCTCAGAGCGTGCGCGATCTGTTCCCGGACGCTGTTGTTGCACCGTCGCTGATGATCGGGGCAAGCGATGTTCGCTATTACCAAGGGGTGGCCGATAACACCTACCGCTTCATGCCGATCATCCTGCAGTCCGACGATCTTTCGCGCGCCCATGGCACCAATGAGCGGATCGCCATCGCCGACTACGCCCGCGTCGTTGCGTTCTACGAGTACTTCATCCGCCAGAGCGACTGAGCGCTACCCGGCGCTCTGCGCAGCGAGGACGTCTATAGATCCACAAGGTCCGCTGACGGACCCCCGGCCCACCCAAAGAGGAGCGTCCCCGCATGTCGTCTGCACCGTTCTCGGCTTGGTTTCGCTGCTTCTCCGGCTGCGGCAAGACCTATCCGCTTACGCAGGTCCTGCTGCGCTGTCGCGGCTGTGGCGGTCTGCTGGACGTCGTCCATGACGAGCAGGCTTGGCGCTCGCGCTCGGCCGCGGCCTGGCGTGAGCTGTTGCAAGCGCGAATGCTGAGCAGCGACTTTATCGACCACAGCGGTGTCTGGTCGCAGCGCGAGTGGGTCCTGCCCGGGCTTGCTCCGACGGATATCGTCTCGCTCGGCGAGGGGCGGGTGCCGCTGGTCGCCATGCCGCAGCTGGGGCGCGAGCTAGGGGCGGAGGCGCTGTGGATCAAGCAGTGCGGCCACAACCCGACGGGATCGTTTAAAGACGTGGGCATGACCGCGCTGGTATCGATGGTGCAGGCGCTGCGCCGTCAGCAGGCGATTCCCGCCATCGCCTGCGCCTCGACTGGTGACACCTCGGCAGCGCTGGCGGCCTACGCGGCGCGAGCCGGCATCCCAGCCATCGTCTTTCTGCCCGCCGATCAAGTCAGTGCCGAACAGCTGGTGCAGCCGCTGTCGAACTTTGCGACGACCTGTGCCCTGTCTGCCGACTTCGACGGCTGCATGCAGCTGGTGGCGGCCTTCTGCGAGAAGCACGGCGTGTACCTGGCGAACTCGATGAACCCGCTGCGCATCGAGGGGCAAAAGACGCTGTCGGTCGAGATCTGCGCGCAGCTCGGCTTTACCGTCCCCGACTGGGTCATCGTGCCCAGCGGCAACCTGGGCCACATCACGGCGATCGGCAAAGGCTTTCAGCTCTTGCGGACCATTGGGCTGATCGATCGCCTGCCGCGACTTTGTGCAGCGCAGGCCGAAGCCGCCTCGCCCCTTTACCGCGCCTATCGCAGCGACTGGCAGTTTAGCAAGGTGACGGCGGGCCCGACCCAGGCCACGGCGATCCGCATCGGCGATCCGGTGAACGTCCACAAAGCCATCGCCGTCCTCAAAGACTTCGATGGCATCGTCGAGCGGGCGGATGAGGACGAGATCACGCAAGCCTGGCTCACCGGCGATCGCCACGGTCTGTATACCGACCCCCAGACCGGCGTCGCCCTGGCCGCTTTGCGTCGCCTCAGTGCGCAAGGAGTCATTGCGGCCAGCGATCGCGTCATCGTCATCAGCACGGCCCACGGCCTAAAGTTCAGCGGCCTAAAGTCGGCGCATCATCGCCGCCGGGACGCCGCATCGCTGCCCGTGGCGGGCAATCCGCCGTGGGTTCTTGCGCCCAACCTGGACGCGCTGGAGCGGGCCCTGCTGCCGAAGCTGAAGCTGGCCTAGCTCTGCCTCGAGCACACGCGCGCTTGGCTACTTTCGTCAGCTGGTCAGCGCGGTTCACCCAGCTTCGCAAGCTTCCCCGATCTTCATTGATGACTTTGGCGGGCGGCTCGTTGTATAGGCATTGCGCCGGCCCGTGTAATACGGCTGGTTAGCAGGAACCTCGCCTGGAGCATTGCGATGTCATCGTCACCTACCTTCCTGAGCACCACGATCGGTCTGTGCGCCACGTTGAGCCTGTTTGGCTGTGCCGACTATCTGACCGGCCAGCTGGAGGAGCCCAAGGGCCCCATCCAGGTCACCAAGCTGACGTTGTTCGATACGACCTCGCGCGATGCGCCGGTGTTTACCGACACCAGCCTGCCCGACTGCAAGACGGCTCCCGACTGCACCAAGCCCGAGAACCGCGAGCAGCGCATCTGCCGCATTTGCTACAACGACGTCTTTAAAGATCGCTACGCGCCGCACAAGAGCCCGCCCAATCCGGACTCGGGCGCGGATATTCGCGTGGTGTTCAACAAGGCGGCGCTGCAGCTCGATGGCCGGGAGCTGGGCACCGACTTCGATCCAGCCAAAGAAGCGTCGGCGACCGATCCTGCCAAGGCGCTGCGTGACGCGGTGAAGCTTGGCTGCAGTGAGTGCGGCGGACTGCCGCCGTTTTCGCGCAGCCTGTTTGTCAGCGGCTCGGATGTGTCGTTCGATCCGACGGCGATTCCCTACGGCCCGTCGATCAAGCTCTCGGCCTCGGGCGATCCGCGAGCCGCGCTGGAGCCGGACAGCAACTACACCGTGCAGGTCGGCAGTGGCATCGCCGGACGCGATGGTGAGAAGTGGATGGCAACAGCGGAGCAGAGCGCTCTGCTCAAGTTCAAGACCGAGCCCTTCAAGATCGCGCGGGTGTTCGGCAGCAAGAACAGTCCCGACAAAGATGAGTGGGTGTACAAGAACGAGCCGGCGCTGAGCAGCTTTGAGATCGCCGATCAGCCGCGGGGCGGGGCGGTGACCTTGGTGTTCAACGCGCCGGTCCACGTGGCCAGCTTGGCCGGCGTGATGGTGGACGCTAGCAAGGACGGCACGACCCCCATTCCGGTCACGCTGGGCGGCGATGCTTTCGGGGCCGCTCCGGGCTGCAAGGTCAAGGCGCAGCGCGAGGTCTATGTCTTCCCGACGAGCGGCGACTGGCCGATCGATGCCAGCGAGGTCAAGATCCGCATCCCCGGCGGCAGCATCAAGGACGTCGCGCAGGGCGGAGCCTTCGGCCCTGGACGGCACAGCATCACCAGCGAGCTAGTACTCACCGTTAAGTTCGCGGCCTCCTTAGGTACGCCGCACGTAAAGAACGCGGACGCGCGCACTGCGAGCAAGTGCCCCTAAGCGGGGCGCGGGCTCTGTACGACTCGACCCACCCTGCGGGAAACGGCAATGAGATCACGAAAGAATCGTTCCATGCGTGTTGCTCCCTCCACCGCCGCGCGGCGCACCCAGTCAATGCCGGCGAGCGCTGGCCAGGCGCTGGCTCGTCCGCTTGTCCGCCGGCTGTCGCTACCGGCGCTTGCCTTCTCTGGCGTGGCTGTAGCCACCCTGTACGCCCCGTCAGCGATGGCGCAGATTCAGTTTGGTTCCATCCAGGGCGTGGTGACCAACCAGGAAAGCGGCCGGCCGCTGCCGGGTGTTACCGTCGTGGTCAGCGGTCCCGCGCTGCAGGGTGATCAGACCGAGGTCACGGATAGTGGCGGACGCTATCTCATTACCCAGCTGCCACCGGGTGATAACTACGTCGTACGCTTCTACTTCAACGACGTCATTGTTGAACGACCGGGCGTGCGCGTCGGCTTGAACAAGACGCTGACCATCCCGGTCAAGATGTCGACGACCAAGGGCCGCTCGGAAAAGATCGTCCTGCGCGAGCGGGCGCCCAACGTCGATACCGCCACGGCGAACACCGGCGTCGAGGTGACGCAGGAAATTCTGCAGAACACCGCCGTGCGCGGCCGCACCTATGAGTCGGTCATGTCGCTCGCCCCGGGCTCGGCAGACGTTGCGCCGCGCGCCCAAGCCGGCGGTGACGTCGGTGTGTCGTTCTCGGGCGCGGTGGGCAACGAAAACGCCGTCATCATCGACGGCCTGAACACCACCGACCTCAACACCGGCGTGGTGGCGACCCAGCTGCACCAGTACTTCATCAAGGACATCCAGGTCATCACCGGTGGCTACCAGGCCGAGTATGGCCGCGCCACCGGCGGCGTGATCTCGATCGCCACCAAGACCGGCAGCAACGAATTCCACGGTGGAGTCTTCGGCTCGTGGGCGCCGTTCCAAGCGACACCAAACACCGTCGCCCGCCTTGGCGAGGCGCTGGGCACGCGGACGAGTCAGCTGCACCAGTACGACTTCGGCTTTGAGCTCGGCGGCCCGATCGTCAAGGATCGCGTCTGGTTCTACGCCGGCTTCGCTCCGACCTTCACGATCACTGGCATCGATCGCGTCCTGCGTACGCGGGTCAAAGGACCGCGGCAGGCCGACGGCAGCTACCTGCCCGAGCGCGACATGGACTATCGCGCCCCGGGCTACCTCTCGGATCCGGCGCTCAGCGCGGGCCTGGAGGCCAATGCACTGCGGACCACCGAGATCGGCAGCCAAGAGCTGCGCGAGTACCAGCGCATCTACAACTGGATCGGCAAGCTGCAGTTCAACATCAACCCCGATCACAACATCACGCTCGGCTACATCGGCGCGCCGCAGGTTGACCACTACTACAACGGCAACGTGCGCAATGATCCGAACGGCCTGCTCGTCGATCGCTCGCAGCAGGTCCACGACGGCACCGTGCACTACATCGGCAAGCTGTTCGACCGCAAGCTGCAGCTCGACGTGCTGTATGGCTACCACTTCCAGGGGCGAAACGACGTCCCGAACGCCATCAACACGCAGCAGATTCGCTATCGCGCCGGGGGCAGCAATCCCTACTCGCTGGCCGACTTCGAGAACGTGCCCGAGTGTCGCCGCGACGGCAGCTTCAACCCCTGCCCGATCACTGACTACTTCGCCTACGGCTATGGCCAGTTCGTCCTCAATCGCTTGCTGCAGCGCCATGCTCTGCAGGCCTCGGGAACACTGTTTGTAAACCTGCTCGGCAACCACGCCTTCAAGCTCGGCTTCGACTTTGAAGACAACCTGTCGGACAACACGCGCAAGTACACCGGCATCGACTTCGACCCCAACAGCCTGTACGCCGGCCGCGTGACCTACACCACCAACGCCGATGGCAGCGGCCTACGGACCAACCGCGGCTTCGCTCTTCCCGACGAAGTGAATCGCTTCGGCGACAAGGGCACGCCCTGCCCGATCGCCAAAGGCTTCTACTGCTACGACTACTTCCGCGCCGTCACCGAGACGCGCAACTACGCGCTGTATCTGCGCGATAGCTGGAACGTGTCGTTCCTGCCCGGCTTCGTGGTCAACGCCGGCGTCCGCTGGGAGATCCAGGACGTCTATGGGGCCGATGGCAGCAAGCAGATCTCGCTGCTCGACAACATCGCGCCGCGGGCCGGCTTTGCCTGGGATCCGACGAAGAAGGGGCGCGCCAAGATCTATGGTAACTACGGCCGCTTCTTCCAGTCGATCCCGATGGACATCAACGACCGCGCCTTCAGCGGCGAAGGGCTCCTCGTCGGTCGCGGCTTCACGGGCGACTGCCCAACCCGGGCTCGCACGCCGGGCGGCCGCCCCCTCGTTGTCCCGGACTCGGCGGCGGGCTTCCCCTGCAACCTGAGTCAGCCGCGTGTGGCAGGCAGCGGTGTCTTTGCGCCGGTGCAGCCGGGCCTCAAGGGCCAGTACCTCGATGAGTTCGTGGCGGGTGGTCAGTACGACATTGGCTGGGATATCGTCGTCGGCGCCTTCTATACCTATCGCACGCTGGGCCAGGCTGTCGAAGACCTGTCGGTCAACGGTGGCGAGACCTATTTCATCGCCAACCCCGGCGCGGTCGCCGATCCCGCCCAGGTCAAGCAGCTAGAGGACGATCTCGCCGCGGCCAAGAAAGCCGCCGAGGCCAACCCGAGCAGCAAGGATCTGGCCGAGAAGGCTGCGCAGGCCGAGCGTCGCTTGGAAGTGACCAAGGCAGTCGCGCTGTTCCCGCCGCCCAAGCGCGAGTACCACGCCATCACCTTCACGATTAACAAGCGGCTGTCGAACCGCTTCTCGATCCTCGCCAACTACACCTACTCGCGCCTGACCGGTAACTTCCCCGGGCCGTTCAACCCGTACAACAACCAGCTCGATCCCAACATCACGACGCAGTACGACATCATCGATCTGCTAGTGAATCGCGACGGGCCGCTGAACAACGATCGCCCACACAACCTGAAGGCGACCGGCTTCTACATGCAGCCGCTGTTCGGTGGCAAAGGCACGCTGACCGCGAGCTTGACCTTTACCGCGCTGTCCGGTCGGCCGATCCAAGTGCTCGGCCAGCACTCGGTCTATGGCGCGCGTGAGACCTTCATCCTGCCGTCGGGCTCGGGCGGCCGGACGCCGATGATCACGCAGATGGACGCGCACATCGGCTATGACCACCAGCTGACGGATCAGGTCAAGGCGACGCTGTACTTCGACGTGATCAACCTGTTTAACCAGCAGGAAGTGATCAACGTCGATGACGAGTACACCTTCTCGTTCGTCGATCCGATTCGCTACGGCAAGCCCGAGGACCTCAAGAAGCTGCGCTCGCCTGACGGCTCGGTGCCCGTGCTCAACAGCAACTACGGCCAGCCCACCGCCTTCCAAGCCCCGCTGTACCTGCGCATCGGCGCCCGCCTCGCCTTCTAGCTCCCGCTCCCCCCCAGGGCGAGCCCGCCTCTTTCCGCTATCGTCGCGGAAACACCTCAGAAAATAGCTTCAGCATCGCATCCCACGAGCCCTGATCGGCTGCCGCGTTGTAGCCCAGTCCTGGTACACCGGCCTTGTCGGCATCGGGGTTGGTGAAGCTGTGCTTGGCGCCCGGGTAGCTCTTGATTTCGAAGCGCGCCGCGGCCGCCGTCATCTCTTGGCGGAACTTCTCCACCAGCTCAGGGCCGATCATCGGATCGTCGGCGCCCGTCGCTACCAAGATGCGCGGCTTGAGTCCTTTTTTCGCCGTCAGCTTTGAGCCGAGCGCGCCATGGAACGACACCACCGCAGCCAGGTCTTCTCCGGCCCGAGCCATGTCCAGCACGACAGCACCACCGAAGCAGTAGCCGATGGCCGCGATCTGGCTGGTCTCGACCTGCGGCGCCTTCTTCAGCTGCGCTAGGCCGGCCAAGAAGCGGGCCTTGCCCGTTGCTGGGTCCGACGTCGCTTCGGCCACGAAGGCCTGCGCATCTTTGGGATGCTGGGCTAGCTTGCCCTTGCCGTACATATCGAGGGCGAAGGCGACGTAGCCAGCCTTGGCCAAGCGCGCGGCTTGGTTCTTGGCGTGCGCATTGAGCCCCCACCACTCATGCACGACCAGCACCCCGGGTCGCTTGCCAGCCTGCGCCGCGTCCCAGACTAGCTGCCCGAGCAGCACGGTCTGGCCAACCTTGTACTCGATGTCCTGGGTCTGGATGTTCTGGGTCTTGGGCTCGGCCGGCTTGGCTGTGGGCGAGCTGGCCTCAGGGGCCGGCTTGGCCGGGGCTTTGCCATCGGCGGACGCCCAGAGTATCGGGCCTAGTACGCCGCACAGGACGGCAGCTGCGGTCAGTCGTTTCTTCATCGGATCTTCTCCTTTCCTTTGGCCTAGGTCGCGCCGGTTGTCCCACGACCACAGCTCGGCTGCCAGTCGGAAGTGTCGCGCCAGTCGGGCCAATCCTCGTCAGCTTGTCGTGTCGGCGCGGGTTTGGCCGTCGAGCCCTAAACGAATAGGTTTTCGCCGCCGACCGTGATAGGCATAGCTGGATGTCTTGGCGAGACAGCCAAGGGCAAGACGCGACGCACAGAGCTATCCAGGGACGCCGAAGGGCGCGGGGGTTGTGGTGTGGCGTGGCTCTGCCGGCCTGCGGACTTTTCTGCTGCGTGCTGCTCGGCGTGTCCTCGCGCGCTCTGGCCCAGCCGCAGCGACCGGCCCCCTCGCCGTCGTCTGCGTCGACGCGCGCTGCGATGACGCCCGAGCAAAAGCTAGAGCGAGCGCGGCTGGCGTACCTGCGCGGCGACTACGGCGCGGCGGTGGCTGTGCTTCGTCCGCTCTTATACCCGCAGACGCTCTTGGCCATCGAAGATCAGGTCATCCTGGCGCACAAGCTCCTGGCCATCAGCGCTTTCTTCGAGCATGACGAAGCGGCAGCCGAGCAGGAGTTCAATGTCCTGCTCTCGCTGCGCCCCGACTTTGCGCTCGACCCGGTGGTAGATCCGCTGCAGGCTGTCGCGTTTCTGGACGATATTCGTCGCCGCAATACCGAGCGTCTGCAAGAGATCCGGCGCCGCCAAGCCGAGGAAGAGCAGCGTCGACGCGTCGAAGCCGAGGCGCTGCAGAAGCAGGCTGAGCTCTTGGCTGAAAAGCGCAGCCGCCGCATCTACATCGAGCGGGTCATCCATCGCCGCTTCAGCGCTCTCGATCTGGTGCCGTTTGGCGTACCGCAGCTCGTGGCGCGTCGTCGCGCCGTCGGCGCGGTGCTGCTGGTCGGCGAGGCACTCAGCGGCGGCGGCTCACTGGCGACCTGGCTGGCGGTGCGCTTGCTGTATCCCGATGGCAAGGTACCGACGGCCCAGCTCAAGACGGCGCAGGCTCTGACCGGGGTCTATCTCGGCAGCGGCGCAGTGTTCTGGGGCCTGGTGCTCAGTGGGCTGATCGATGCCCTGGTGCATGCGCGGACGGTGGTCGAGGTGCGTGAGCTGTCGGCTCCCCCCGCCGATCTGCCGTCGCCGAAGAGCGAGCCAGCTACCGAGCCGCGGCCGCCGAGTCCACCGCGGCTGAGCCTGCGCCCGCAGGTGCTCGTGCTGCCGGATATCGGCCCGGAAAACAGCGGCGGCCTGTTCATGCTCGGGGCCGGGGGACGCTTCTGATGCCGATGCCGATTGTGCTCAAGCTACTCTCTGGCCCGACGGCCACGCCGCCGCCGAGCGGTCCCCCCAGCCAGTCGGTGGGCGGTCCGTCCTCGCCAGGTGTGGCCCGTCGCTTTCGCTTGCACAAGCGTCTGCTTACCATCGGGCGCAGTCCGGAAAATGACATCGTCCTCGCCGACCCCAAGGTGCACGTCAGCCACGCCTACCTGCAGGTCGATCAGAAGCTCGATGCGCGCGGCGAGCCCGTTGGCTTTGGCGAGTATGTCCTGGTCGGAGTGGGTGAGGACTTCTTCGTCAACGGCAAGAAGAAGGGCAAGTGCAAGCTGGCGCTGGGCGACGTCCTGCGCTTCGGCAGTACCGAGCTGTCGCTGGTCCACGATGAGCCGCCGCCCCCCCCGGCCACGGGTGAAGACCGTGAGCGCGCCGTCCTCAACGCCTATCGCAAGCTGCACTGGTTCTCTGAGCGCCTGCTTGGTCGCTATGCGCTCGACGAGCTACTGGCCGATCTGATCGACGCGATCGTTGAGATCACAGGTGCCGATCGCGGCTTCCTGGTGCTGCTGGAAGAGGGTAAGCCGCGCATCCACGTGGCCCGCACCCTGCGCAAAGAGGCGGTCAGTGAGCCGGCCCGCGAGCTCTCCGATTCGATCGTCGACAAGGTCCTGCGTACCGCCCAGCCGATCATCGTCAGCGACGCGCTCGGCGACGCGGAGTGGAGCCACGCCGAGAGCGTGCTGCACCTGCGCCTGTCTTCGGTGATGTGTGTGCCGCTGCGCGAAGGCGGCAACCTGCTCGGCGCGCTCTACGTGGGCTCAAGTCAGATCAAGAACCTGTTTCAGAAGAGCGATCTCGAAGTCCTGACCATCCTGTCGGCGCAGGCCGCGCTGATCCTCAAGAACGCTCGCTTGGTCAGCGCGCTCAAGAGCGACAACCAGCGGCTGGGCGCTGAGCTGGAACAGATCCGCTTCGGCTCAGTGGTGAGCATCGGTGCGGGGGCCGGGGCCTCGCCTGCCATGCAGGAGGTCCTACGAACTGTGGGCAAGGTGGCCGGGGCCGATGTGTCGGTGCTGATCACTGGCGAGACCGGCACTGGCAAGGAGCTGATCGCCCAGGAGATCCATCGCCGCTCGCCGCGCAAGAGCGGGCCGCTGCTGGCCATCAACTGCGGCGCGATTCCCGAGCAGCTGCTTGAGTCTGAGCTGTTTGGCTACGTCCGCGGCGCCTTCACCGGCGCCGATCGCAGCAAGCCCGGACGCTTCCATGCGGCCAGCGGCGGGACGCTCTTTCTCGACGAGATCGGCGAGATGCCGATGGGCCTGCAGGTCAAGCTGCTGCGCGTGCTGCAGGAGCGCGCGGTGACCCGGGTCGGCGATACCAAGCCCGAGCCGATCGATGTGCGCGTGATCTCGGCCACCCATCGCGATCTGCTGGCTGAGATCCGCGCGGGTCGCTTTCGCGAAGACCTGTACTACCGCCTCAATGTGGTGCCGATTCACCTGCCACCGCTGCGTGACCGCGGCGAGGACATCCTGATCCTGGCTCGCTACTTCATGCAGCGCGGCGCGGCCGAGCTGGGGATTAGCGCGCGCAGCCTGTCGCCGCGGGCCGAGCAGGCCCTGCTGGTGCACCCTTGGCCGGGCAATATTCGCCAGCTCGAAAACCTGATCAAAAAGGCGCTTGTGCTCTCGGATCAGCTGGTGCTGGAGCCGGAAGATCTGGGCCTGGTCTTGCCGCCTGCGGTGGCGCGAGAAGCGCCGGAGCCGGTGGTGCCGCTGGCCGAAGCCAAAGAGCGCTTCGCCCGTCGGTACGTGCTGGAAGTCCTGGCCAAAAACAGCGGCAACCGCGCCCAGACTGCCCGCGATCTGGATGTCGATCCGCGCACCATCTTTCGCTTTTTAGAGCGCGAGCAGCGCGGCGGCGAGGGCGAAGCTGGCGACAACGAGCCCGTCGCGTAGAGGCCGTCAGAGGACGAGCGGCGCTGGTCGGGCTAGTCGTCGGCTCGCACGAAGCTCCAGACTCCGGGCGGGTCCAGGGCGCAGCGGCTGATGCGCTTGGGTACTGGCTCGGCCCCGAGCGCCAGGCAGGGGGCTGGCTCGCCTTCGCCGGGGGTGCTGGCGAATTCGCGATCCCAGGGCATGACGATCTCGATGCCACCGCCAGCACTGGCGCGCAGGCGCGGCAGCAGGATCACCGGCACGCGCCGTCGGCAGCGCCCAAGCAGCTGGGCGAGCAGCGGGACGCCGGGTGGCAGGCTGCGACGAGCAGCGGCGATCTCGGCGGCCAGATCTTCTAGCGTGCTGACGGTGGGCGGCGGCAGGTTCAGGCCCTCGTGGGTGTAGGCGGCGATCGCCGCTTCCGGGCTCAGCCAGCGCAGATCGAAGACCTCTTGCGCATCGACCTGCGGCGCCTGATCGGTCGGCATCGCCCACAGGAAGAAGTCGGTATCGAACCGCTTGGGCTCGGCCGAGGGCGTGATCCAGCGCGCAAACGGCACAAGCTCGGTCAGGTCGTCGACGCGCAGCGCCGCTTCTTCCTTAAGCTCGCGGGCGGCGCAGCGGGCACAGGTCAGCTCAGGGCTGGGCTGGCTGTCGGCTTCGTCGACCCGGCCGCCCGGGAAGACGTAGGCGTTGGCCATGAAGCTGGCGCGGTGACCGCGGCGCACCAACAGCACTTCGATGATGGGCTGGGGCGCGCCATCGACTTGGCGCAGGACAAGGATAGTGGCAGCGCGACGGGGTGTAGTCATGAGCGAAAGCGAGTAAAGAGCTCGCGCAGATCCGCGGGGATATCGCGCGACTTGAAGGTGTCCAGATCGATGCAGGCCAGGGTGATCTGGGCGGTGACGCAGTGGATGCCATCGCGGTGCCGATGTCCCTCATAAAGCAGGGTCAGGCTGCGCTGACCGAGGCGCTCGACGGTGATCGCGACATCTAGGCTGTCGCCGTAGCGCAGCGGCTGCTTGAAGTCGGTCTCGACGTGGACGGTGGGGAAGCCGATGCGCTCCTTGTCGAGGAGCTGAAAGTAGCTAAACGGGCTGAGGTTGAAGAAGTCCTCAAACGCCTCGTGGAAGTAGATGTAGTACTGCGGGTAGTAGACGATGCCGGCGTGGTCGACATCGCCGAAGCGAACCGGGATCGACGTGCGGAAGGGCATGGCGTCCTGAGCGTTGCCGCGCGGTGAGGGCCGCGGCTACAGGGTCAGGGTGATGGCGCCGCGCAGGACTTCGCGCACGCGACCTTCGACCTGAACGTTCTTGCCATCGCACTGCGCGCGCAGCAGGCTGCGTCGTCCCGGCGCGCCCTCGACGCGACCGCGGGGCGGGCCCTGATCGATCTCGACCGTCTGGCTGTTGCCAAGGACGTGATGGTGATGCAGGTAGACGGCGAGCGCGGCGGCGGCGCTTCCGGTGGCTGGGTCTTCCTGCGGCGCATCCGAGGCAAAGAAGCGGGCCCGCACACGCAGCGGCTGATCCGGGCGCCGCGCCTCGCGCAGCGGATCGGCAAAGGCGAACGCCATGATGCCCAGCTCGGCCCCCAGCATGCGCTCGGCGACGACCACATCGCGATACGAGGACTCGATGGCATCGACGTCGGCAGCAGTGCGCAGCGGGACGACTAGCTGCAGGGCGCCGCCGTTTACCACCTGGGGATGCAACAGGCGCTCGCCCTGTCCCTGCGAGGCGCCGGGTGGTGGGGTGCTCAGGCGATCGGACGCCAGGCCGAGGGCCGGCGGCAGCCAGGCCAGGCGCTCATCGGTGATCGGTGGGGTCTTGACGCCGATGCGATCGTGCGCGAAGCGGGCGCGCTCTGGCTTGTCGCCGCCTTCGATGGTGACCGGTACCACGCCGAGCCCCAGCTGCAGTCGCACGGTGGTGCGCGGCGCGCGCCAGGTCAGCGTGCCGTTTTGCAGCAGCGCAAACGCGGTTCCCAGGACCGGGTGGCCAGCGAAGGGAATCTCTTTGGCTTGCGTGAAGATGCGCACACGGGCGTCCGCCTCGGGGTGAGTCGGAGGATAGAAGAACGTCATCTCTGAAAGGCTCAGCTCGCGGGCGAGCTCGATCAGGGCTTCATCAGGGATGCTGCTGCCGTCCAGCACGGCCAGCGGATTGCCGCCAAAGGGCTGCTCTGCAAAGACGTCCACCCAGACGAAGGACACAGGCCGATTCATAGCCGACACCTTGTCGTTATTGTCCGGGGATGTCAAGCCAGGCTCTGGCGGGGGTTTTGGTGCGGTTTAGGGCGCGATGGCTCGTCTGATGCAGGGCGTAAGTGCGCGCGGCGGAGCAGAGCTGCGCGGGCCAGCGCGTCGCAGCTATTTCGCAGCGGGCTTCGGCTTGGCTGGTGGCTTGGCAGCGGGCTTGGCAGCGGGCTTGGCCGGTGGCTTGGCAGCGGGCTTGGCCGGTGGCTTGGCAGCGGGCTTGGCAGCGGGCTTGGCACCAGGCTTGGGCTTCGCTCCCGTCAGGGCAGGTTTGGGCTTCGCGGGCTCGGGGTCAGGCAGCGCGCTCGGCGTGGCGATGACCTTGGGCGGCTCGCTCGCTGCCCCGGTGGTCGACGCGGCCGGTGGCGTGGCATCGGCCGGAGCTGCGGGCGAGGTGGCCGGTGGTGCAGCGGTCGCCGGAGCCGTCGCTGCTGGGGCCGGGGCTGGCGTCGGGCTGGGGCCAGCTGGCGAAGTGGCAGCAGCAGCAGCGGCCGGCGGCGACGTCGCCAGGCTCTCGCCGTTTTGCGACTGGAACTGCAAGATCACGAAGTCGACGCGTCGGTTTAAGGCCCGGCCTTTTTCGGTCTTGTTATCGGCCACCGGCTTGTCGGGACCATAGCCATGCGACTCCAATCGCGCCTCGGCGATGCCGCGGCCGACGAGGTAGGTCATGACGCTCTTGGCGCGACGGCCTGACAGGTCGCGGTTGTAGTCCGCCTTGCCCTTGTTGTCGGTGTGGCCCTCGACCGCGACGCGCTTGATCTGCGGCAGCTGGCTTAGCACATCGGCGACGGCGTTTAGCACCGGGAAGCTCTTGGGCAGGATCACGTCTTTGTTCGTGGCGAAGA
Source organism: uncultured Myxococcales bacterium (assembly GCA_964628555.1). Lineage (GTDB taxonomy): Bacteria > Myxococcota_A > Polyangia > Palsa-1104 > JAEUJZ01 > JAEUJZ01. The sequence continues at coordinate 33,758 of CAZVMD010000011.1, read as the reverse complement.
ACACCTGCTGCAAGATCACGATCATGCTGCCTTTGACCTCGACCAGGCCCGGGCAGCCGTTCTTCTTCGGATCGGCCGAGGGCGCGCCCGGCTTGTCCGGGCAGGCATCGACCCCATCGGGGATCATGTCTTTGTCGCGATCAGGAATCGGGCAGCCCGGTCGCGCCGGGTCCGGATTGTTGCCGGCCGGCACCGTCTTGCACTGATCCTTGCCGTCGAACACGCCGTCGCTGTCGCTGTCCAGGTCGGGGCAGCCGGGGCGCAGCGGATCGGGATTCGGCCCAGCCGGCATCTCGACGCACTGGTCTTCGACATCGACCACGCCGTCTGCATCGCGATCGCGCAGCGGGCAGCCCGGCTTCTTGGGATCGGGCTTCGGCCCAGCCGGCTCATCGACGCACTGGTCATCGGCATCGAGCACGCCATCGCCATCCTTGTCGCGCAGCGGGCAGCCCAGCTTGTTGGGATCGGGCTTGGCGCCGGCGGGCTCGTCGGGACACTGGTCGATCTTGTCGGCGATGTCGTCGTTGTCGCGATCGCGCAGCGGGCAGCCGGGCTGCTCGGGATCCGGCCGACTGCCCTGATGCTCATCGGGGCAGAGATCGGTCTTGTCAGGGACGCCGTCGTGGTCGCGATCCTTGGGCTTCTCGGGCTTCATCGGCGCGTAGGCCAGGCGCAGGAGGGCCCGGGCATCGGGGCTGCCGCTCTGCTGCAGCACGCCATAGCCACCGGCCACACCGACCTGCAGGATGCGCGCGATGTTGTAGTGCGCCGCGAGCAGCAGATCCAAGCTCATGGTCTGCGGCTGCAGCGCGCCTTCGCCGAGCACCGTCGCGCTATAGACCGCCTCCGGCCCGATGGCGAAGCGATGCTCCAGGCTGGCATAGGCGATGGCGGCGCCGACTAGTAGCTCACTGCCGGCGCTGTTGCCAAACCGCGGTGCCAGGCCGGTGATCGCTTGGCTGGGGCGGTAGTAAAAGCCAGCGGTCAGCGACCACAGGATGTGACTGAACAGGCCACCGGCGATAAGCTTCGGCAGCACCCGCACGCCGCTCTCGCCGGACTGGGCGGGGAAGGGCTGGCGGTCGGAAAAGCTATTGATCGGAATCCAGACATCGGCCGACAGACTCAGAGATATCGGTCCGCGATAGGGCTGACCAAACAGGCGCACCTTGGCGCCCAGCCGGGGATCCCCGAGCGCTAGGCCATTGCTGGGATTAATGCCCAGCTGTGGGTATCCGGCTTCAAACAGAGTAACCGGCAAAGAAGCGCTGATGTGGATCCGATCCAGAAACGAAGCTGCCAAATCAACATGGGCAATCAGCTGGTGCTCAATCACCACCGAGCGCGAGAAGTTAGGCCCAGTCTGATTGGCGACATTTAGCACAAGAGGATTGTGAGCGTAATTGAAAGTCAGTCCAGCGGCAAAATACCGCATAGAGCTATACCATGGATGATCTACCGCAAATGACCACTCACCGGCACTCGTAGGCTGATAGCGGTTAATCTCGAATCCGCGATTTTGAGCGAGCGCGGGCGTCGCGACCAACAAAGAAAACGCGGCCCAGAGAGCGCAGGTGGTTCGTTGCATGGATATCCTCACACGAGAGCGGCCTGTGCGGCCGGCTGGCGCAGCGAGAGCAGCCGGACCGCGCGAGGGCCATTATCGCGCAAGCCAAGCCGCGTTGTCTTTAGGAATTGATTGAAACTATTGGTGATGCCCGACCCTATCCTGGGTGCGCCTGAGAACCTTCATTATCCGGCCAGCTGCTCAGCACTATGTCTGGCTCCCACCTGAGCGCACCAAGGACTGAACTAGCCATCTAATACGGAATTTGCTACGCATTTAGGCGGGCGTCGAGTGGCCGACATGTAAGGAACTGAAAGCATTACACAATATTAATAAACTTTTTCTTCATTACTTGAAACCATATATTTAGAAGGTTCGTCTGCTGGCAAAGCCTTTACTAGGAGGGCGGATATGATGCGCAAGGTCTGGTTATCCCTGGTCTCGCTTATTTTTCTCGTCGTCGGCTGTTCGCCGCAGCCGCCGGCCCCCCCCACGGTGGATCCGGTCACGTCACCGACTAGCGTCCTGACCCAGACCATCACCGGCTTCGCCAAGTGGGGCTCGACGGTCAAGATCGCCGGGGGCGCGCAGGAGGTCTCGGGCGTCGCCGACCCCTACGCTGGCCGCTTCGCGATTGCCGTCACGCTCAATCCCAACACCACCAATGAGCTGTCGCTGACTGCGAGCGATGCGACCGGCACCTCGCAGCCGACCAAGGTGTCGATCGTCACACCCGCCCCCGGCGTCTCGATCCGCATGATGCTCAGCGCCCAGACTATGAAGGCGGGCGGCAGCGTCACCGCGACGGTCGAAGTGCTGGATATTAACGGCCAGAACAACGGCATGGTGGTGGCCCCGACCATCACCGCTGGCCCGACGGGCAATGGCGCGCTAAATGTCACGGGCTCGGCCAGCCCGTTTACGCTTAGCGGCACGCTGGCCGGGGTCTATACCGTCACGGCGCAGCTATCGGCCAACATCTCGGTGTCGCAGACCTTGACTGTGACGGCGGCCGATCCAGCGGTGCTGACGCTGTCCCTGGGGACGAGCGCCGCGCCGCTGACCTCGGTCAACACCGCCGCCGCCGGCACGCAGCTTGTGTACGTCTACACCGTCGTCGATATGTACGGGAACCAGATCCCGCAGCCGCTGGTCACCGTCACCACCAACATGCCCGGCGCCGTCGTCTCGCCCGTCGATACCCAGGGCACGGATGCCACCGGCAACACCTACTACCAGGGCATGCTGGTCAACTTCGTCAAGAGCTCGAACACCGCCTGGAACGTCATCGCTCACGTGGCGGGCACGACGCTGACCCAGAGCAAGTCGATCCTGATTGGGGCCGATCAGACGGCACTGGTGGCGCGGCTAACGCTGTCGAACAACATCACGCAGGTGAACAACCCACTAAACTACAAGGTCGTGGTCAGCGATGGCTTCGGCAACACGGTGACCACCGGCCTCGGCGCCATGAGCGTGACGCTCTCGCCCACCCCGACCACCGCCGCTACCTGCAGCCCCTCGGCCTGCGCCAGCGCAGCGATGAGCGGCACCCTGAGTGTGCCGGTGGCCGGTGTCTACCAGGTCGCCGTGGCCTTCGCCGGGACGCCGACGGTGGTCGGTGACTCGGTGTACATCTCGGTGATCAACGCGCCGATCCCGCCGACCGTCACCATCCTCTCACCGGTCAATACCGACGTCTTTGGCACCGGCGTTGCGATTCCTGTGCAGGTGCAGATCAGCTACGCCAACGGTAACAACAACACCGTCACGTTCGTGGCCAGCGGCGCCTTTGCCCAGGCTGGCAACATCCTCGGCCTGGGCGCCAGTGCCTGCGCTGGCGGTGGCCCCTGTGTCCTGTTCAACCTCAGCCCGACGGCAAGCTCGCCGGCCCCGACCATCGAGTCGCTGCTCGTCATCGCCACCGATGGCACGACCGGCGCCGCCACCACCAAGAGCGTCAGCTTTACGATCGATCCGTTCCGCAACGTCACCTCGCCGGCCCGCAACGTGGTCAAGGTCGCGCAGTCAAGCTTCATGGCTGGCTCGCCCCTGTCTGCTCCGATGGGCCTGACGGTCCTGCCGGCCACCAACACGCTGTACATCGCCGATAGCGTCTCGAACTCGGTGTTCTCGGCCAGCCTGGCCGGCCCCTTCCCGATTGCGACGGGCAACATCGCGCTAGTGAACAGCGGCTTCAACGGCCCATCCGATGTTCAGCTACGCCCGGCCGCCGCGGCGCTCAACACCTATCCACCGGCTGCCTATCAGGGCCTCTTCGTCAGCAGCACCGGCAACTTCAACTTCCAGACCATCGACGCGGCCAACACGACGATCGCCTCGCTGCCGGCGGCGGCGCCGTTTTTGACCAACATTCGCGCCAGCACCTATCAGGTGCAGTCGACCGTGGGTGGCGTGACGATTCCGCCGCACCTGTTTGCCTCGCACCAGGCGACGCGGCTGGAGGTCATCGACCCCACCAACGGCAGCGACCTGACCGGCATGGGCGGCATCACCATGAACGGCGCGATCAGCGAGCCCTGGGGTGTGGCCTTCATTCCGAACGGCACCACCAGCATCCGCGTCTTTGTCGCCAACAACGGCAGCGACCGGATCACCGTCTGCGACTTGGCCGGCAATATCAACACGTGGCAGGCGCGCTGCAACGGCGCGGCCAACATCGGCGTCGTCAACCCCGGTGGGCGTCTGGCGCGCCCGGCCGCTCTTGCGGTTTCGGCGACCGGCAAGCTGTACGTCGCTTCGCGCGGCACCGGTGAGATCCTGGGCTACGACCTGTCGACGTTTGCCTGCGGCGCCGGAGGCTGCGGCTGCACTGCCGCCAACTGCGCCGAGACCGTCGTGGCCCGCAACCTGCCGGCCCCCAACGGCATCACGTTTGACCCCGCGGGCAACATGTACGTCAGCGACACGTTCCTGCGTGCGGTTGCACAGATCCTGCCCGGCGCCACACCGTTTTAGGCCGCTCTCCCTCCTCGGCCCGGCGGGCCGTCGCTTAGCGCGCCGCCGCCGCGGCCGGCCGCACCGCCAAGTCTGGCATCGCCTGCGATAACAGATCCGCGAGCAGCGACTTGCCCAGGGCCAGCCGGCCCTCGCGCTCTTTTTCTCCCTGCCACAGCCGCACCAGGCGCTGATCCGGCGTGATGCGCCACGGCGACTTGCGCGGCGCCACCAAGGCCGTGACCTGCTCGGGCCGCAGCGGTGTGGTATCGCGCAGCGATAGCGAGAGTCGCGTCTCGGACAGCTCAATGGTCGCGGCCTGCAGCCTGCGGCCCAGCGCCTTGACCACCATGACATCGCCCAGCACCGCCACCTCTTCCGGCGGTGCGCCATAGCGATCGCTGATCTCGCTTAGCACGGCGGCGATCTCTTCCTCGTCCTCGGCCACCGACAGCCGACGATAGAAGTCCAGGCGCTGCCCGGTGTCGGGCAGATAGTCGTCCGGGATGAAGGCCGGCAGGTCGCAGGTCAGATCGGGATCGAGCGGCCGCGTGATCGGCTGCCCGCGTAGCTCGGCCACCGCCTCTTCCAGCATGCGGGTGTATAGCTCGAAGCCGATGTGGGCGATGGTGCCTGACTGCTTGGCGCCCAAAAGATCACCGGCGCCGCGGATCTCAAGATCGTGACTGGCGATGTTGAAGCCGGCCCCCAGCTCAGAGAAGCGCTGCAGCACCGCCAGCCGCTGCTTGGCATCAGCGGTCATGGCGTCGTTGGCCGGCGCCAGCAGGTAACAGAAGGCGCGCTGCGTCGAGCGGCCGATGCGTCCGCGCAGCTGATAGAGCTGAGCCAAGCCAAACGTGTCGGCGCGATCGACGATCATGGTGTTGGCGCGCGGGATATCCAGGCCACTCTCGATGATCGTCGTGCACAGCAGCAGATCGGCCCGCGCTTCGACAAAGTCGAGCATCACGCGCTCCAGCTCCTCAGGGGACATCTGGCCGTGTCCGACCAGGATGCGCACCTGCGGCAAGAGCTCGCGCAGCTTGCGGGCTCGCTCGCCGATGCTCTCGACGCGGTTGTGCACAAAGAAGACCTGTCCACCGCGGCCCAGCTCGCGCGTGACGGCGTCGCGAATCAGCTCGTCGTTGTCGCGGGCAACGATGGTGCGGATGGCCAGGCGATCGGCGGGCGCGGTGGTGATGATCGACAGGTCGCGCATCCCTGACAGCGCCATGTGCAGGGTGCGCGGAATCGGCGTGGCAGTCAGGGTCAGCGTATCGACCTCGGTGCGCAGCTTCTTTAGGCGCTCTTTGTGCGCGACGCCGAAGCGCTGCTCTTCATCGATGATCACCAGCCCCAGATCTTTGAAGCGCACATCGGCAGATAGCAGGCGATGCGTGCCAATGACGATATCGGCCTTGCCCTCGGCCAGCCCTTTTATGACCTGCGTCTGCTCGGCGCGAGAGCGGAAGCGCGACAGCGAGGTGATGAGCACGGGCAGGCTCTTTAAGCGCTCGCAGAACGTCGCGTAGTGCTGCTCGACCAGCACGGTGGTCGGGGCCAGGACGGCCACCTGCTTGCGTCCCAGCACCGCCTTGACCGCGGCGCGGATCGCGACCTCGGTCTTGCCATAGCCAACATCGCCGCAGACCAGGCGATCCATCGGCCGCTCGTTTTCCATATCGGCGAGCACATCGGCGATGGCCTGCTCTTGATCCGGTGTCTCTTCGAAGGGGAAGGTCGCCTCGAACTCCGAGAACAGCTGATCCTCGTCGGCTCCCAGCTGGAACGAGTGGCCTGGTAGCGCCTGCCGCTGGGCGTACAGCTGCAAGAGCTCCTCAGCGATCTGGCGAATCTCGCGCGAGACCTTGGCCCGCGTCTTGGCCCAGGTCTCACCGCCCAGCCGATCGAGCTTGGGCGTGACACCCTCGGCGCCGACGTAGCGCTGCACCTCACCGAGCCGCCAGACCGGCAGGTACAGCGTGCCGCCGTCGTACTCCAGGTGCATAAAGTCGATGGCGACGCCGCCCTTGGTAATCGGCAGCTTGGTCAGGCCCTTGTAGCGACCCACACCGTGCAGCTGATGTACGACGAAGGCGCCGGGCTCCAGGTTCTTCAGATCGCCGAGCGAGGGCTTCTTGGGGGCGCGTGCCGCCTTGCGCGCTGCTTTCTCGCCGAAGATCTCGGCCTCGCAGTACAGCGCGACGCGATCGAGCGGCAGATCACAGCCGCGCAGGAGCGGCCCGACGCGCAGCTCGATGCGACCAAACAGCGCTGGATTGTCTTCTAAGAGCTCGAAGCGATGCAGCGTCGTGCCCTGCTGCTGCTCGGCGGCCAGCGTCGCCACACCCGGACGATGCAGCACCGGCTTTAGGCCATAGCCCTTGAGCAGGCCTTCCATGCGCTCAGCGTGCTGCAGGCTGGAACAGACGATCACCGAGCGCACGCCCTCGGCCTGGTTTTCGCGCAGGCGACGGGTGAGCGGCTGCAGCAGGTGATCGTGCTTCTCGGCTCGGGCCCGCGCCATCTCGGCGAGCAGCTCATGATGCGTTGCCACCGCCACCCGCACGGTGGGCGCCGTCGCGCCGCGGTCTTTGGCCCCGGCCGCCCCCAGCTGCTCGGCGACCTCGGCTGCGCTCTCGCTGATGTAAAGCGGCGCCGACTCGATGCGCTGTGGCCGATAGCTGCTGCCCGCGACCCCCGGCGAAGCATCACCCTCAAAGAGCTGACGCAGCTCCTCATGGGTCAGGAAGAAGTCATGCGCTGGGAATCCCAGCCGTCGCTCGCCCAGCCGCTTCTGATACGCCGCTTCACCGCCCTCGTAGAGCTCGGTCAGTGCGTCGTAAAGTGCGTGCGGGGCGCGCAGATAGAACGTTGGCTGGTCAGGCAGGTACTCGCGCAGCGAGCCTAAGCTCTCGTGGAAGGCCGGGGTCAGGGACTCGGCCCCGAAGAAGTCCTCGCCAGCTTCGATCTGCTCTTGAATCTGCCGCGTTCGCGCCGAGGGATGGCCGGACAGATCCGCGGCTTCGAGCAGCCGCTCACGCAGGCGGTGACCTTCGGTGAGGATGGTCTCGCGCACCGGGTGCACAAAGACCTCGGTGGTCTTGCGCAGCGAGCGCTGCGTCGCCGGATCGTAGAAGCGCAGCGACTCGATCAGGTCACCATAGAAGTCGATGCGCACCGGGAAGGGATACAGCGGCACAAACAGATCGAGCACGCCGCCGCGCGCCGCAAACGTCCCAGGATCTTCGCAGACCGGGGCGCGGGTGTAGCCACCCTGGCGGAGAAAATCGATCAGGTGATCGCGGTTGATCTCGTCGTTGACGTGCAGCTTCTTGACCAGCCCGGCCAGCGACAGAAATGGAACCACGCGACGGGCAATGGCGCGCAGCGAAGCCACCAGCACCAGGCCGGAGTGTTCGCCGCCCTGCGACAGCCGAAACAGCACGCTCATGCGGCGCAGGATGGCGCTGCGCTCGGGCGAGGCATCGGCCCAGGGACTGGTGTCGAGGTCGGGCAGGCTCAGCACCGACTCGGCGAACTCGCCCCCTTCATCATGTCCGCCACCGAGAAAGAACTGCAGATCGCGGCGCAGGAGCCGCGCCTCTGACTCATCAGGGACGATGGCGATGAGCGGTCGGCGGGCTGGTGGCAGGCTCTCGGCCAGGCGGGCGATCTCAAGCGCTGAGTAGGCGCTGTCCCCGGCGCCATCGAGCCGTGCGCTCTCGGTCTGGGTGCGGATACACGCCACCCCGCGTTTATGAAGCGCAACGAGCTGATCCAGCCCTTGCCGAGCTGACAGAGGCGAGTCCATGGCGCCCGTTTCTATGCCACAATCCGCCAGCTGACGACTACCTTTTCGGCACGACAACTACACGACGACTACACAACCACTGGCAGGGAGAAAACCGCTATGGCCAATGTTCGAATACCGACGCCGCTGCGCAAGCTGACCCTGGGGCAAGAGCAGGTCTCGGTCCCGGCAGCCACCGTGGGCGAGCTGATCACCGCCCTGGAAGCCAAGCACCCGGGACTGCGCGAGCGCTTGCTCGATGACAAGGGCCAGGTGCGCCGCTTCGTGAACATCTTTGTTGGCGAAGAAGACATCCGCTTCCAGAAGGGGCTGGAGACACCGCTCGCCGAGCACAGCGAAGTGTCGATCGTTCCGGCGATCGCTGGCGGTCGCTAGAGAGCAGTCGCGATGGCGCGCTTCAGCGATCAGGCGCTGCGTCGTTACTCGCGCCAGATCCTCCTGCGCGAAGTGGGCGGGCGCGGCCAAGAGCGGATCGGCCAGAGCAGCGTGCAGCTGATCGCGCTGCGCAGCGGTGGCAGCCTGGCCAGCGTCGCTACGCAGTACCTGCTGCGGGCGGGGGTGGCGGAGGTAACGTGGTACGCCGAGGGGCCCGCGACCGCGCAGCCGCTTTTGGCCTTGGCCGAAGCGGAAGCGCTTTACACGGGCCCGGGGGCAGCCCTGCAAAGCCCGACCCCGCCGAGCTGCGAAGGCCGCCTGGTGCGTGGCGACTTTCGTGCCCGTCCCCGACTGGCGCAGCTGGAGAGCCCGGACCTGCGCTGCCTGGCGCTGTGGTCGGGGGCGGCCGAGCTGCTGCCGTGGTGGGTGAGCAGCACGCGCTGTGGCCGGGGGCAGCCGCCGACCGCCGAGCCGACGGACGCAGCGACGGTGATAATGAGCGAAGAGGCGAGCGCGGAGGCCTGGAATGCCGCGGCTCTTAGCCTGGGTTCGGCGCTGGCGCTGGGGCTTCTGCAAGAGCTGCTGGGCTGTGCACCGCAGCAGGCCGCCGACTGGCTCGCTCCGGCCTGAGCCCCGCTGCCTTGTGCCAAGGGGGCAGGTGCGGCTCCGGTTTCTAGCAGCGGCTGATGAGCAGCGTGAGCAGCAGCACGAACAAGACAACGAACAGGCCAGCGACGGCAAGCAGCCACTTCACAAGCTCGCGATCGGCGAGGATCGACTGCAGCGCGGCGGGGAGCTGGTGGCTGCTCTGCTCGGCCACGCGCGCCAGGAACGAGGCGCTGCGCTCGGCGAGGCGCGCGGCCAGGCCAGCACTGGGAGCGCTGCCATGCGGCGTCGCGGCGGGGGCGGGCCCAGGTCGGGCGGCCACGGCTGGCCCAGGGGTTGGCGGCAGCTGCTTGCCGACCGGAGTCAGGTACTCCGAGGTGCTAGCTTCCTGACCGCCTGCCGCAAGAGCAGGGGCCGGCGAGGGCGCTGGCTCGGCGCGCACCGGGCCGGACTTCATGCCGGGCAGCGAGGACATGCTGCCCATCCCAGGCAGCCCGGGGAGCGGAGCTTCGCCGCCCGCCGCCGCCGCTTCTGCCTGCTGCGCCAGCATGCGGGCCCGCTCCTTGGCCAGCATGTCGGGGGTCAGGGCCTTGAGCCCCTGCGTGACCACGGCCTTGACGCCCGGATCGACCTCGCCCTCGATGCCCGAGAAGATGACGTCATCGCCCGACAGCTCCATCAGGCCATCGGTGGCGGCCCCGGCGGTGCCGTGCTCGGCGCCTCCTGATCCGGCGGCGGCTCCGGCCGGTGGGCTGCCAACGCCGGCATCGTCTTCCCAGCCGCTGGCGATCTTTTTGCCCTCCTCCTGCGTCTGCTGCGACCAGCGCTTGAGGTCCAGGTTGGTGCAGCCGCGCAGAGCCGGCACGCGATTCATCACCCCGGTCAGGGCGTCGGCGAACGCGATGCCCGAGGTGTAGCGGATGGCCAGATCGCGGGTCAGCGCGGTCATCAGCACATCCTCCAGCTCCTTGGGGATGTTCTGCGTCGTCGCGGACGGCCGCGGGATATCGGCCTTGAGCACGCGGTTGACGACCATAAACTCGTTGCCGCCGCCAAACAGCCGCCGTCCGGTGAGCATCTCCCACAGCACGATGCCGGCGCCGAACACGTCGGTGGCGGGGACGACTTTCTGCGCCACTTGCTCGGGTGCCATGTAGGCGAGCTTGCCCTTGATGATGCCGGTCTGCGTCTGCGGGCCGAAGCCACCGATCGCCTTGGCGACGCCAAAGTCGATCACCTTGACCGCACCCTCCAGCGAGATCATGACGTTCTCGGGCGAGACGTCGCGGTGAATGATCGGCTGTGGCTTGCCGGACTTGGCGTCTTTGTGGGCGTGCGCGTGACCCAGGCCGCGGGCGATCTCGCGGGCGACAAAGGTCGCGATGCGCGGCGGCATCGGCCGGCCCGTAAAGCCATAGGTTGCGATGCGCATCAGCTGCCAGAGCTGCTGTCCGCGAATGTACTCGCTGACGATAAACGGAACCTTGAAGCCCAGCGTCGCATCGACTGCTTCTTCAAGCGCGAAGGTGCGCGTCAGGTTCGGGTGCTGCAGCCCACGCACCAGCTTCGCTTCGTTGAGAAACATCTCGCGGAAGATGGGAAACTCGGTCGACTTGAAGAGCGAGGGCTTGATGCGCTTGATGACCACTTCGGTGTTGGGGCTTATCGAGACGCCCTTACCGACGTACTGAGCGCGATACACCTCGGCCATGCCGCCTTCACCGACTTGCTCGATGAGCAGGTAGTCCCCCAGCGCCTGCGGGCCGGTCGCGGCCATCAGAGTAAACGTACCGCAATGATGACTTTTTTTGTTCGCTTTCGACGATGGGCAGGGGGCAGAAAATTTGCCTACTGAGACCGACCCAGCCTCCCAGTACAATCCCAAAAGCGAGGAGACAGTGCCCAACTTGACGCGGACTGCGCAGAGGCTTTCGCCGGGACCCCGCCGGCTCATCGGGTCGTCGCTGCTAAGCGGGTTTTTCGGACTTGCGGCAGCGACGGGTTTTGGGCTTGTCGCCTGCAGTGACTCCGGGGGGAAGGCGGCGACTGAGGCGACCGCCATCGCAGAGGAGCTAAAGACCATGGATGCGGGGGAACGACAGGCGCTCGCGGACTTGCTCAAGGGCACCGGGGTGACGGCGGAGCAGCTACGCTCGATCGGCATCCGTGGCATCGACCGCAACGCGCGGGCCATCGCCATCGAGGGGGGACATGTCATCGGACTGCGCCTCAGCAACGTCACGCTGGCCGACCTGGCGCCGCTGCGTCGCCTGAGCGCGCTGCAGGCGCTGTGGCTGACCGACTGCGGCCTGACCTCGATCGAGGGCCTGGCGGATCTGCCGCAGCTTTCCGACCTGAACCTCGACGGCAATCAGCTAACCAGCCTGGCCGCGCTGCGCGGTCTGCCAGCCCTCAAGAAGCTGAGCGCGCGCAACAACCGTCTGACGGAAAAGCCCGGGGCGGGTCTGCCGGCCAAGCTGTCGCTGACGCTCGACGGCAATCCGCTGGGTCAGGCCAGCCCCGCCGCACCGCCGCCGGCTGCCCCAGCGGCTGAGTCCGTTGGGGGCGTGGTGCCACAGCTGCCGAAAGCCGATGGCAAAGTGACCGGCAAAGGTCCGCACAGCATCGAGGGCTCGCTGGGCTCAAACACGCCGTTTGTCGCCAGCGGCGTCTACGACACGCTAAGTGGAGCCAAGAGCCTGCGCCTGCTCAAGGCTGAGAGCGTCGATCCAACCGTCGAGGCTGAGCTGTCGGTCGAGACCGGTCGGGTACGCCTGTACCTGGAAGAGGCCGACCGCAAGAGCTTCCGCTTCGTCGAAGCCGCGCCGCAGAAGCCAGCCCGGCTGCGCGGGCGCATGGTCTTTGACTTCGGCCAGTACGGCACGCTGCTGCAGAGTGTCGACGGCACCGCGACCATGGTGCGCTATCGCCTGAGCCGCCCCGGGCGCTGAGGTAGAGTCCAGATACGACGAGCGCCGCGGGCGCGTGGTATAGCCGCAGGGGTGCAGCGGCTCGTTCTCTTGGGGCTCGACTTTGGCTCGACGACCAGCCACGCCATCGTCGCGACGGCTGAGCTGGCGCGTAGCTGCCTGAGCGGCCGCATGGAGCTCGTCTCGCACACGGTGAGGTATCGCTCGCCATCGATCTTCACGCCGTTTGTCGGAGAGCTCCTCGACCTTTCGGCGCTATCGGCCGAGATCGATGGCTGGCTGGCAGCGGCGGCACTGGCGGCGCCGGAGCTTCGGCCTGAGGGCTCATCGACTCAGCTGAGCTTTGCCGGGGGCGGCGCCATCGTGACCGGACTCGCCGCGTTGGCCCAAAACGTCGCCGGGCTGCGCGCGCTGGTGGGTCAGCGGATCTCGTCAGCGCTGGTCGCCACCGCGGATGATCCGCAGCTGGAGTCGTGGCTGGCCTTCCAGGGCAACTGCTCGGTGCTGTGCCAGCAGCACCCTGAGCAGACCTTTTTGAACCTCGATATCGGCGGCGGCACCACCAACCTGGCCGTCGGCTGCGCCGGCCGCGTGATGAAAACCGCAGTGGCTGCGATCGGTGCCCGCCACCTGCGCTGCCAGCCGGGCAGCTATCGCGTCAGCGGCGTCTCGCAAGCCGGCGCAGCCCAGCTAACGAGGCTGGGGATTGATGACTCGCTCGGCCGCGATCTCCGCGCCAGCGAGCTTGCGGCCTATCTTTCCTCGCTCGTCACCGAGCTGGAAGCGCTGGTCATGCGCTGTGATCCAGGCGGTGCCGCGATCACGTTCTCCGGCGGGGTCGGCGAGCTCCTCTATCGCGCCAGTGCCGGGGGTGGCTGGCCGGAGCGCACGGCCTATGGCGATCTGGGGATCGATCTGGCGGCGGCGATCCTGGCCTCGCCGCTCCTCGCCCGCGATGTGTACCGCCATCGCCCCCAGACGCTTGGGCGAGCCACCGCCTGTGGCCTGGCGCTGCACCATGTTGAGGTCTCGGGGACGACGATCTTTTTGCCTGAGCCGCAGCAGCTACCCCGTGCCGATCTGCCGATTGTCGCGCGGCTACCGTACGACGCTCCCGTCGAGGAGCTGGCTGCTGCGCTGCGCCTGGGCGGTCGTGGTCACGGGGGCATTGCGGTGGCGCTGACCGGCATGCCCCCTTCGGCTGCGGCGAGCACCGGGCGGCGCATCCTGGCGGCGCTGCCCGCCGAGCCGGTATCGCTGGTGCTGCTGCTGGAAGGAAACGGCGGCAAGACCCTGGGCCACTACGCGACGGACTGGGGGCAGGCGCCCTATCCCCTCATCGTCCTCGACGAGGTCGAGATCCCAGAGGCGCTGTTCGTGACGCTGGGCCGGCTGCAGCATTCCGTGGTACCGGTGTCGTTTTACGGCTACGGCGACAGCAGGAAGGCGACATGAGCGCGCGCTTGACCCCTCTTCACCAGATCGCAGTTCCGCCTCCGGCCCCGGATCAGACCTACTCGCTGCGGCAGGCTGGTCGCGAGCTTCGCTTCGTCGGACTCAAGCGACTGCTCGGAGCCGCCGACCTCAGCAAGGCCGGTGACCGCAGCGCTGGGCTGGCCGCCGCGTCCGAGGTCGAGCGCGAAGCCGCGCGGGCCATCCTGGCGCAGCTTAGCCTGCAGCATCTGTACGAGCGGCCGCTGACCGATGACCAGGGCCGGATCGATGACGTGATGCGCGTCAACTACGACATTGATCTCGCGGTCTATGCCGGCCTGGCGGCGCTGTCGCTCGGCGAGCTGAAGGATCGGCTGCTCGCTGCTGCGCCGGCTGAGACGGCAAAAATAGGGCATGGGCTGACCGGCGTGATGGCCGCCGCGGTGGCCAAGCTCTGCGATGTGCATGAGCTTATCTATATCGCCGGCAAGATCCGTCGTCCGACCCGGGCGCGCACGCGGCTGGGCACGCCGGGGACGCTGTCCTCGCGCCTGCAGCCCAACCATCCCAGCGATGATCCGCGCGGCATCCTGCTCCTGCTCTACGCCGGCCTGGCGATGGCCACCGGTGACGCTCTGCTTGGCATCAATCCGGCTGTCGATACCGTCGAAAACGTCAGCGCTCTTCTGCGCTTGCTCAATGCCGTCCGCGAGCGCACCGCGGTGCCGACCCAGAGCTGTGTGCTTGCGCATGTCAGGACGCAGCTGGCCTGCCTGCAGCAGGGCGTGCCGGTCGACATCCTGTTTCAGAGCCTGGCCGGCACCGAGCGCACCAACCTGACCGAGTTCGACATCACCATCGACCTTCTGGATGGCGCGTACGAGCAGATGGCGTCGCGGGGTGCGCTGCGCGATCCGAGCGCACAGTTCACCTACTTCGAGACCGGGCAGGGCAGCGAGTTTAGCTACGGCAAGCACCACGGCATCGACATGACCACCACCGAGGCGCTGTGCTACGGGCTGGCGCGGCGCTGGGATCCGTTCATGGTGAACAACGTCACCGGCTTCATCGGCCCCGAGACCCACCTCGACAACCACGAGATGATCGTCTCGAACCTGCAGGATCACTTCATGGGCAAGCTGCTCGGGCTGCCGATGGGCATGGCGCCCTGCTACACGCTGCACTCGCACATCACGCTCGAGGGGCAGCAGATGGCGACGCAGCTCCTGGCGGCGGCGGGGGCCAACTACTACATGGATGTGCATCTGAACACCGATCGCATGCTGGCCTATTTCGACACCAGCGGGCACGACGATCAGACGCTGCGCGAGATCCATGGCCGCTCGACGACGCCGGAGTACCGGGCCTGGGCCAGCGCGCGCGGCATCCTGGCCGAAGATGGCATCGGGCGCGGCGAGCGCTGGGGCGATCCGCTGCTGTTCTGCGAGTCAGCGGCCGAGCTGGCTTCACTGGCTCACTTCACCCCGGCCCTGCACGGCTTTGCCACGGCGGGTCCGCGTCCGCGCAGCGCCATCGCAGCCGAGGTGCGCCTGCAGCAAGCGCTGGCTCGCGAGGCGATCTACACCGAGCTCGATCTGGGGCTGCTCGCTGGGCTGGCCGACTTTCGCCGGCTCCGCAGCCAGGCCGACAGCAAGGCGTCCCACCTGGGCTCGCCGACCCTGGGTGCGCTGCTGCATCCGTCGAGCGCTGCCGAGCTGCGCGCCGAGGGCAGCGAGGTACAGATCGTCGTCTCGGATGGCCTGTCTGCCGCTGCCGTGCACGCCAACCTGCCCGAGCTGTGGCCGGTGCTGCGCGATGGCCTGGGCAAAAAGGGCGTGCGCAGCGGCGTGCCGATCGTCGTGCCCTACGGCCGCGTCAAGCTGGCCGAGCCGCTGGCCGAAGCCTTAGATACCGCGCTGACCATCGTGCTGCTCGGCGAGCGCCCGGGCGGTGATGCCGAGGCGGCGACTAGCCTGTCGGCCTACTTCGTCTATCGCTTGCGCAGCCCAGAGGCGCAGGCTGCGGCGGCGCGCTTCAGCGGTCACCCCGACATCCGCTTCGAGTACAGCGTGCTCTCGAACATCTACAGCCAGGGCCTCGTCCCCAGCGAGGCCGGCAGCGTCATCGTCGAGCGCGCACTGCAGATCCTGCGCCATCGCGCAGCCGGCAATCGCCTGGAGTCGCTGCTCGCGGCGGCCGGCTAAGGCGCTTCCAGCACCGACCGGCAGCGATGGCCTTCCGGCAGATAGATCGCGGAGCGTAGGGCACGCACGGTCAGCGCGATCGGCTCGCTGCTCGATCCTGCCGCGGCGACCGTGAAGCGATCGTCGGATAGCGCGTCGCGATACAGCCCGGCAGGCAGCGGGCTCGTGAGGTCAGTGGAGCGCAGAAAGATGCGCTGATCATTTCGCGCCCGCGACAGGACGACGATCACGCTGCCCTGCGCAGCGGGTGAGCTCGCCTCGGCAGACGCAGTCGAAAGGACATGCTGAGCGATGCTGAGATCAGCGCTGCGATGCAGGCTGTGCCGCTGGCCGCGCCGAAGCTGCGGCAGGCAGCGCCGCAGCCGCGCCAGCCCCTGGGCTAGCTGCAGCACCTCGGCCTGGCGGGGCGTAAGCGCGCGGCTTTTCTGCAGGATGTCCGGCATCACCCGCCGCGAGTCGGGATCGTTGGCGCCAGCCAGCCCAACCTCGTCGCCGTAGTAAAGGACCGGCAGGCCGGGCAGCGTGTAAAGCAGGGTCAGTCCCAGCCCGAGCTTGCGATAGGGCAGCTCGTCGCGCGGCGCCGCGGGCGGATCGCTCCAGGGATCGTTGCCGGCGTTCCCGGCCGCCTCTGACAAGAAGCGCGGCGTGTCGTGGTTGTCGAGGATCAGGCCCATCACCGCGCCCGAGCCGGCGAAGGCGGCCTGGCTCTTTTCGATCTCGTCTTCGAGATCATCGAGGCCCCGCTGCTCACTGGCCAGCGCGGCGCGCATCGCCCACATCAGCGGGAAGTCAAAGGCGCTGTCCAGGCCGTCGTAGCTCTGGCCCAAGAAGCTGCGAATGCTGGCCCGCCCGGCGTCGCCGGGACCGGTGTAGTTCTCGCCGAGCAAGAGCAGGTCGAGTCCGCTGCGCAGCCGCTGCGCCCGCACCGCCTTGACCATGCGACGGATGGCGGCTCGCGGCATCATCGGCACGGCATCGATGCGCATGCCGTCGAGATCGAAGCGCTCGTGCCACCACAGCAGGTCATCGACGCTGGCCTGCAGTGCGGCGGGCTTGCGCAGGTTGAGGTCAGGCAGGTAGCGATCGAACCAGCAGTCTTCGATGCGCTCGCCCCAGCCGCAGCCCGGCGCACCACAGATGCAGGCGCGATCGCTGTCGTGAAACCAGCTCTGCGCGTCGGCCTGTCGGCTGGGCAGCGCCGCGATGCCGACCGCTCGTCGCGAGTGCAGCTGATACGCCGGATGCTCGGCAAAGACATGGTTGGGGACGGCGTCAAAGATCAGGCGCAGGCCGCGCGCGTGAGCCGCTGCCACCAGCTCGGTCAGGGCCGCTTCCCCCCCCAGCTTGGGCTCGACGCGGCGCG
Organism: uncultured Myxococcales bacterium; assembly: GCA_964628555.1. Lineage (GTDB taxonomy): Bacteria > Myxococcota_A > Polyangia > Palsa-1104 > JAEUJZ01 > JAEUJZ01. The sequence continues at coordinate 16,504 of CAZVMD010000011.1, read as the reverse complement.
GCTCTTGCGGCCAGTAGCCGTGATAGGCCTCATAGCTGCGACCGTCGCGGCCGGTGTATAGGCCGGCTGGGTTTTCGTACAGCGGCGACAGCCACAGCGTCGTTACCCCCAGGCGGGCAAAGTACCCAGCCTCGACGGCCCGCTGCAGACCGCGCAGGGTTCCGCCGGCCCGCCGACCGGGTGAGGCAGGCGGGGCCAGCGGCCCATCGTCACCGCGGAAGCGATCGATTAGCACGTGATAGACCACGCCATCGGAAAGCGGTGGGGCGGGGGCAAGCTCGGCCGCGTCGGGCGCGGCTCCCGTCGGCTCTCCAGCCACATCGGCCGCTGCTTCGACAAAGACGGAGGCAGAAGCGTACAGCGGGGCCTGCGGCTCGGCGCGGGGGAGCTGGAGCTCTAGCGTGTACTTGCCCGCTTTCAGCGAGTCCGCCCCCACGACTAGGCTCTGGCTGTCCCCATCGGCGGGGCCCAGGCGCACCAGCGGCGAGGGCAGTCCGTCGGCGCCGCGGCGCAGCGTGGCGACCAGGTTCTGCGGATCGAGCGCTGGCCCGCTCTGCCCGGGGGTGTAGCGTGCCTCGGCCTGCAGGCGACCGCGACCGCTCTGTATGCGCTCAAGCCACAGGCGCGGCGCGTCGCAGTCGAGCACGGTCTGTCGCGTCCACTCGACCTCGAACGGCCCGCTGTCGCGATAGCGGGGATCGGGACCGAAGGCACCCTGCGGACTGCGGTCATCTGGGACGATGAAGTCACCGATCAGGATGCCGTAGTCATAGCTGCCCGGCGGCAGCGGCAGGGCCAAGGTCAGCCAGCGCTCGCCATCGCGGCCGCTGCGCTCATCGACAAAGCGCAAGCCCGGGCGAGCAAAGCCGTTCCAGCTCCCGATCACCTCGGCCGCCTCGACATCCGCGCGACGCAGGGGGCGTGCGACCTGCATGGGCTCTGTCAGCTCGGGACGAGCCAGGGCTCGCTCGGGGCGGAACCAGACGCGCAGCTGACAGGCATCCTTGGGCACCCGCGGACCCGGCACGGGCTCGGCGCAGGCCGCGCACAGGAGCGCAGTGGCCACAAGCGGACCCCGCCCCGCCCGCGTCAGGCGCGCCGTCGCTGCGTGGTTGAAGGAGGCCCCGATGTCCCGTCGTGAGCGAGCTGCCATTTCTGAAGATCCGCGCGCTGTGCGCTTGCCGACCCATCTAGCACAGCTCAGCCGACTTGGGGCCGCGCTCGCAGTCCTGCGCACTGGACTGCGGCAGTCCCCTTTGTGGCGGACCTTGCGCTATGGTGGCGCGGCGTATGTCGCTCCTGTCTGTCTCGCTCGCCTGGCTGCTTGCTTCGGCGCTTCCGTCCGTGGGCCCGCTGGCCCTGGCCGGTGTGGTCAATGCCGATGCCGGGGTCGAGTACGACAGCAATGCCAGCCGCATCAGCCCCAGCTCAGCCAGCGATCTGCTGGTCCGTGGCGGTCCGCTGTTGCGGGGCACGGCCGGCGGTCAGCTGCAGTACGCCGGGGGACGACAGCGGCTGCGGGCCCAGCTGCAGGTCGGCGGCAAGGTCTTTCTGGTGCCGACGCTGCAAGACCAGGATGTCGGCGTGCTGCTCGGTAGCTACGAGCACGGCCTGCGCCTGCTGCCTGATTCCCGCCTGCGCCTGCTCGGCTTCGCCGACTACTACGAGGCGTTTCAGGCGCCGGCCAGCCTGCTTGAGAGTCGCGACTTCCGCTCGCTGTCGGGCGGTGCTCGGCTGGCCGGCACGCGCGAGCTACCCAGCACGCCACAGCATCGCATCGATGGCGGCATCGATCTGGGCGTGCAGTACTTTGCCTTCAAGCCCGACGAGGCCTTCACCTTCCTCGCCCCGTCGCTGTCTTCCCGCGTCAACTTCCTGCTGCACGCTGGCGATCCCGAGCTGGGCCATGACTTCGACCTGGGCCTGCACCTGCGCGCCGACTATCGCGGCTACATGTTTGGCCGCAACGATCTGTTCATCCAAGGGGGCGGCGGGCTGACCTGGCAGGGACAGGTGCTGCTGCAGCTTGGCTACATGGTGCAGCTAGCGCTGTCGAACCTCGACGGCGAAAGCTATCAGCGCCACCTCCTCCTGACCAAGCTCAGCTTTCGTCTGCCGGGCGACTTCTACGTCACCGGCAAGGCGCAGATCAACCTCTTGCAGGGGGCGCCGGGGCTGTACGTGCCGGTCAGCAACATCGACGACGACAACCGCAGCTTGGCGCTGGTTCACATCGAGCGGCCGCTGCCCCACGGGCTGAGCTTGGTGCTGCGCTACACCGGCTACTTCAGCCTGCCCGGCGAGCGCACCGGCGGCTTCGGCGTGGCCACCGAGAGCTACCAGCGCCACACCGGCTATCTGGGCCTGAGCTACACGTTCAAGGCCCGACGCAGCTGAGCGCCAGCGCCGACTTCCGGCGATCCGCAGCCGGGTTTTTGTGCCTTGACCGGCCCGCTGATTCCTAGTCTCATCCGTCGCTGATCATGTCCTGCTGTCACTACTATCAGCCCAGCGAGGGCGGCGACACCGCGTTCGCCGTCGATGGCGCCAGCGTGGTCTTTGGCCGCGGCGTGGTCGCCGAGCTTGGCGATCAGGCGCGCTCGCTTTTGGCTCGTCGCGTCGCGGTGTTTAGCGATCGGCGGGTCGTCCAGCTGCAAAGCAGTGTCCGCGCGCTGGCCAGTCTGCGCACCGCCGGCTGCGATGTCGTGCTCTACGACGAGGTGGCGATCGAGCCCAGCGAGACCTCGTTTCTGCACGCGGCCCGCTTCGCAGCCGAGAGCCGCGCCGACACCTACGTCTCGATCGGCGGCGGCTCGGTCATCGACACCTGCAAGGCGGCGCTGCTGTACGCCAGCTATCCGGCCGAGTTTCTGACCTATGTCAATCGACCGGTCGGTAGTGGCCTTGCGCCCCCCGGCCCGCTGCCGCCGCACATCGCTCTGCCGACCACCAGCGGCACCGGCAGCGAGTGCACCGGCATCGCCGTCTGCGGGCTGTCGCAGAGCCACGTCAAGGTCGGCATCGCGCATCGCCTGCTGCGACCCAGCCGAGCCCTCATCGATCCCGACTTTACCGCCAGCTTGCCGCGCAGTGTCGTCGCCGCCAGCGGCTTTGACGTGCTCTGTCACGCCATCGAGTCGTACACCGCCAAGCCCTATACCCGTCGCCTCCGCCCCGAGCGACCGACGCTGCGGCCGATGAGCCAGGGCAGCAATCCCTTCTCCGACCTCGGCAGCCTCGAAGCCCTGCGCCTGTGTGGCCGCTACCTTTTGCGCGCTGTCTTGGACCCCAGCGATCACCAAGCCCGCGAGCAGATGATGTACGCCGCCACGCTGGCTGGCATCGCCTTTGGCAACGCCGGTGTCCACATCCCGCACGGCATGGCCTACGCCATCGCCGGCCAGGTGCGCGACTTCCGCATGGCCGGCTATCCGCCGGAGGCGCCCTTGGTGCCGCATGGCGTGTCGGTGGTGGTCAGCGCACCTGCCGTAGTGCGCTTTACGGCGGCTGCCGCACCGCAGCGCCATCTCGACTGTGCGGCGGCTCTGGGGGCTGAAGTTCGCTCCGTTTCCCCGACGGCAGAGGAGGCCGGAGAGCTGCTCGCCGGTCAGCTTACGACCTTGATGCAGGCCTGCGAGCTACCCAACGGCTTGCATGCACTCGGCTATGGTGCGGGCGACATCGCCGCGCTGAGCGAAGGCTCGGCACTGCAGCGCCGCCTGCTCGACAACGCCCCCTGTCCCGTCGATGCCGAGCAGCTGCAGCAGCTCTTCGGCGCCGCCATGACCTGCTGGTAAGGACGCCCGCCCATGCCCCCCACTGAGCCTGTCGCGCGCCCCGCGGCCACCATCGAGACGCTGGCCAACTATCCGCATCACACGACGATCCAGACGCGCTGGATGGACAACGACCTATACGGTCACGTCAACAACGCCGTGTACTACTCATTCTTCGATACCGTCATCAACAACTACCTCGTGCAGGCCGGTGGGCTCGACATCTTCGGCGGCTCGCAGATCGGCTTGGCCGTCGAGACGCACTGTCAGTTCCACCGCCCGCTGGCCTATCCCGAGCCTGTCCACTGCGGTCTGCGCGTCGGCCGCCTCGGCACCTCCAGCGTCCGCTACGAGCTGGCGCTGTTTGCCGCCAGCGAGGCGCGACCAGCTGCGACCGGCTACTTCGTGCATGTGTTTGTCGACCGCCAGACGCGGCGCCCGCAGCCGCTGTCGGCCGCCCTGCGCAGCGCGCTTGCGCGCATCACCCGGCCCGTCTCGCCCTAGCTACGCCCACCTCGGCGTGCCTCTTTTCCGCCGCCGGCGAGCGTGCTGTAGTTGGAACATGGAGTCCGCGTGACGCTGCATCCCCGCCCCCTGTCCCTCCTGCGTCTGCTCGTTCTTTGGGGAGCACTCACCGCGCCTCGCCTCGCCGGCTCGGAGCCTGCCCCGATCGAGCTGGTCGCGCAGACTTTTGAAGCGACCAACCTGCACCTCGCCGACCACCAGGGCGCGATCAACTTTCGCCGCCAGACCCGACTGCACTTCACCCTCTACCCCGACGGGCGGCTGCGCGGCGAAGAGAGCGGCGAGCGGCGCGAGAACAACCTCTATCGCGATCGCAGCACGCAGGACGAGTCGGTCTGGCGTCAGAGCTATCGCGGGCGCTGGAGCTCCGGCGGATCCACGCTGCACCCCACGCTGCGACTGGAGCTCGAGCGCGGCGAGCGCAGCTGTCAGCGCAGGCAGACCGAGAACAGTCAGCCGCCCGGCGAGACGCTGCCCTGCGCCGCCGTCAGTCCCAAGCTGGTGCTGAGCTGTGACAGCGAAACCCTGGTGCTAAGCCAGCCCGACGCTCCACCCGCGGCGTCCGGCGCTGGGCAGCCGCAGGAGGCCTGGCGCTGCGTCCTCGCCGCAGCGAGCGAGGTCGGCGACAGTCGCCTGCCCTGGATCTTCGGCAAGCGGCGCTGCATCCAGACCAGCCCGCCCTTCCACGGTGCTCCTGCTGTCTATCGCCCCTGCCCGAAATAGCTGGTCGCAGCAGGCTGACACTGTCAGCGCACGACCGCGCTATGGTGCGCGCATGCGCTCCTCTCCCGGCCTGTACTTTCTGCCAGCTGGTGCCCGCTTCCTGCTGCTGCTGTTCGCGCTCTGGCCCGCCCGGGCCTCGGCCGAGATGACCCTGGTCTTCGACGGACCAGTGCCTGAAGCGGGGCCCGATCACTTCTTTGTTCCGTTCTCGGTGCCGGCCGGTATCGCCGAGATCGAGATCCGGCATGACGATCGCAGCGCCGACAACATCCTCGACTTTGGGCTCGACGATCCGCGCGGCTATCGCGGCTGGGGCGGCGGCACCGAAGAGCCAGCCATCGTCGCTGAACAAGCGGCCTCGCGCGCCTATGTGCCGGGTCCGCTGTGGCCTGGCAGCTGGCGAGTGGTGATCGGCAAGGCCAAGCTCGTAAGCTCGCCCGCCGTCTATCACCTGGAGATCGTGCTGCGCGAGAAGCCGACCCTCGCCCCGCAGCCCGAGCGCCGACCGTACCGCGCCGTCTCGCCGCTTGCGGCCGGCCGCCGCTACTACGCCGGTGACTTTCACGTCCACTCGCGCGAGAGCACCGATGCCCGGCCGTCGCTGGAACAGATCACCCGCTTTGCTCGCCAGCGTGGCCTCGACTTCGTCGAGATCTCGGATCACAACACGGTGACGCAGCTCGACTTCTTTGCCGCGGCGCAGGCGAACAGCCCGGGGCTGCTTTTGGTCCCGGGCATCGAGTACACGACCTATGCCGGCCACGCCAACGCCATCGGCGCCACCCAGTTTGTCGAGCACAAGCTGGGACAAGAGGTCGCTGGCCGCAAGCTCACCATCGACGACGCGGCGGCGGCGATCCACGCGCAGGGGGCGCTGCTTGGCATCAACCATCCGGTGCTGGATCTGGGGCTGTCGTGCATCGGCTGCGCCTGGCGCCAGCCCCTGTCCGGCGCGGCCATCGATGCCGTCGAGATCGGCACCGGCGGCCTGCGCCAGGGGGCCTTCCTGTTTACCGGGGCCGCGCTGCGCTTCTGGGATGCCCTGCTGGCCCAGGGGCATCGCGTGGCGGCGATCGGCGGCAGCGATGACCATCTGGGCGGCAGCGGCAGCGGTCGCATGGACAGCCCGATCGGCGATCCCACCACCCTGGTGCTGGCCGATGAGCTCAGCGTCGCGGCGCTACTCGACGGCATCCGGCATGGGCGCACGGTTGTCAAGCTGCAGGGCAGTGACGATCCGATGATCGAGCTCGGTGTGCAGGGACAGGACGGCTCCGCACCCGGCGATATCGTCGCGGTGCGCAGCGTCGTGCTGCAGGCGCGAGTCACAAGCAGCGGCGCCAGCCCGGTGACGAGCAGCGGCGGTCAGCTGCGCTGGGTACGCAACGGTGAGCTCGTCAGCGAGCAGCCAGTGACGAGCGATCCCTTCGTCGCCACCCAGCTCGTGACGCCGCAGCCGGCCGCGACCACGCGCGCCGAAGCCTGGCGTGTCGAGCTAGAGATCGAGGGCCTGATCCACACCGTCACCAGCCCGATCTACATCCGCTACGACGAGCACGGGCCCGCAGCGATCGCTCCAGCGAGTCAGGCGAGCGGCTGTCAGCAGAGCGCGCGAGGGCAGCGAGACCGCGCTCCGGCGGCCCTCGGCAGCGTCCTGCTGCTGCTCCTCTTTCAGCGGCTTCGGCGGGTGCGGCGTGGGCTGGCAGCGCATCCGCAGGCCGGCATCAGCGTGCTCGTTGCGCCGCCAGCTCGTCGAAGCTGATGTCACTCAGCGGATAGCCGCGGGCCTCGCGGTCGTCGAAGTGCCACCACTCGGTCGGCAGCGGCACGAAGCCCTGCGCCGCCATCGCCGCCGCCAAGCGCTCGCGGTTGGCCAGCGCCAGCGGTGGCAGGTTCATGTAGCTGCGATGGGCCCGCTCGCTGAAGTCGTCGTACTCGGTGGGCATCACAAGCTCGACGCCCGCGAGGTCGGTCAGCGTCAGATCGACGGCCGCACCGCGGTTGTGGCGCGAGCCCTTCTGCGGATTGGCGACGTAGCGCTCGTCGGGAACCAGCGCAAAGAAGTGACGCTGCACGGTGAGCGGGCGGTAGCAGTCATAGACCTTGAGCGATCGCTGCTCAGCAAGCAGAGCCTGCTGCACCGCCTGCAGTCGTCGCGCCACCGCCGCTCGCAGATAGCAGCGCGCACTCGGTGGATACACCACTTTGCCCGTAAAGTTGTGGGGCGTGGCGTAGCGGATCTCGACGCGGATCGACGGCTCTAGCTGCGCGATGTCGAGCCACTCGCTGGCCTCCGCCGCGACCTGGCTGCTCGCATGGGTCGCGCTCTCTGAGCCTGAGAGTCCCCCTGCTGCCGCTGCGGCGAGCGCCGGTGGCGCGGCAAGCTGGCCCTCTGCGGAGCGAGAGCTTGCGCAGCCCCAGGTCGCGATCGCCGAGCCCACGAGGAGGGCGAGCGCCGGGGTGATGGCCCAGCTCGCCTTAGCCGTCAGATAGATCGAGCCAGCGATCGCCCAGCTCGCCTTAGCGATCACCCAGCTCGCTTTAGCGATCACCCAGCTCGCTTTAGCGATCGCAGGCCCCCCATGAATTCTTCGTTTGTTCAGGTGCACTGATGTCTCCGTCGGACACACATGTCCCACACATGTAGGACAACGTGAGTTTTTTGACTTCCTTTGCGTACCGGCCTAGCTTGGACCCATGGAAAAGCGCCTCAGCCACCGTTTTGATAAGGCTTTCACCGTGTCGATTCGCACGGATAAGTTCGGAGAGTGCTCCGCGGTTGCCCGTAATATCTCGACCGGAGGAATCATGGTCGAGGTCGCTCAGCCGCTGCCGCTTGGGACTGAGGTCAAGATCTTCTTCTCGATGCCAGAGTCGCCGGCCCGCATCATCGCCCGCGGCGAGGTCAAGAATCACTACTTCCTCAACTTTGCCGATCCGGCCGGGCGCTCGCGCGGGCTGACCGGGATGGGCGTCCGCTTTACCGGCTTTGAGAGCGAGAACGATCTGCTCGGTGGGCTAGGCATCTCGCGCCTGCGCACCGTGCTGCACTAAACCTTTCGAGTTCTTCAATCTATCGCAGCGACTTGTTGGTCCTTTGACTAGCTCTTGCGTGTCCGGCGGCGAGCGGATCGGCGGCGGTGGGGTTCACCGGCCAGCAGCCGCTGGCGCGCGCTCTGCAACAGCGCCACCAGCGCGGGGTGGCGGGCCCGACGCTCGGTCGAGATGGCGTAGTAGCGCTCGCGCACACCATCGACCACGCCGACCGGCACCGCACCATGGGCGTCTTCGACCTCAGCGGCCAGGGCGGCGCGCACCGGGAACAGGCCGTGGCCGTTGGCGCCAAAGGCGCGCATCATGCCGGCATCGTCGAATTCGCCGGTGACCTGGACGTGCACCCCTCTCTCGGTGAGCCAGCGCTCAAGGAGTCGCCGCAGGCTGCTTCCCGATGCCGGCAGGAGCATCGGCGCCTGCGCCAGCGACTTGGGAAAGCTACGACGAAAGCGCTTGGCTAGCTGTCGCGTGCCGTAGATCACGATCTCGGTCTCGCCGAGGAGGTGACCGTAGGTCTTGCTGGGCAGCCCCTCGGGTGGCGGCTGATCGGACAGCACCAAGTGCAGCCGACTGAGCGCCAGGTCATCCAGCAGGCGCTCGTAGCTGTCCTGGCGCACGACGATCGGTCCCTGCTCGCTGGCCGACAGGGCTGGCTGCAGCAGGCGATAGCCGAGCGTCTTGGGCAGGGCCGGCACGACCCCGACGCGCAGCACGCTGCGCAGCTTGGTCGTGTGGCCGCGCGCCATCTCCAAGAGTTCAGAGCCTGCCTTGAAGATGTCATCCGCGTAGCGAGCGATCTCGACCCCGAAGGGCGAGAGCACCAGCACCCGGCCTTGGCGCTGGAACAGCTCGCCGCCGAGAAACTCCTCCAGCGCATGCAGCTGCGTGCTTAACGTCGAGTGCGTCAGGCGCAGCTTGGCGGCCCCCTTGGTCAGCCCACCCTCGCGGGCGGTGACCCAGAAGTAGTAGAGGTGATGGTAGTTCAGCCAGTCCATGTGCGGCTCCGTGGGACGCTCTGTTGATCTATGTGACGACTCAGGTATTGACCAACTTATTGAATAGTTCAATAGGACATCCAGCTATTTTGAATATGTCAAAGGGTCGGGTGCGGCTACTGTCGCAGCCAGTTCGTCCTCCCTAGTCTCCGGCGCAGTTGGCTTGCTCGCGCCTGCGCGCTGCTGTCTCGCGGGAGACGTCGAAGCAGTTCTACTGCTGTGGCATCTAACCAACAGGATAGCCCGTGGCCGCGTTGCCGCATTACGTCGAGTGAACCGAAATTCCCACGAGATCTTTCTTCTTTCTCAACAGAAAGTTCCACCAGCGACGATAGCTTCTGCTGCGTTGCGTGCGGTTCTGTCCCTTGTTTGCTATAGCCACCCAGCGGAGGTGCCCTGGTGTTCACTTCGCAGATCCCTTCCGCCGTAGGTTCAGGCCGGCTAGCTTTGCGCAGCCCCCACCGGGCCGTGCTGCTGGCCTGCCTGATCCTCACCGCGCCAGCGCGGCCGCTGCTGGCCCAGCCGACTCAAAGCCGGGCCGATCGTCCTGCCGCTAGCGAGACGGCGCTGGACCTCAGCCTGCCGCTGGCGCTGTCGCGCGTGCAGTCCTTCGGGCCTGAGCTGGTCCGTGCCCAGAACGAGCTCCGCAGTGTCGAGTCGCGGCGAGCTGGGGCGGCGCTGTGGTTTCCCAGCAATCCCTACGCCTCGCTGCTGATCGGGCCGCGGCAGGAACGACAGGGTGACGGCTCGACGCTGCGTGCGCTGCAGCTGCAGGCCCACATCGAGCAGAGCTTCGAGATCGCGGGTCAGCGCTGGACCCGCCTGGATGCCGTGGCGGCGGCCGGGGCAGCGGCGCGCGATCAGGCCGAGTATGCCCGGCGCAGCGTCGAGGCCGCGGTCAAGAGCCTGTACGTGCAGTGCCTGCTGACGGCGCAGCGGGTCCAGGTGGCGGTCGAGCGTGAGGCCATCGCCCGCCAGCTCCTTGACTCGGCGCGGACGCGGGTGCAGCTGGGGGCCGCCGGTGAGCTGGAGACCAACCTGGCGCAGATCGAGGTCGGGCGGGTACTCGGCGAGCGGCGCGACACCGAAGTTGAGCGCGAAGGCCGACTGGCCGAGCTGCGCATCTTCATCAACCTGCCACCGACTGTGCCGCTTTTTCTGTCGAGCCAAGAGCTGGCGCGCCAGCCGGCGCTGCGGCCCGGCGAGCTGCAGCTCTCTGATCTGATCGAACGAGCGTATCGGTCGCGCGCCGACCTGCGAGCCCTGTACAAGCAGGGGGATGCGCTGCAGGCGGAGGATCGCCGCCTGATTCGCGAGGCCATCCCCAACCTGCTGCTGTCGTTCGACTGGCAGAAGGACCTGGATGGCCAGGAGTTCATCGGTGGCACCGTCGGGCTGAACCTGCCGCTGTGGAACCGCAATCAGGGCGGGCGGGCGCAGGTGCTGGCAGCTGAGCGCAATCGTCAGGCCGAGCAGAAGCTGCTGCTCACCCGCATCGCTGCCGAGGTCGGGCAGACGCTCGCCAGCCTGCAGCTGCGCTACAGCCAGGTCGAGTCGTTCACTCGCGATGCGCTGCCACCGGCCGAGCGCAACGTCGATCTTTTGCGCCGGGGCTGGCAGGCCGGCAAGTTCGATCTGTTCCGCGTCATCACCGCGCTGCGCGAGCTCGCCGAGGTGCGCACGCGCTACCTGCTGATGCTGGAGCAGCTGTGGCTGGCCGCCATCAGCTTAGAGCGCGCGGTCGGTGAGTCGCTGTTTACCGCGACCGCTGCGGCCGCTGGTGCTAGCCCTCCGTCTCCCACCGTCACTTCGCCCGCTCTCCGAGGTACGCCATGAGCGCTGTTCCAGGCAAGCTAAGTCGGATCCTGCCCCTTATTGTCGTCGCAGCGATCGGCGTCGGTGTCGGCGCCTTGATTCCGCGCGGCGGTCCCCCGAGTCCGGCCGCTCCGCCCCCGAGTTCGACCGGCAGCGGAGCAGATAATCGCGGCAACATCGCGCTGACCGCCGATGCCCTGCGCCGAAACCAGATCGAGGTAGTCGAGGCCAAGCGGCAGCGCCTGGCCCGCGATGTCGAAGTGGTCGGCTCGGTGGGCTTGGCCGCCAACTATCACGCGGAGATCGGCCCGCTGATTCCCGGCCGCATCGTCTCGATCAAGGCGCAGGTCGGCGAGCATGTGCGGGCGGGTCAGGTGCTGGCCGAGCTGGAGAGCTCGGAGGTCGGGCAGGCGCAGGCGGCCTACCTGACGGCGCGCGCCACCTCGCTGGCGGCTCAGGCCAACCTGCGGCGCGAGAGAGAGCTCGCCGAGCGCAAGGTGTCCTCGGCCCGCGAGCGTGAGCTAGCGGAAGCGGCGGCGATCACCGAGCAAGCCCAGCTGGCTGCAGCGACACAGCGCCTGCGAGCCCTGGGCCTGCGTCAGGTCGACATCAAGCAGATCAACGAGGAGCGGGCCGGCATTGTGCCGCTGTATAGCCCGATCGACGGGACGATCATCTCGCGCAGCATCTCGCTGGGTCAGGCGGTGCAGCCTGCGACGGACGCCTTTGCGGTCGCCAACCTCAGTCAGCTGTGGGTACAGCTCGATCTGTTCGAAAAAGATCTGCCCTATGTCCACGCCGATCAGCGAGCCGAGATTCGCACCGAGGTCTATCCCGGTCGCAGCTTCCCGGCACGCGTCGCCTACATCGGCCAGGTCATCGACGAAAAGACACGCACTGCACCGGTGCGCATCGAGTTCGACAACCGCGAGGGTCTGTTTCGCCCTGGCCAGTTCGTCACCGCGACGCTGCAAGGGGATCCCAGCCGGGTGACGCAGGATGTGCTGGCGGTGCCACGCAAGGCGGTGCTGACCGTCGATGGCAAGCCGCTGGTCTTTGTCCAGGAAGGCAGCGGCTTTGCCAAGCGCGCCGTCGAGCTGGGCGCATCAGGCGGGCCGCTCATCGAGATCCGCAGCGGTCTGGCACTGGGTGAAAAGATCGCCGTCGATGGCGGCTTCCTGCTCAAGAGCGAGCTCCTGAGGTAGGCCATGACATCCATTCCCGCATCGACCATCCCTCCCACCGAAGAGCTGACGCTGTTGCAGCGCTGCGTGGCCTTCTCTGTTCGTCGTCGCGGTGTAGTGCTAGTCGTCGCTCTCTGCGTGGCGATCCTGGGCGGCCTGGCCCTGCGCCGGCTGTCGATCGACGCGGTCGCTGACGTCACCAATGTCCAGGTGTCGATCATCACCAGCGCCCCCGGCCTATCGCCGGCCGAGGTCGAGCAGTACCTGACCTATCCCATCGAGATGGCGATGAACGGCCTGCCGGGTGTCACCGAAATCCGCAGTGTCAGCCGGACCTCGGTGTCGGCGGTCACGGTGATCTTCGATGACGATCGCGATGTCTGGTTCTGTCGCCAGCTCGTCAACGAGCGCTTAAAGCTGGCCGAGGCGGATATCGATCCGATGTACGGCCGCCCCGAGCTAGCGCCGGTGTCGACTGGCCTGGGTGAGATCTATGAGTTCTACCTGGAATCCACCGACGGCAAGCACAGCCCGATGGAGCTGCGCACGCTGCTCGACTGGGAGGTGGCACGGCGCCTGCGCTCGGTCCCCGGGGTCATCGAAGTCAACGCCATGGGCGGCGAGGCCAAAGAGTATCAGGTGGTGATCGAGCCCAAGCGACTGGCTGAGTACCGTCTGACCCTGGGCAAGATCTACAACGTGCTGCGGGCGAGCAGCGCCAACATCGGCGGCGGCTACATCGAAAAGAACCGCGAGTCCTATGTCATCCGCGGCGAGGCGCAGTACCGCGATCTACGCGACATCGGCAACACCGTGGTCACCACCGACAAGGACGGCACGCCGGTGCTGCTGCGGCAGCTTGGCAACGTCAAGCTTGGCCCAGCTCTGCGCTTTGGCATCGTCACCAAGCACGGCAAGGGCGAGATCGTCGCGGGCACGGTGATGATGCTGATCGGTCAGAACTCGCGCGAGGTGGTCAGCAGCGTCAAAAAGAAGCTGACCGAGATCGGCCGCGATCTGCCGGCCGGGGTGCGCATCGCGACCTACTACGACCGCGCCGAGTTTATCGACCGCATGCTAAAGACCGTGTTCATCAACCTCAGCGAGGGAGCGGCGCTTGTCGTCCTGGTGCTGTTTCTGACGTTGGGCACGCTGCGCGGCAGCCTCATCGCGGCGCTCGCCATCCCGCTGTCGATGGGCGTGGCGGTGATTGGCATGGTGCGTCTGGGCGTGGTCGGCAACCTGATGTCGCTGGGGGCCATCGACTTTGGCCTGCTGGTCGACGGGTCGATCGTCATGCTGGAGGCCGCGATCGTGGCGCTGTCGGCCTTACCCAAGGCGGCGCATGATCAGGTCCCGCTGGCCATCGCCAAGTCCATGGGGCAGAGCGCCCGCGCCGTCACGTTCGCCGTCGCCATTATCCTTTTGGTCTACCTGCCGCTGATGGCACTGGAAGGGGTCGAAGGCCGCATGTTCAAGCCGATGGCCGTGACGGTGGCGCTGGCCTTGTTTGGGGCGCTGCTGTTTACCCTGTTCGTCTTTCCGGCGCTCGCCGCCTACCTGCTTAAGCCAGGCGGAGCAGCGCATGCACCGACTGAGGATGCGCTGGGGACAGGCCATGGCGGCGGCATCTGGGGACGGCTGCAGCGCCTCTATCAGCGACACCTCGAGCGCGTCCTTTGCCGGCCGAGTGCAGCGCTGGGGCTGGCCGCGAGCCTCTTTGTCTTAACTGGCCTCGCCTCGCTGGGTCTGGGGGCCGAGTTCGTGCCACGGCTCGACGAGGGGGAGCTGTCGCTCGACATCAAGCGACTGCCGTCGATCTCGATTAGCGAAGCGGCGCGGCTAGGCACTCAGGTGGAAGACGTGCTGGCGCGCTTCCCTGAGGTCAAGTCGATCGTCACCCGCACCGGCCGCGCCGAGGTAGCCACGGATCCGGTGGGGCCCGATGAGACCGAGGTGATGGTCAAGCTGGCCGACAAGGAGCACTGGAAGTCAGCGCACGACCTCGATGGCCTGGGCGAAAAGATCAAAGAAGCCGTCGAGAAAGAGGTCCCGGCGACCTTTGTATCGGTGTCGCAGCCCATCGAAGATCGCGTAAACCAGCTGCTGTCAGGCTCGCGCGCCGATGTGGTGGTCAAGGTGTTCGGCAGCGACTTGGTCACGTCGAAAGCCTTGGCCGATCGCATCGGCGCCCTGATGCGCGGAGTGCCCGGCACCGGTGACCTGCGCGTGCAGCGGGTGCTGGGTCTGCCGCTGCTCAACGTCAAGGTCGATCGCAAGCGCTTGTCGCGTTACGCCATTCCCGCTGACGAGATCCTCGACACCGTACAGGCCTCGCGGGTGGGGCTGCCGGCCGGGCAGGTCTTTGAGGGGCCGCGCCGCTTTCCGCTGAAGCTGCTGCTGCCGCCGGCCCAGCTCACACCAGAGTCCTTCGGCGAGGTGCTGGTCGGCAGCGAAGACGGACACCTGGTGCCGCTGGCCCAGGTCGCCGAGATTAGGGAGAGCGAGGGTCCGGCAGTCATCAACCGCGAAGCGCTGGAGCGACGCGTGCTAGTCGAGGCCAACATCCGCGGTCGCGATCTGGTGAGCTACGTCCACGAGGCGCGAGCCCGCGTCGAGGCCGAGGTGCCGCTGCCGCACGGCTATCACCTGGAGTGGGGCGGCCAGTTCGAAAACTTCACCCGAGCCAAGAACCGCCTGCTGCTCGTCGTGCCGATCGCGCTGTTCATCATCTTTGGCATGCTGTTCCTGATGTTCGGTGAGCTTGGCTATGCCGCCGCCGTGTTCGCCTGCGTGCCGCTCGGTATCGTCGGTGGCATCTTCGCGCTGCGCCTGCGCGGCCTGCCGTTTTCGATCCCCGCTGCGGTGGGCTTTATCGCCCTGTGCGGCGTGGCGGTATTAAACGGTGTGGTCATGGCCTCTGAGCTGCGTCGTCACCTCAGCCTGGGCGATCGTCTGGACGATGCGCTGCGAGCCGCTACCACCGCCAGCCTGCGCCCGGTTCTGACCACTGCACTCGTCGCAGCAATCGGCTTTCTGCCCATGGCCATCTCGACCCGGGCCGGCGCCGAAGTACAGCGCCCGCTGGCCACCGTAGTCATCGGCGGCATCCTGTCCTCGACGCTGCTGATGCTGATGATCCTGCCGATCCTGCTGCGGCGGGTGGCCCACAAGCCGGCCTGAGCGCTGCCGGCTAGCGCTTCTTCTGCGCCCGCAGCACGCACTCTTCGATGCGGCGCTCGCTGGCGACGACGATCTCGATGACGATGCCGCCGAGGCGCAGGGTCTCGCCCGGCTTGGGTATGTGGCGCATGCGGTCGAGGATCAGGCCGGCCAGCGACTCGTAGTCATCGGACTCAGGCAGCTCGCCAGCCAGCTCTTTGCCCACGTCGCGGTTGAGCTGGGCGATCGAGATGCGGGCCTTGACGCGGAAGCTGCCGTCTTTTTCGCGGCTGTACAGCTGCGGTGCCTCATCGTGCTCGTCTTCGATCTCGCCGACGACTTCTTCGAGGATGTCTTCCATCGTCACCACGCCGACCGCGCCGCCGTACTCATCGACGACGACCGCCATGCCCTGCCGGGCTCGCTCTAGGCGAGTGAACAGCTCCATGGCCTTGGTCGATTCGGGGACGAAGATCGGCGGCCGCATCAGCTCGGCCGCAGTCATCGAGCTGCGCGTTGCCTTCAGCACATCGAAGGCGTGTACGACGCCGACGATCTGATCGAGCCGCTCGCGATAGATCGGGATGCGGCTGTACTTCTTGTCAGCGATCTCGCGCGCCAGATCCTGCACGCGCGCGCTGGCCGACAGCGCCACGACATCGGACAGCGGCACCATCACGTGATCAACGGTGGCATCCGAGAGCTCTAGGATGCGCGAGATCATCGAGCGCTCGCCCTCGGTGACATCGCTGGCGGCGGGCACGGCACCGGTGCTCTCGTCGTGGCTGGTGTTAGATGGCGTGTTCACCAAGGTCTCGATCTCTTCGCGTGTGACCAGCGGCTGGTGCAGCTCGATGCCGAGGCGCTGCTGCGTCCAGGTCGCCAGCCGCGACAGCAGCGACACACCCGGCCGCAAGATCTGCGAAGCGGCGAAGAGCAGCAGGGCCATGCGCGGAGCCAGCGCGTTGGCGTGGTGGCGCACGATGGCCTTGGGCACGATCTCGCCGAAGATGACGATGATCGGCGTCAGCACCAGCATCAGGTACAGCTCGACGTGGGCGCGGTCGTGACGGTAAAGCCACAGCGTGATCACGACGGTTGAAGTCACGACCGACAGCTGGGTGCCGAGCAAGGTTGTGGCCAGCAGGCGGTGCGGCTGACTAAAGAAGTACTCGACGAACTGCGCGCCGCGCTGACCGGCTTGCGCCAGCTTGCGGATGTGGGCGCGATCGGCGCTGACGATGGCGATCTCGCTGCTGGAGAAGAACGC
>CAZVMD010000010.1:46438-58490 GCA_964628555.1 uncultured Myxococcales bacterium | reverse complement strand
GCTTGCGCATGTGGGCGGGGCTCCTTGATTCCCTTAGGGCATTGAGTCAGGCAAGGGAGAGATTTCTAGACGAAGACGGACGCTAGCACGCCAAGCTGGGGGCGGCCAGTTCCTGGCGAAATTCTCCGAGGCTTAGCGAGCAATTCGGGGCCCATCGAGCACTGGGTTATCGCGCGCCGCAAAGCTGGCCAGCGCCACAACCCAGTCACTAAATGGCTCCGGGCCGCGGCCTCGCCAAGCACTGAGCAGTGAGCGCAGTAGGCGGGCCTGGGTAATGTGGAGCGACTCGCTGCCCTGGCGGCCCACGCAATGGACGGCAGCAGCCTCAGACTGTCCCAGGCGCTCGGTCGCCGCGAGGGCACTTGCACACTGCCCTAGAAGATGAAAGCGAGCCCGCAGGCGAATCGCCGGGATCGGGCTATCGGCTAGGGCCGCGAGCACCTGTAGGTTCGGCGTGCCGCTCCGGCCTGCCGCAACCTCGGCAGCGCTGCTTCCGACTCCACTGGCTTCGATCAGGCGCTCCCACTGGGCCAGCAGATCATCGGCGGGAGAGTCCTTGGGTAGCGCAGGTGACGGATCCGCTGGCGTAGGTGGGCTGGTCAACGCTGCGGGCTGCGCTGGGGCCGGGATGGGCGGCACCTGGGCGGCCAGTGCGGTCTGGGAGGGCGCACCGGCTGTATCCCCAGAGCTTGGCGCTGGCCCGCTCGTCGCACCGGCTAGCGCACTTGGTCCAGGAGCCACGGGCGGTGTCGCATCGGTCTGCGCCAGCTGAGCAGTCCCTGGGCTCGGTGCTGAGGGGGGCGGCGCAGCCGACGGCGGGGGCGGGGCGGCGGTCAAAAGCGGCGCGGCGCTGGGCTGACAACCGGCGGGCAGCGGGTGCCGGCTCATCACAGCGGGTAGCTCATCGGTAGCGGCAAGGAGCCCGGCCGCCTCGGCGCTCATGCGCAGCATCCGCGGATATTGGCGAGCACTGGCTAGGTCGAAGGTCATCTTCCGCCAGCCGTGGCAGGCTTCCCGGACCAGCTCGGACGAAGTCACAGAGCCGCCGGCGGCGAGGGTCGAATATCGAGAGAGGGCCCACTCAAGCTGCAGGGCGTTGGTGTAGCGGCTGATTCGGGGCAGCCCGTTGCTATGGGTCGCCGGAGACAGACTGCAGCCAGCGCAATGGCTCGCCGCGTAGATTGTGAACCCGACTGCCCATATGCGCATGACACGAAAAAGCATGAGTATGACCCTGCCACCTAGCGCTTCACATCGTCAAGTATTGAAAATCACGCAGGAAATCACGCTTTGCACTCTGTTTGAGGCGATCATGATACGCTCTAATTGTGAGAAAGAAGACATTTTTTCGTTGTTTTGTAGTGCTTCAGGCGAGCCTTGCCAGTCTCGTGGGCTGCCAGGGGGAGCTGAAGCTCAACGATGGGGTGGGTGCTGCGCCCATGCAGATGATGTCGAGCTACCAGCTCCCAGCCACCCTGGGCTTCGCTGACATCTACAAGGACCTGGATGCCGGGACGGGTCTGGGCTGCACCAACCAAGTGGCGGCCTGCCACGGCGGCACAAACCCCACCGGGCTGATGGCGCTGCAGGACATGTCCGCGCAAGACATGGCCAAGCTGATGGCCAACTACACCCAGGTGAAGGCCCGGGTGGACACTGCCGCGCCGACGAACAGCAAGCTCATCTCGAAGCCCCTCGATCTGGCCAAGGGCGGGGTGGCTCACGTCGGAGGGAACGCCTATTTCCCTGATACCGACCATCCCATGTACCAGCGCTGGCTGTGCTGGGTGCAGCTGGGAGCGAACTTCGACTCGACGTCCACGTCCACCTGTTCCGGGGGCAAATAGATGCGGAGCCTGCATAGCCTGGGTGCCCTGCTGGGCGCCGCCCTGTTGATTTTGCCGGCCGGCGAGGTTGGCGCGCGAAAGAAGAAAGACGAAGCCGAGGCCGCAGCTCCGGCGGGCAAGGCCGCGGACGCCAAGGATGCGAAGCTCGTCACCAAAGACAAGACGGATCTGCGCGCTGAGGGCAACGACCTAGCCAAAGTGGTCAAGCACCTTAAGAAGAAGGAAAAGCTAGAGTATGTCTCGCGCTCGGCGGACGGGAAGTGGGTCCAGGTCCGCAAGGGCAAGGTTGAGGGCTGGGTGCCGGCCGACATGCTGGAGGGCCTGCCAGCGTCCGATACGGCGATGGCGATGGGGCCCGTGGGCTCTGGCGGGGACAAGCCGGGCACCGATGGCAAGTCAGGTGGTGCTGACACCAAGCCGGCGGGTGGCGACTCGAAGGCAGTGGCTGCCAAGCCGCCAGAGAAGCCACCTGAGCCAGCCAGTCCTCCGCCGGCCGCTACGCCGCCCCCTGCAGCACCCGAGCCAATGGCATCGCCGGGAACGACTCCAGCAGCCACCTCTCCCGCGGCTGGGGCTAACGCTGCTGCTGAGAACAGCCCGGAGCCTCCCGCTCCGAAGCTGCCCCGTGAGGGCCTGCGCGGCTTCATGCTCAGCATCGGTGGCGGCGCGGCTCTGCTGAACTCAGGGATGCGCGGCACGACGAGCTCTGGGCTGGTGCCAGAGCTCTACAACTATCACGTCGATATGCTGCCCGGTTTGTCGCTGCAGGCCCGCGTGGGCTATGTCTTCGGCTACAAGTGGCTGCGCGTCGGGGTGGATGCGGGCTATCGCTTCGCGGGCGGTAGCACCATTGTCATCCAGCTTCCAGATCGTGACTCGGTTCCTGGTCAGGGCCAGGGCGGCGCCGCCACCACGGTGCCGCTGCACACTGCGCGGCAGGAGCTGCCGGTGACGACGCACGACGCCGATGCGGGACTGAGCTTCGGCGGCTATTTCCGGCTCCCCAAGCGCCTTGAGATGTCCGTTCGGGCTCGCGGGGGTCTGCAGGTCCTAGGCTTCATTCCCGAGTTCAACGCCGCCACCGCCCTGCCACAGGAGCTGTTCTACGGTCCGAGCGTCGGCGGAATCATCGACTTCCAGACTCAGTTCGCGCCGGGCATCGGCGTTCGCATCGACGGTGGCTATATCCCCATCGGCGTGCGTGTCGAGAACCCCGGGCTGCGCGATGGCGATCACAAGCAGTCCAGTGGCTACTACGTCGGTGGCGGCATCTCTGGCCGCATCCTGCCGGGCTTTGAAGTCGAGCTGACGTACCGCTTGCTGTCGACCTCCAGCTCGTATGCGCCGGGCAGCGTTCCCGAGCGTCTAGGCCGGGACCGGGATCCCGAGATCCAGCGCCTGGTGAAGTCGGGTGGCGAGACGCTCACAACTGGCCAGCGCGAGACTGGTCAGCACTCCATCAATCTCAACCTGGTGTTCTTCCGCAGGTAAGCAGTCTTGCGTCGGAAGGACCACCCGCTCTGCATAACCCATCACCTAGGATTAACAAGATGGCCCTGAGCAGAAGAGACTTATTGTGCAAATCGGCGGCCGGCGGTGCCAGCTTTGCCGCGGCTGGCCTGATGGCCAACTGCGGACCGGCTGAGAGCACGCTGGTGCCGCCTCCACAAGAAATTCCTGCCACGATTGATACCAACACCTCGTCGGCGACCTACGGTCAGGTCACGGTCTCGTTGAGCCAGAACAGCTTCTTGAAGGAGACAGGAGCGGCAGTCCTGCTTCGCTACAACGTACCTGGTTCGCTACCTTTTCCGGTCCCGTCGAGCGGTCTGCTGCTGGCGCACCGCGGCAGCGCCACCGACCTGCCGGAGTGGATTGCGGTCAGCGCGGTGTGCACGCACGCCGCCTGCTTCGTAAACTACGATGCGGCGCGCAAGAACATCGCCTGCCCCTGCCACGATGGCCGCTTTCATGCCAAGGACGACGGTGCCAAGTGCCTTGGCGATGTCATGAGCGGTCCGCCCACTGACCCACTTCAGGCCTACACGGTCAAGGTCGATACCGTAAAGCAGCTGATCAGCATCGACCTCCGCACGCCGCCGCAGTGTGGCCCGCCTAGCATGCCGAAGTTTCAGGCCAAGGTGGTAAACGGCAAGGTCGAGCTACCGTTTGCCGCCGACCCCGCAGTTGCCCTGCTGCAGACGGTGGGGGAAGAGTGGCTGGGCGTGCCGGTCGGCTGGGCCGAGGTGCTTGTGGTGGCGCGGGTCGACCAGAGCAGTCTGGTCACCCTAGCGGCCAAGTGCACCCATGCAGGCTGCCTCGCTCACTATCAGAAGACGCCCAAGAACTTCCGCTGTGGCTGCCATGGATCAACGTTCGCCACCGACGGCAAAGTGCTGATTGGTCCCGCGCCAGACCCGCTCAAGGCGTACGCCACCGTGCTCATGGCCGACAAGGTTGTGATCACGCTGTTCTAGCCTCACGGCGCCTTCGTCTTCAGCTAGCTTCGCCGCTGACCAAACAGCCACGGTCGCAGATCGGGGTGGCCAAACGCCACCGCCCAGGCGTCGTGAGCGACGTCTGGGAGCTCGGTATAGCGCGGCTGCCCACCGACGCTGCGCAGGGCCTCGACCATCTGCCGCGAGCGCTCGACGCGGACGACATCGTCTTTCGCTCCATGAAAGACCCAAAGGGGAAGCTCGCGCAGCCGCGCAGCCTGGGCCGGGTCGCCGCCACCACAGATGG
The DNA here is from genome assembly GCA_964628555.1 of uncultured Myxococcales bacterium. GTDB lineage: Bacteria > Myxococcota_A > Polyangia > Palsa-1104 > JAEUJZ01 > JAEUJZ01. The sequence continues at coordinate 53,898 of CAZVMD010000010.1, read as the reverse complement.
GGATCGCTGCGGCAAAGCGCGCTGGCCAGCGGCACAGCAGATCCCAGGTGCCGTAGCCCCCCATCGAGAGCCCGACGAGATAGAGCCGACTCGGGTCGATCGCCGGGTCGGCGCTCAGCTCAGTGATCAGCCCCTGTACGCAAGAGAGCGGACGCGAGGGGTGCTCGGGCAGGCTGTGGCTGCTTGCTGACCAGTCGACTTCCACCCAGCGTGCGTCGGTTGGGCACTGGGGCAGCACAAAGAAGCAGGGAAAGGCGCTCCGAGCCTGATCGCTGCCGAGCCACTCGGCAGCGCCGTTGCGTAGCTGGGCCTGGTTGTCGTCGCCACGCTCACCGGCGCCGTGTAGGAGCACAACGAGCGGCAAGGGACGCTCTGCCACCGTTGGTCGCAGCAGTCGGTAGGGCAGGGGGCCAGCATCGGCAGCGGTGTAGCGTCGGCTCTCGAAGTGAGTCCCCAGGTCGGCAGCAGTCGTCGGCATGGATCAGACGATACACGCGTCGCTGGCAGCCGGAATAGCGCTCAAAAGCGTCCGCTCAGGGTGCCGTAGAGCGCGCGGCCGGGCAGGGGGTAGTCGAACAAGTCGGACAGCGGCAGTGGGCGCGGGCTGCGGTCGCCAAGCGGCAGGATGACATCGACGCTGCGCAGGTCGGTGAGGTTGCGCACCTCGATGCTCAACGTGACATGGGTCCGACCAAACGGCCCACTGTGCAGAGCCAGAGCATGCAGCAGCCGCTCGGGGCGCTCGCGACCGTTCGCCGGGTCGAGAAAGATCGCTGAGCGATAGTCGAGCTCGTAGGCCAGGCGCACCGTGCGATAGGCGACCTCGCTGCGCAGAAAGAACGTGTGGGCCGGGCGTCCGGGCAGGCGATTACCACCGCGACCGGGCACATCGGTCTCATCGCGGGCATGCAGAAAGGTATAGGTCGCTTGTAGCTGCAGAAGCTCGCCCAGGCGCAGGCTCAGCTGAGCCTCTGCACCCGCTGCGACGGCCTGCCCGACATTGCGCGCCCGCAGCGTCGCTCCGTCGCGAATGACGTCGATGAGATCGTCGATCTGGCGAGCGAAGGCATGCGCTTCCAGCTGCAGGTTCAAAAATGGGCGGGGCGTCGTCTCCATGCGGCCGCCCAGCTCGAAGATCCAGGCTGACTCGGGGCGCAGCTCAAGGTTTGGGCGGAAGAATGCGCGATCACCAAACAGCTCAAGAAAGGTCGGCAGGCGAACGAAGCGGCCGCCGCCAAAGCGCAGCAGTACGGCGCGGGATAGCCGCAGCCGAGTCGCCACGCGCGGGGCGACAAACAGCGCATCCCCATCGAAGCTCTCGTCGGCGGCGGGCGATCCAGACAGTGGTCGCAGGCTGCTGCGCGCCAGGAGCAGATGTACAGCCGGCTGGACCAACAGCAGCTCATCCGCGAACCGCAGCTCGCCGCCTGCCCCTAGCTGCAGTCGCAGGCGCTGACTGCTGGTCGGCGTTGCCCGGCCACAGTCACGGCGCGGTGCCGGACAGAGGTCCGAGCTGGTGGCTCGCTCATAGCGCCCGTCGAGCATCAGCAGCCAGCGACGCAGGGGAAGCCCCAGCTTGGACTGCGCACGGCCCGCCAGGCTCAAAAGTCCGCGCAGGCCCGCTTGTAGCCCGAGCTGTTCGTAGTTGGCGGCGGGAACAATCGCTAGATCGCCAAGCTGCGAGCCTTCAAACAAGACGTGCGCATCGCTGCTCAGGCGCAGGCGCCCGTCGCGCCAGGCGCGCTGGGCCCCGGCCGACAGCAGAGCGCGTCCCAGCTGCAGGCGTGGCTGCCCGGGCTGCGCTGCGGCTTGGCCAATGCCGGCGACGCCCTGTGTCTTTAGCAGGCTGTGACTGGCAACGAAAAAGCCACCGCGGGCATCCTCACGGCTGACGCGGACATCGACACTGAGCTGATCGAAGTCATCGTTGCGTCGGACCAGCTCGACCAGGCGGCCGGCGTACTGCAGTCCCCCATCGCTAAGATACGGAAAGTCGCCCGTCGCTCCCTGGTAGCTGAGGGTGGCGGCAGCGCGCAGGCCCGCGGCACTCTCGCTGCTGTGCCCGGCGCTGAGCTTGCGCAGACCGAACGATCCGGCTCCCAGCACCACGAAGCTGCTGCGGCCGCTGCGTCCCCGGCGGGAGATCAGGTTGATCGCCCCGCCAATCGCATCGAGTCCGACTTCGATGGGGGGCAAGCTGCGGTAGATCTCGACTCGCTCGATGCCATCGACTGGTAGCTGCGACAGGTCGACGGCTGACTGACCACCGCGCTGCAGCGGCACGCCGTCGAGCAGGATCGCGACCTGCGATGCGTCGGCACCGCGCAGGATGGCGCCGCTCCACTGACCCAGGCCGCCGGCCGATCGCAGCTGCACACCGGGCTGACCAACCAGCACCTGCGCGAGCGAGGTCTTGTAGGCACTCGGGGCTCCGGGCTCGCCGGGCAGACCGAGATCGATCTGGCTGGCCGCCGCTGCATCATCCCGGAGGTTGCTGCCGCGAACCGTAGTCGCAAAGCTCTGCGCTCCGGCCATCCCCTCGGCGAACAGCAAGACCGCCAGCACAAGCGGCAGCCAGCGCTGCCCCTTGTCGCTGCGCACCGACCTAGTCCTGGTAGTCGCCGCGCGAGTCGAGCCCGTACTTGCGCAGTAGCTCGCGCAGATGCTTGCGATCGATCTGCGCCTCGCGGGCCGCGGCCGACAGGTTCATGCGGTGTCGCTTCATCAGATCGATGATGTACTCGCGCTCGAACTGCTCGACGAGCTGGCCCTTGGCTTCCTTGAAGGGCAGGCTGGTGCGGAAGCCGACCGGAGCGCTGTGCTGCAGCTGATCGCCGAGGGCATCTTCGATAAGCAGAGAGTCGCCTTTGGACAGGACGCAGGCTCGCTCGATGACGTTGCGTAGCTCGCGGACGTTGCCCGGCCAGCCGTAGCTGCGCAGGCGCTGGAACTCATTGACTGGAATCGCCAGCTTGCGCGTCCCCGAGAACTGGCGGACGAAGTGGTCGGCTAGAACGTCGATGTCGCGTCCGCGCTCGCGTAGGGCGGGAAGATGAACGCGAATGACCGCTAGACGATAGAAGAGGTCCTCGCGGAACGCGCGTCGCGCGACTTCTTCGCGCAGATCGCGGTTGGTGGCGGCAATGACGCGGACATCAACCTGCTCGTACGAGTTGGCGCCAACCCGGCGCACGGCTCGCTTGTCCAGGGCCCGCAAGAGCGCCGGCTGCAGATCCAGCGCTAGCTCACCGATCTCGTCGAGGAAGATGGTGCCGCCATGGGCTTCGGCAAAGGCCCCGCGGCGATCGGCGATGGCCCCCGTAAAGGCGCCTTTGACGTGGCCGAACAGCGTCGATTCGATAAGCTCGCGCGGCACCGCGCCACAGTCGAAGACGACGAAGGGACCGTTGGCGCGTCGTGAGTGCCGATGGATCTCCTCGGCGATGAGCTCCTTGCCGGTCCCGGTCTCACCCTCGATCAGCACAGTGGTGTCGCTCTGCGCGATGTCGCGCAAGAGACCAAACAGCCGGCGCATCTTGGGGTCGTGGCCGATCAGCTCGCCGAAGCTGCCCTCGCTGCACTCCTCAGGTTCAAGCGCTTCCTCGCGCGGCACGAACTTGAGCACCGTCTTGCCCAGCGTAACTTCGGCGCCGTGGCCGATGACGATCTCTTTGAAGCGCGAGCCGTGCGTGAAGCTGCCATTCGTCGAGTCGAGGTCGCGTACCACGACCTGCCCGTCCTCCAGAGAGACCGTGCAGTGTCGGCGCGAGACCGTCCGATCCGACAGGACCAGATCGGCACCTGGGGCCGAGCCGATGGTGATCTGCTGCTGGCTGTCACCGAGGACCACTTGCTCGCCGCGATCAGCCCCGGTCAGCACGACAAACACCCCGCCTGGACGCTGGCGCGTAAAAGCAGCTGGGCTCTCAATCAGGCTCGTGGCGTTGGGATCGCGAGTCTTCGTCGCCGGCATCAGATGTGATGCCCCGTTTTTTGCCGCCTCTGCCTCCTCCGCAGCCCGATAACCCATAGCGGCGGGCATCTTACTGGAGCCGGGAATCCGCATGCAAGCAGTCGTCGTAGTCCAGGTCGGCTTCGGCTGCGCTTGTGGCCGCGGCAGTCGGAGGTGGAGCAGGCTTGCTTCGCAGTTGCGTCTCGCCGGCGCGGCGATACACTGCCGGCGCTGCACGCCCATGTCGCAATCACCCGCATCCGTCCCTGTCCCTGATGCCACGACGCCCGCTGACTCCGCTTCGCAGGCGGATGCTCGGAGCACAGCTCGCGCTAGCTCGGCGGCTGCCCCCGAGCCCGAAGCGCAGCCCGGCCGAGCCCATCGGCATCGCTTCGAAGGCCCGTTCTATCGACGGCTGATGCTGGGCGGGATTCGTCGCATTCCACCCCGCCTCAAGCGCATGTCGATGCCGCTATGGGCCGGGCTCTTCTATTCGCTGCTGCCGCAGGCCCGTCGCGCCATCGACAGCAACCTGGAGCATGTCTGCGGCCCCCCAGCTGGCGACCCCGACTCGCTGCTCGTTGGGCTGCAGCGGCGTCAGCGCAGCTTTCGCCTGTTCTGCAACTACGCGCAGATGCTCTCGGACACCTATGGCCTGCACATGGGCCTGCCGTTTGAGTACGAGACGCAGACCGTCGGCTACGAGCACATGGCTGCCGCCGTCGGGCACGGCAACGGGGTTATCGCAGCGACCGGTCATCTAGGCATGTGGCAGCTTGCGCCCCTGCTTGCCAAGCTGCACGGGCTGACGCGCTTCTGCGTCGCTATGGCCGAGGAGCCGAACCAGGCGGTGCAAGAGTTCGAGCAGCGCTTCCGCGATCGCTTCGAGATCGTCTATACGACGGGCTCGCCGTTCGCCAGCCTGCGCTTGGCTCAGGTGCTGCGCGAGGGGGCCATGCTCGGCTTGCAGATCGACCGCAACATTGGCGGACAGGTGATTGAGCTGCCGTTCTGCGGCCAGAAGGTGGTGTTTCCAGTCGGCCCGGCCCTGCTGGCCCGCATCACCGGCGCACCGATCGTGCCCAACTTTTTTATCGTCGAAGAAGGCGGGGAGCCGCACCGCGTCGTGCACTACATCGAGCAGCCGATCATCGTTGCCCACACCGGCGATCGCGAGCGGGATATCCACCAGGCGACGGCCGCGGTCGTGGCGGTCTACGAGCGCTTCGTCCGTCGCTATCCCACGCAGTGGTACCACTTCTATGACTTCTTTGGTCCGCGTCCTGAGTCGGCACAGCTGTTCGGTCAGCGGCCGGGAGTGGCGCCGTAATGCGGCAGCCGGTGGCGATTACGGGCATCGGGGCGGTCTCGGGCTTCGGCCTCGGCGTAGAGCGGCTGTGGCAGGGCCTGCTCGCTGGGCAGAGCGCCCTCCTGCCGCGCAGCGACGGTGAGCGCTGGGGCTTGGGTAGCCTCCCACTGTCGCTGGTACCGCTGACCGGAGAGAGCGCAGAGCCAAGCTTGGTGGGGGCCGAAGTGCTGTGGGATCCCTCGCCGCGGGCGACGCAGATGGCCTCTTTTGCGGCTGCGGAAGCGATGCGCGACGCTGGGCTCGCTGGCCCGCGCCCGACTGGCGCACCAGCGCTGCCGACTCGGATCGGGATCTGTCTGGGAACCACCCACGGCGAGAAAGCGCCATGGCTGGCCAGCCAGCGGCGAGCTGGCCTGATTCCCGAAGCTGCAGCGCTGGGTGTGGCGACGCCGGCCCACGAGCTTGCGCGACAGCATCACGCGCAGCAGCTGCAGGTGGTCTGTGCGGCCTGTGCCTCGGGAAATGTCGCCCTTCAGTGCGGGCTGGGCTGGGTGCGCAGTGGGCGCTGCGATGTCGTTTTGTGCGGCGGAGTGGATGCGCTGCATGACTTTGTGCTGCGTGGCTTTCAGTCGCTGCGGGCGCTGTCAGCCAGCCCCTGCAAGCCCTTCGATGAAAAGCGCAGCGGGCTCAGCCTGGGAGAAGGCGCCGCCTTCGTCGTGCTGGAGTCGCTGGCCCATGCCCATCGCCGACAGCAAGTGGTGCAGGCGCTGCTTCTGGGATGTGGCCAGGCCTGTGATGCCAACCACATGACCGGGCCCGATCGGCAGGGCCGTGGGGCGGCGCGGGCCATGCGGGCGGCGCTCGCCGACGCGGAGCTGTCGGCCCCTGACATCGACTTCATCTCCGCGCACGGCACCGCGACGCCGTTTAACGATCTTATGGAGGGGCAGGCGATTTCTGCCGTCTTTGGCCAGCACAGCGGACAGCTGCCCGTGCACTCAATCAAAGGCGCGATCGGGCACAGCATGGGGGCCGCCGCGGCCCTGGAGGCGGTGGTGATGGTGCGCGCGCTGCAAGCGCAGTGCGTACCGGGTACCACGGGGCTGACCGCGCCGGATCCAGCGATTCCGCTGCAGCTTCTGCGCGGCGGACAGCACGCCCTGCGCTTGCGGCACGTGCTGTCGACGGCGTCCGGGTTTGGCGGCCTCAACGCGGCGGTAATTCTCTCGGCGCCTGAGACGCCAGGAGCAGAGGAGGCCCGTCCGTGACGCCGAACCCCTATCTGTCGAGCGTGATCGCCGCGGGGCCTCCGCAGAGGGGCCTCAAGCTGGTGGCGGCTGCGACGCTGCGTTGTGCGGCTGAGGCGCCGCTCCTTTCGCAGCTGCCGGCGCCGCCTGCCCGCCTGGCCGAGCAGCTCGCCCGCTACGATCGCCTGTGCGGCTTGGCGGTTGTGGTGAGTGAGCGCCTGCACGCGGGGCTAGCCACGCCCGCTGTTTCGCCCGATCGGGTCGCGGTCCTTTGCGCCAGCCGCCATGGCTGCCTGGCCACCGACGAGGCCTTCTACCGTGGGGTGCGGCGGGGCGAGGCCAGTCCGCGGCTCTTCGCCTATACGCTGCACTCATCGCCCGTCGGGGCGGTCAGCATCCAGCATGGCTACGGTGGGCCCGGTCATACCGTGGTGGGCAGCGCAGTGGCCGGGCTGCAGCTCTTGACCGAGGCGCAGCAGCTGTTCGCCAGCCAGCAAGCCGATGCCTGCCTCATCCTGTCCTGCGACTTGGCGGAGCCGCCTGAGCTCAACGATCAGGCCGCGGCCCTGCTCTTCCTGCCCGCCGATGCCGCGATGGCGCCGAAGGCGGGCTGCGCTGTACATGCCATCTGGGACACCTACCAGCCAGCTCAGCCCGAGGCGGCGCTGGCCGACTGCATCGCTGCGCTCGACCCGCAAGCGGCTAGCCCTTCTGCTCTATCGGTCCTGCGAGGAGGCGGGCCTGTGTTGCTGCAGCTAGCTGAGCACAGCGCTGTCGAGGCAGCACAGGCAGCGCTCTCCGCCGCTCCGCTCGAACGCATCATCTTGGCGGCCACTGACGAAGCGGGGCAAGCCGCGGCCGCGCTCATCAGCCTCGTCCGCTAGCTCTTTGGGCTAGCCGCTAGCGTTCGCTTCTTCCTTGATCGGGAGCACGCTGGCTCGCATGCTGCGCG
>CAZVMD010000010.1:23777-46338 GCA_964628555.1 uncultured Myxococcales bacterium | reverse complement strand
GGCAGCGAGCGCCGCGATCTGCGCGTCGGTGAGCCGCTGCCATACCATCGGCACGATCAGCCAGGTCCGGGCGCGCCGATGGGCTATCAGCGCCATGACTCGTTTCCGCGCCCAGGCCCGGGACCACGCTTTGTGCACAGCTTCGACTTCGCTCCGTTTGGCGAGTACAACCCGGACCGCGATGGCTATGACGTCGTCGAAGCCGACGGCAGCTATGCGGCGATCATCGGCACGCGCGATCCAGTGGGTCTGGCGCAGACCTTCTTCGGGCCTGGCTGCGCTCTAGACGACGGCTGGCTGCTCTTTCCTAAGACCGGCTACGCCGCCGGCGGCGAGCGTCTGGCGCAGCTTGTACTCGTCGGCTGGGAGCGAGCGGCGACAAGCTATCCCGGCCGCTGTCCCGGCCGCTACGATCGCTCGCTAACCCGCTTCGGGCAGCGCATCGTCACCTTTGGCAATGTCTACGGCAGCCGCGAAAAGACACTGCCCGCCCTCGTCGTCGATCACTACGGCGGCGACCGGGTCACGACGGCTGATCACATCGAGCGCTTCTACTTCACGCGCAGCTACGGCCTGACCCGCTGGGAGCGCTGGGGTCGCACCGGCGCGCCGCGCAGCGAGGGCTGTAACGGCGCCGTCAGCGAAGCCGGCTTTGTCCGCGTCGACTGTCGCGACTGGACCCATATCGTGCCGGACCCGACGCCGTATCCCAGCGAGGCCTGGCCGACGCCCTATGCCGATGCCAACCTGGTGCGCAACCATGACTTTGGTGATGGCAGCGCCCGCTATTGGGAACGGATCGGCACAAGCCGCAGCGGAGCGATCACCAACCTCAGCATCGTGTCCGATGGCAGTGGCCACCACCTAGCCAGCAACTGTGCCGGCAGCTGCTCGCCTGGGCAGGCGGTGTTTCAGGACGTTCCGCGGGCAGGGCTTGGCGGCTCGTTTCGCTTTGGCGCCAGGCTGTGGGCGGAAGGGGGCAGCGGCAGCGTCGAGTTTGTCGTGTTCCAGCGCGATGCCCGCGCCACCATCTTGGCCCGCCACAGCGTCCCGCTGGTCGTCGATGGCACGCCGCGGCGTGTGGTGTCGCCAAGCTTTGCCGTGCTGCCCGGCACCGATCATCTGCGCATCACGGTGTACCTAAACGCGCCCAATACCTTTCACGCCGACGACTTTTTTCTGGCTCGCGCGCAGCCTTAGCCGGATCACTGGCTGCCGCCGCGGCGCCGACGCGGGCCACTCAGAACGAGCCGGACGGCGCGCGAAACAGGCCGGCTGCCTCAAGAAACGCGCGCTCGACCTCGTGATAGGGCACCTCGACATCGAGCTGGGCCAGCACCGAATAAAAGCCAAACTGCAGGCGGTTCATGAACAACACGCCCTCGGGGAGCGGCACAAAGCCACTGTCCTTGGCCAGGATGTGCTGCTTCATCGCCATCACCCCCTCGACCAGGCTTTTGACATACGGACGCGTGACGCGATAGCGCGGCGAAAAGAGCGGCTCGAAGCAGCGTCGCGTATAGGCCACGCTGTCGGCTTCGAAGCGTCCGCCGCGTAGCTGCAGCAGGCGTCGCGCCGCAAGAGCGAAGCCGGCCTCATCGCGGCAGATGGCGGCACAGTGCAGATCGCGGGCTAGCTCGCGCTGTGTAGGGACGATCGGCTGGATACAGCCAAAGTCTAAGAACACGATGCGCCCGTCGGGCTGAAACAGATAGTTGCCCGGGTGCGGGTCGGCGTTAAACAGGCCGCCCACCAGGTTGCCCTTAAAGACAAAGCGCCACAGCACCTGCGCATAGGTGCGTCGTGTTGCCTCGTCGGCCGCTGCCGCGCGCTCCAGGCTCTCGCCGTATTTGAACGCGCTGGTGAGCACACGCTTGGCGCAGCGTTCGCGAATCACCTGCGGAATTTCGATGTGCGGATCACCTTCGTGCAGCGTTGCGAAGCGCTCCTGTCTTTCGGCTTCCAGCTGGTAGTCGAGCTCCTCGCGGAAGCGCTGCTTGATCTCTTCGAAGGGGCGCTTCGAGTTGAGATTGCGCGGTCCCATCGCCGCGACCATCTGCTGCATGACGCCGGCGTTTTCCAGATCGTTTTCGACGGCGCTGGCAATGCCGGGGTGCTGCACCTTGACTGCCACCTCAAGCCCGGGCTGGCTGGCCGTATCGGGTAGGCGGGCGCGATGGACCTGGCCGATCGACGCGCTGGCCACCGGTGTGTCCTGCCACTCGGAAAAGAGCCGGTCGATGGGCGCGCCCAGCTCAGACTCGACCTGCTTTCGAATCTGCTGCGGCGACGAAGTCGGGGCCGCGGCCCGCAGTCCCGAGAGCGCCGTCTGGTAAGCGTCGCGGTGCGAGTCCGGCACCATGCCATCGACGTAGCTCGCCATCTGCCCGATCTTGGCCGCTAGGCCGCGCAGGGAACCCAGCACCTCGGCCGCTTGCTGGGCGGCCGCCTGACCACCGTCGCTGGAAAGCAACAAGCTGGCCCCGGTTCGCGCACCCACGCGAGCCAGCTTGGCCAGGCGGCTCAGGCGTCCTTGCGGCACATCCCGCTCATCCGTCATGCCCCCATCCTACGTCGCCCGGTCGGATTTTGTGGCAGCACAGCGACCGCAGTTTTTCGGTATCGTGCACTTCCCCTACCGCAGGAGCTGCCGATGCCACGCCTCTCTTCGTCGAACCGTCCCCGCTCTCTTGCCGTTCCCCGTGTTCTGACTGGCCTTACTGCCGCCCTGCTGGCCTGTGGCGACGCAGCGCTTCCGCCGCCGGGCGACCCGCAAGGCAGCGACGGGATCTGTGATGCCCCGCAGCGGGCGTGCTCGCTGTCGCACGTGTTTCCAACGCGGGTGCTGCCGTCCGGCAGCGAGGTCTCGGATCTGTGCCTGAGCTGGACGCTCAACAACGCGACCGATCTATGGGTGCACAGCGTTGAGATACAGAACGACGGTCTATATCACCACTCGAACTGGCTGTTCGTTCCCGAGACGGTCTTCACACAGCCCGATGGCGCCTGGGGCTGCAGCCAGGGCGGCTTTGATGAGGTCAGCGCCGCCGCCCTGGGCGGTGTGCTGTTTGCGCAGACCACCCAGGCGCGGGCCGAGACACAGAAGTTTCCTCAGGGTGCGGCGGTGCGGGTGCCGGCCTACTCGCGCGTCATCGGCTCGGTCCATCTGCTCAACTCCAGCCCCGGCGAAGCCAGCACGACGTTCCGCATGAGCGTGCGCTCGATCCCCGATGCCGAGGTCACGCGGCCGCTTGCGCCCTTTCGCTTGAGCTACTACGACCTGCGCCTGCCGGCCCAGCGCTCGTCAGAGTTTTCTTCCGACTGCGGCTTGCGACAGGCGTACGAGAAGTTCAAGCAGCAGCCGTTTTCCTTCCGGCTGTACTACGCGCTGCCGCACTACCATCACCTGGGCACTGCCTTCCGGCTCAGTGTGTTTGGTGGGCCGCAGAATGGGCGCCGCATCTTCGAGAGCGAAAAGTCGCTGGGCGATCCCGGCGGGCAGATCTTCGATCCGCCGCTTGAGCTGTCAGACAGCGATGGCCTGAGCTTCACCTGTCGCTTCCACAACCCCAGCGATGCCGTCGTCAAGTGGGGCATTGGCGACCAAGAGATGTGCGTGATGCTCGGCTTCTCGGACTCGCCCATCGTCTTTGATGCCGCGGTGGCGCCGCACAAGAGCACGCTGGTCAGCGAGCGTGACAACACCAGCTTCTTCCAGGGCCCATGCACCATCCCGGTGTTCAACTACAACCCGTAGGCTGCGTGCGCCAGGTGATGCTCTGCGCTTACTCGGCGAAGTGCGACAGCGCCGCTGCGCCGCTCTGCGCTGCCTGTGCGGTCTGGTTCTTAAAGCCCAGGGCGGCCGTAAACAGCAGCTTGAGCGTTGCCTCCAGCACGTCGCGGCTCAGCCCGCGCAGCGGCAGGTTCTGCTCTAGACACAAGTGATCGCCCAGCATGGCGACCGCGCCCACCGGCTCGCAGAAGCCAATCAGGCTCTCTGGGGTGACCTCGCTGATCGGGCGCACGCGCACGCCAAACAGCAGCCAGGTCGTACCGGTGTTGCGCAGCGTGTGCCGCACGAACAGCTGCATCAGCTGGCCTTCATGCGACCATGCATAACGCACGTTATTTTCATCGAGCTCGTCGCGCAGCTGACTGCGGCCACGCAGGTAGGCTTCGAGCTGACTCCAGCTGCTGAACACCTCGGAGGGGGACTCACTCTTCATAGGTACCATCCAGGCTGGTGCGCTCTGCGCTGCGGATCGCCGCCATCACAACGGGGACATTTTCGATGAGATCCGTCGCCACTTCATCGACTGTCGCGAGCGCTAGATCCGACAAGGGCAGCGACTGCTGCAAGATCACCTGTCCGTCTTGGTTAACGATCTGGCCGATGACCAGCTCGAAGTTATAGGCCAGCAGCTGATAGCGCTGCGTCTCCGCGAGCGGACAGAGCGGTATCTGCAGCGTGACCCAGTCGATCCCGGCACGCTCGGCGCGGCGCAGCACCACCTGTGGGTGCCGGCCCCGAACGTGATCTTGCAAGGCAGTCCAGGTGTCCATCGTATCTACGATACAGGATCGACGGCGTGAAAACAGCAGCCGAAAGCCGGCTGCTCCAGAATCCCTGCTTGGTCCACTTCCCGTCGCTGTGATACCGTGCTGCCATGGACAAAGCAGGCTTCTTTGCCTCGTACGACCAGCACCCCTATGAGAGCGTTGCCAGTCCCTGCAGTCATCCGGCCAGCATGGCGGCGATTGGCACCTTGCTGGGGATGGCACCGCCGCCGCTTAGCGGCTGCCGCATCTTGGAGCTGGGCTGCGGCACCGGGCCAAACCTGCTGCCGATGGCCGCCGATCTCCCCGATGCCGAGCTCTGGGGCATTGACCTCTCGTTGCCGCAGATCGAGCGCTGCCAGGCCACCGCCGCTGCGCTGTCGCTCGACAACGTCCAGTTCCTGGCCAGGGATCTGCTGCAGCTTGGGGAAGGCGGTGAGAGCGAGCTTGGTCGCTTCGACTACATCATTGCGCACGGTGTCTATTCCTGGGTGCCGGCCGCGGTGCGCGACCGCGTGCTTGCCATCTGCCGGCAGCATCTGAGCGACAACGGTCTGGCCTACGTCAGCTACAACACCTATCCCGGCTGGAACATCACCAACGTCCTGCGCGACATGCTGCTGTACCGCGTGCGCGGTGTCGCCGATCTCGCCGAGCGGGCCCGGCTGGCCGATGAGGCGCTCGATGTGCTCTCGCATGGCAGCCTGCCCGGGGCGAGTGAGCCGCCGCGCGGCGGAGTGAGCGCGCAGTTTATCCACAGCGAGGCCGCGCGTCAGCGCCAGGTCCTCGATGGGCTGGGCCCGAACCGCGGATCCTCGGTGCATCACGACCTGCTGGGCGAAGTAAACTACCCGGTCTACTTTCACCAGTTCTTGGCGCATGCCGAGCAGCATGGGCTGCGCTTCGTGGCCGAAGCGACGTTTCGGCTGCCGCTTCCCCCCGCGCATCTGCGCGAGCGCCTGGCGGGCATGGCGCAGACCAACGAGGAGCTCGAGCAGTATCTCGACTTCCTGTACATGACCAACTTTCGTCAGAGCCTGCTGTGTCACGCGCACAAGCCGGTGGCGCGCTCGCTGGAGCCAGCGCTGACCCAGCATCTGTGTGTGCGGGCCGGACTACGGCCGCTGCGCGACAGCGCTGAGCTGCAACCCGAGGTAGAGGAGCACTTTGCAGGCCCCGGCGGTCTGCTGCTGCGCGTGCGCCATCCAGTAGGGAAGGCGGCGCTGCGCATTCTGTCGGCAATCGCACCGGCGATGCTGTCGTTTCGCGATCTGCTGGCAGCCGCACAGCAGCAGGTGCTGCAGGCCGGCGTTGCCACGACTGCTGGGGATGGCGATGAGCTCGCCAAGCTGCTGCTGCGAACCTGCGCATATCGCCCCGACGTCATTCAGCTGCGGACCCGAGCTCCCCACATGACCACGACGATCTCGGCCACGCCTGTGGCGCGCGAGATCGTGCGCTTTCAGGCGGCGCATGGTCCGTTTGTCACCAACGCCTACCACGAGGCGGTTCGCTTGACGTCCTTCCAGCGCGCGCTGCTGCCGCTCCTAGATGGCACGCGCGATCATGCGGCGCTTGTGCAGGCGCTATCGCAGCAGATCGAGGAGGGGCGGCTGACACGTCCCGAGCCGGCCAACGATCCTGAGGGCCTCATGCGGGCCGTGCAGCAGGCGCTGGTCCATGCCGCTGGTGCCGCGCTGCTCTTGGCCTAACGGCGAGGATCACGCTGACTGTGCCGCCGCTCAGCTTCGCCGAACTTGGCCACAGCAGCGACGGCAGCGCGAGCAGGAGCTCCGGCTAGTCGTTTGGCAGCGAGAGCAGGCCAGGGTTGCACAGCCCACGCGGATCGACCGCGCGCTTCAGAGACTGCCAGGTCGCCAGCGCCGCCCCGTACTGCGCATTGACCAGCTTCTGATCCGGCTCGACCGACATGCGATAAAGCCTCGCCCCCATCGCCAGGGCTTCCTGACCCAGGGTGCGGATCGCCGGCAAGAGGGCAGCGACCTCGTCTGGTGGCAGCTGCGGCCGCAGGGCAACCAGAAAGCTGTAGTCGCTCGGCGGCACGGGAGCCAGCGGCGCGCTCTGCCGCGGCACCAGCATGATCGCGGCTCCATGATCGAGATAGCGCACTAGGCCGGTCTCGACGATGCGCTGGGCAAAGCGAGGCCACAGCGCCGCGCCTTCGGGCAGCGCAAAGGCCACCTCAAGCGCTGGGCAGGCGTAGGGCCACTTGTCTTCCTTGTCCTCACGCAGGTGCTCCTGCAGCAGCACGCGGCCCGGCTCCGAGACCGCAGCCGGCCGCAGCGGCTCGATGTCGACCTCGGGATCGGGAGCGTCGGTGTCGACCAGGTGACCAAAGATCGACTGGGCCACCCAGCGGCCATCGAGAAAAAAGGTCCGGGCCCGCAGAAACTCAAACAGACCTAGCTCGGCAATCACCAGCGCGTCGCGCAGGTAGTCCGGCACAGAGAACCAGCTTGCGCTCTTGATGATCAAGCCAATCGGCCGCCGCAGCGTGCGCAGCGTAACTTCCAGGATGATGCCAAGCTGACCCAGCCCAGCCAGCGCGTACTCAAAGAGTGGATCGCCGCGCCGCACACTGTGCCGCGTGCCGTCCGGCGTTAGCAGCACCAGCGCCAGCACGCCGGAAATCACCAGGCCGTGCAGATGCGTGGTGTCGCCAAAGCCTCCCACCGCCAGCGTCCCCGCCACCGTCGCGCGAAAGCCAGTGGTCAGGCACAGCGGGCGGCGGCCTTGCGGCTCCAGGTGGTTGACCAGCTGCAGCCAGGATGCCCCACCCTGCACGGTAATCGTCTCGCCCTGCGGATCGTCCTGCAGAATACGGCAGAGGCGCGTGATGTCGAGGATGACGCCACCATCGCTGAGCGGCTGGCTGCCCGAGCTGTGACCAGCGCCGCGCAGGGTGTAGGGCTGACCGCGCTCGGCGAGCTGGCGAACGCAGTCCACAAGCTGCGCTTCATCCTGCGGCTGCAGCACCAAGGCGGGCAGGGCGATCTGGCAGCGACCAAAGTCCTGCGCGGCCTGCAGCGGTGCGGGCTGCGGAATGCCCTGGTGGCTAGCCCAGAGCGAGAGAGCAGGTAGATCGGCCATGGCTACGACACCAGCGTGCGCACGAACTCGTGACACCAGCTGTCCTCTGCATGGACCAGCTCGTCGAGAAACTCGCGTCGCTGGCTGATCGGGGCCAGCGCGGCGCGATGGCTGAGGGCACGTGAGACGATCTCGGCCCGCGCGGCACAGGCGCGTTCCCAGGTATCTCGGTCCATGCTGGGACGTCCACGGACGGTGGGGACATCCTGACCCAGGAGCAGGATGTCTAAGCCGCCGCCCCCGAAGATGGCGTCCGGCGGTCGCTGGTATTCCCGACCCGAGAACGGACCGTTGCGCTGGAAGTCCTCGACGGTATCGGCCAGGCCTGAGATATCGACTTCCGATCGACACTGTCGCCAGAACGGCGTGTCCAAGCGGCCGTTGTAGCGGTAGTGCAGGGCCAGAAACCAGCGCAGGTAGTCCCAGTGCGCACCGACCAAGCGATTGACCTCGCTGCGTGCACTGTCCACCGGGAGCTGGCCATCTGCATCGAGCACGCGCACCAGCTGACCCAGCTCGATGATGATCATATGCAGCGCGGTGGACTCCAGCGGCTCGACGAAAGCATAGGAGTTGCCAACCGCTGCCACGTTGCCGCGCAGAAAGTGGCTGTGTCGGCCGGAGCGGAACTTCACGAACCACGGATCGCTCATGCCGGGGTTCTTGGCGCGCATCTCAGCAACGGCTTGCTCCTGACTGACGGAAGCCGAGGCGTAGACGTAGCCGCGATGATCTTCATCGACCATCGGGATGTTCCAGCACCAGCCGTGATCCATGGTCTCGGCCAGCGTGTAGGGCTTGATCGTCCCGTTGTGCGGCACATTCGCTACCGCTGCCGAGTCGCAGTACAGGCTGCCGTCGTAGGGCAGAAAGGGCGAGCCGAGCGTCTTTTCGATAAGCAGGCTGCGGAAGCCCGTGCAGTCGACATAGAAGTCGAAAGAGAGCGGCGTACCATCGCTGGTCAAAAGGTGCGCGATCTCGGGCTCGCCGGAGCTGCCCTCGCGCGGCACCGCCGAGGCGATGGTCGCGTCGAGATAGTCGATGCGGCACCGCTCGGCGCACTTCTTTAGGAAGCGAACGAAGCGCTGATTGTCGAGGTGGTAGGCGAAGCGAACGTACTTTAGGGCCGACTTGATCTCGTCACCCGCTTGGAACATCGGCACGCGCTGCGCATCCATCAGCACCGAGCCCAGCGAGGCACGATGGATGTAGCCGTCGTAGGCATGAGCCTCAGTCAGCTCGCCAGTGGTGAAGGGGTAGTTGAAGCCGCTACGGCGCCCCCAGTCGAAGTGGATGCCGATCTTCCAGGTGGGCTGGACCTCGCGCCAGAGCTCGTGGGCATCGATGCCCAAAAAGCCGTGCAGAAAGGATACAAGAGGTGGGGTGGTCGCTTCTCCGACACCGATGATCGGAATCTTGCTCGACTCGATCAGAGTGATTCGGAGATCGGGGAACCAGCGACGCAGAGCAAGAGCTGTGAAGTAGCCCGCTGTGCCGCCCCCCAGGACCGCGACAGACGCAGGGATCGATCGAGGCATGGTGACATCTTACTCGCGGCGCGGTGTCAGCGGCGCGGCGATTCACGTGCAGCGATCAGGGCGTAGGAGAAGCTGGCCCGGTGGGATAGCTGCGGCCGCCCAGAGCCTGGACTCGCAGCGCGACTTGGTGCAGCTGGTCGGCCAGCCTGCCCGCAGCCGTTGCGGCGGCAGCCTCGTCGATGGGCAGAGGATCTGGGACCAGCTCGACGCGGAACTCTCGACCAAGGCTATGCGCACCTGGCCAGCCAGCCTCGCTCACCAGCGCGGCGGCGCTTCGGCCGGTAGCCAGCTTTGGAACCAGGCCGATCTCATCGAGAAAGACACAGAGCTCTGACCATGCATGCAGGCCGGCCGGCAGCGGGAACGCCAGGCCAAGCCGCGGACCGGGCAGAGTGCTGCTGAGCTCTGGGCTGACCGCAAGATCGATGTGCTCAGTCATCGAAGAGCGCACCGGCCGGAGCATGCTCAGATCGACCTGGCCGGCAAATCCACCGACGATGCCCTGGACCACACACTTGTAGTCACGGGCGCCCCAGAACAGGCGGGCGCGCACGAAGTCATGCTGGCGGAGCGCGGCACTGACCACCATGTCGCGCAGAAACTCGGGCAGCGAAGTCCAGGCACAGCGACAGGTGCTCAAGATGGGACCGCGTCGCAGACAGCGCAGGCCGAGCGACTCGATCTGGTCTGACGGGCCGCTGCCCGCAGTCTCGACAAAGCGGGGATCTCCGCGCCCGATCACAGTTGCCGCTGAGCTTGCCGAGCGGAGGGTCAGGCTGGCGACACAGCTAGCCACTGCGCCAAAGCGGTGGCTGGCGTCGCCGAAGGAATCGAGGGCGATGCTGTCGATCACTCGCTGCGCTGCATCCTCGGGTACCACCGCGGGCCGCAGTCCCTGCTGTCGCAGAACGGGCAGCAGCTGGGCCCACGTTATGTCGCTGGACACGCTGACCACGACCTCTGCAGGGGCTGGGTCAGCGGGGGCCACCATGGCGTGCATGCTAGCGGAAGATGTAGGCATAGGGCGTGTCGAGATCGACATCGTTAGCGCTGGCCACGGCCCGTAGCTGCAAGGTGGTGATGGCGAGCGCGCGCACGGTCTGTTCGAGGTGGGTGGCGGTCATGCCCGACAGCGGCAAGGTCTGACGTAGCGCGGCAAACTCGGCGATGATCGACAGTGCCCCGATCGGCAAGTCAGCATTCGCTACCAGAGCAGAGCGGGTGCGCAGCTGATCGACTGGGCCGAGCTTCATGCTGATGCCCAGCCAGGGCTGCCCGGCTGGCGAGCGCAGGAGGTAGGCTCCGACGGGAACATCGCTGCCTTCATGGCTGTAGGTAAAGCGCAGGCGGTCACCGGGGAAGGTCTCAACCGCGCGGTGGTGGGTCTCCAGATAGGTGACCAAGCTAGACCAGGTGAAGTCGCTGACCATCGTTGAGTTGTCTCCGTTGAGTTAGCTGGGCTTTCTGGCCCAGAACTGGTACATGCCGGCGAAAAGATCGGTGATCTGCGCTTCGAGATCGCTCCAGCGATCCAATCGCGTCATTGCGGTATCGTCGGGAAAACGTGCTTGGTAAGCGGCACGGGCGCGGTCACTAGGAAAGTGAAAGTGCAGAAACTGGAGCTGACAGCCAGCCAGCAGGTCGGCGATCTGCGCCAGCGTGAACTGATGTTCCTGCACATGGAACAAGAGGTCGCGGCACTCTGCGAGCGCGTAGAAGTCTGGCCAGTGCACGATGCGCCGATGCTCTTCGGACGACGGGTCGTTGAGGATCTGAAAACGGACACTGCGCAGGCTGGCGTCATCGGTGGGCAGTCGCTCTGCGGCCAGCCGAGCTCGCAGCGTGCGGATGTCCCGTCGAGCCTGCGCGCTGTACAGCCCCAGGCGCAGCAGGCCACCTGGCTTAAGCACCGCGCACAGAGCTCGCAGGCCCTGCTCGGGGTCTCGCAGGTGATGCAGCACTCCGACGCACTCGATGCTGTCAAAGCTCTGGCCAAGCTCGGCGACTTGCAGCAAGTCGCCCTGCCAGAGCTTGAGGTTGTGGATGCCCGCTTCCTCGCGCTTGCGCTCGGCGTAGGCGAGGCTGGCAGCGCTCAAGTCGATGCCAGTCACCTGGGCTTGAGGATACAGCCGGGCAGTGGTCAGCGGGTGCATGCCGGTGCCACAGCCAGCGACCAAGATTCGCGGCTGTGGATGGGCGACTAGCTCAGCCATGCGCAGCGGCTGCGCCCTGTGATCCGTCGCACGGAGCGGATCGGGCAGCTGGGTGTAGCGAGGATAGGGACTGTGCTCGTACTGTGCCTGCACCGCTGCCGAAGTGGCATCGCTGATTGTGCCGCAGCACGCTAGCGTGCTGCGCAGCTCTCGCTCGCGCTGCGGCTCGGTCTGCTGTTGACGAAGCAGCAGCTTGGCGGTGGCATCGCCGTGCGTCGCGACGTATGCCCGCAGCGCTGCCTGGTCCGGGAGGCACGAGAGGGGCTGATAGCAGCTGAGGGCCAGCGCCTGCAGCCACTGCATGTGCTGCCAGTCCGCGGCACTCTGCAGGGCGGCTAGCAGCGTCTGCCGCTCGCTCTCTTCTTGCGCGCTGACGTAGTAGGCGTAGTCGGTATGCCAGCACTGCGCACAGAGCGCTTGTGCAAGCGGCACTAGCTCGCTCGCGTGCTCGCTGGCACCAGCCAGCGCGCTTGACAGCAGCCAAGCCCGTAGCTCGCGCAGAGTGAGCTCGGTTTCGACGCCCAGCCAGCGGACTTCGACCAGCAGGTCAAGCAGCAGTGGCTGCTGCAGGGCGGCCCGTCCCGCCGGGCGCTCTAGCTCTGTGCGCAGCACGCCTTCCTGTCGCCACGCAGCCAGCTGAGCGATGGCTGGCAGCGTGCTGACGACCAGGGCGATGGTATTGGGTAGCTGCGTCGGGGCGATGACTTCCTTGCGCAGCGCGATGAGTAGAGCGCGCTGCAGGACTTCACCAAACTGAGTGATGGGATGGCGCGGCAGGTGCTCTTCGAGATCAAGCCATGCACCTGCTTGCCCTGGATCGAGCACGGCCGCCTTGGCCAGGCAGAGGATGGCTTCGTCGAAATCACCTCGCCGCAACAGCAGCTGACCCAATCCAGCCTGCGCAGCGGGGATCCCCGGGGCTACTTGTACCGCACGCCGATAGGCCAGGGTGGCAGGCTCAATCAGTCCCTCTTGGGCCTGCAGCTGAGCGAGCGCCAGCAGGAGCTGCACATGCCCAGGCGCCGCCGCTAGACCGGCCTCGAAGTCACGCTGCGCTTGCGCGTTATCGCCCTGTGCAAGGGCAGCGCGTCCGGCCAAGAGCCGCACCTCGGGTCGGCTGCGATCTTCTGCAGCCAGGCGAGAAAGGATGGCTGCGACCTGCTGTGGATCCCCCGCACCGAGCTGAGCCTCTGCGGCTTGCAGCACGCTGACGAGCGTGCTCGCCGTGGTCAGGGCTGGGCGCGACCCCAAGCCGGCTCGGGCCAGCTTGGGGCTGATGACCATGAGCAGGACCAGGCGCTCGATCTCCCCTTCGTTGTGCGACTCGTGCGGCAGGGTGTAGTCAAACACGACGATCTCGCCGTCTTGAAAGTCCTGCCGCTCACCGCCGACCACGATGTGGCTATGGCCGCCGCCCTGCAGGCACAGGGCCGCGACGACGTTGGGGTTCCAGTGCTCATGCGACGGAATGTGGCCGCCGGGACCGATGCGCGAATAGGCAAACGAGACGACGTAGCCAATGTCGCTGACCAGGCGGGTGGTCAGCGGTGCTAAGTCGCGAGCTGTCCGGGACAGCTCTTCCACGGTCTCGGTGCGATCCTCAGGCTCGGGGATCAGCGAGACGACATACTGCGGCCCGATCGCGCTCTCTAACCTGGAGCTGAGCGTCGCACAGACCAAGCGCGCTTCGCGGCAGATGTCTGGCCAGTGCTGGCGTAGCGCGAAGACTTCAGGGAACGAGCGGGCATCGTAGAATGCGCGTCGTCTGGAACGGGCAGCTCTCTCCATCGGCGTTTATACTCCGCGGGGCTGGCCGCAAGCTGCGACACAGTCGAGCGCAGCTTGATGGTAGCCGCTTGGGTGGCCCGGCGACAAGAACAAGAGCGACGGTATGCCTGGGGCGGCAGATTTCTTTTCTGCCGCGACCTCGCACGTTGCTGTGCGCCGACGACACGTGATACGATCATCCCGCGATGGAATCTCAGTTACCGACTACTTCAGAGGGTAGACTCTCAACCTGGGAGGGTCTCTGCGCCGTGCTGAGCGAGCTCTACGCTGCGACGCCCAGCACCGATCCGCTGGCTCCGGGGCGCCCTGGACTGGCGCTGCGCGTTGAGCCAGCTAAGGCGCCGATAATCGTCCGTCCTACCGAAGTTCCCGGCCAGCCAGCAGCCGTGGTCTGGCTTGAGCTCAGCGGTGTCCTGGCCAATGCACTGCGCAGCCTGCCGCCAACCCCCGTGCTGCAGCGCAACTTCGAGCTGCCGATCGGCAACTTTGCCGTGGTCGGGGGCGCGCTGATGTTGCGTCAGCTCTTGCCTCTTTCCGAGCTGCGGCTCGAGGATCTGAAGGAAGCGATCAGCGCGATCGCCAGCGCCATCGCAGAAGCGGAAGTGAAGTGAGCATTTCCCTCGCTGAGCGCAAGCAGATCGTCCGCCGGGTGATGGCTGAAGTATTCGGCGGCGGCCGCCTGCAGACGATTGAAGAGCTATACGCTCCGCCCTTGCGCGCTCGCGTGTCCGAGGCGGTCGGCAACATTCGCACGGCCTTTCCCGACCTGCGCATCGAGATCGAGCACCTGCTGGGCGAGGACGAAAAGATAGCCTGCCGCTGGCGCGTCCAGGCCACACACACCGACTGGTTTTACAACTTGCCGCCGACTGGCTCGACGGTGGGCTGGACCGGAACTTCGATCTACGTCATCGATGACGATGGCCAGATCGTCGCGGTAACGTCGAACTGGGACATCTTTGATCTGCTGCAGCAGATCCGCGCTGCGCTTAGATAGCCAACAGTCCGCGTGTCCAGAACGGCGCTGCCCAGTCCATGCTGGGGAAGTCGCCGGGGGTGGGTGGAGCGTCGCCTGTCCAGCCACTTGGGGTGCAGCGCAGCAGGTTCTGCGCGACCTGTCGCGGCGCGCGCAAGCTGAAGATCTCGCCGCTCTCTTCGCTGACCGTCAGCATGCCGCGCTCCCAGCGTGGGGTCCCGCCCAGCCATAGCACCTGCGAGGTGGCCTTGACTGGAGGAGGGGGGGCGCTCAGAACAGTCTGCACCAGATCGGACGGCACGCTGGGGCTTGGAAAGTCCTGCCCCCGGAACCACTCCATCACATCGTGATCGAGTCGATCACCGCGGGCGAAGGCATCCATCGCGTTCTGCAGCGTGGTGAAGATGGCTTCGCTGCGCGGGTCAGGGCCCGTAAGCTCGTATTCGAGGTTGTAGTGTGCGAAGCCCTTGGGCGTGGGACCCAGCACTCGCAGGCCGAAGCGCTCGGGCGTGCGGCCTATCGGTGAGTGCAGGGTGGCGCTGAACTTGTGGTAGTAGGCCGACTGAAGAATGCGGGCCCGCATCATCTGGCGCAGGAGCTCAAGACTGTTGATCGTGTCCTGCAGCGTCTCGCCAGGAAAGCCATAGATCAGGTAGGCGTGATTTAGGATGCCGGCCTGTGAAAATGCCTGCAGCACTTTGATGACTTGGCGCACCGTGATGCCTTTGGCGATCTGAGGCAGCAGGGTGTCGCTGGCGATCTCTATGCCGCCGGTCACTGCGACCATGCCGGCTGCAGCCAGCACGCGGCATCGTTCAAGGGTGAAGCCGGGATCGAAGCGGACATTGCCCCAGAACTGATAGGCGCGGCCACGGCGCAAGAGCTCAAGCGCCAACTTCAACAGCAGCGGCGGCGGCGCTGCTTCGTCCGTAAAGTGGAAGCCCGAGATGCCGGTCTGGCGGTGCATGGCATCCATCTGGTCAGCTAGGCGGGCTGCCGGCAGCGGATCGAAGTCCCCGATGTACGACAGATGGATGTCGCAGAACGTGCACTTCTTCCAGTAGCAGCCGTGCGCCGCGGTCAGCTTCAGCCAGGTGCCTTCGCTAAGCAGGCGAGACACGTGATTGCGTCGGTACAGCACATGGACATAGCGGCCCAGCGGCACGCCGTCGTAGTCCGGGGTTGGCAGGTCACGAAAGCGCGGTGCTGTTCCGTCCGCCATCTTGTGATAGACGACGCGGTCTCCTTCGCGCGTGAACGTTCGCTCGAGTGCGACATCCTTGCCCTGCAGCCGATCACAGATCTGCTGCAGAGGGACTTCGCCGTCATCCAGGGACAAAAAGTCGATGTACTCGAATAGCCGCGGGTCGGTGACCTGCCGCAGCTCAGTGGAGGGATATCCCCCCCCTAGGGCTCGCCGGGCCCGTGGGCGATGCGTTGCCAGCCACTTGCCCAACATCAATGAGCACAGCAGGTTTCCCGGGAACGGGCAGGTCATGCAGACCAGGTCTACATCGTCGGGGATTGCCTCGACCGCGGCCTCATACATCATCTCTTCGACGACATTCGGGGAGCGCAGGAGCTCGGCTTCGATGGGGTCGAAGCTGGAGCGCGACTCAGCCAGGCTCTCGCCATAGTTCGTTAAGAAATAGTGCGGCGTCACCGTGGCGCGGAACAGATCGGCAAGGTCGGTGAGCATCAGCGCCACCATGTGCCGCGCCAGGTCGGCGCGCCCCCACTGGCCAAAAGCGGCTCGCCGATGGCTATGGCCCTCACGGCGGAAGCGCGGCCCCTCGGGAAGGTAGTCCCCACGGACGATGCGATGAACTGGGGAGAGGTCGCGGCCCTGCGTGAAGGCGATCACCTCGTCGATGATGCGAATGTAGCGATCGCGCTGATGGAAGGTGTCTTCCAGATCGAGGGTGATGCGATCCGGCTGCACTGCGGCAAACATGCGCTCCAAGCCGCGGCGACTGTAGATTCGCAGAAACAGCTCGAGGCTGAGATCAATCTGCGTGACCTTGTGGCCAAGCTGGCGAAGCCAACCTGTAAGCCGTGGAGCAGCCGAATAGATGGTGTTGAGGTCAGAGATCGGCGGGGCGACCATCGCGATGTGCAGTGCCAAGCAGAGCTCCTCGGATGGCCTTGTCGGCAGGGCTAGCCTTACCAGCTAGAGATCCAGTCAACGGCTTTGTTGCCAGCGTGCTTGCCGACGCCGCCGCCGACCACGCCACCTACTCCGCCACCGACCGCCGCGCCAGCCGGAGCGCCCGCTACGTTAGCGCCCGAAGCGAACCCTGAAGCCGCACCGCCCAAGGCGCCGAGGGCCTTGCCACCGAGGCCACCCGCCAGGCCGCCAATCACCGAACCGATCAGATCGTCAGCATAGTTGCCATCGCCATCCCAATCTAGCCATCCCATGGTTCATGTACCTCCGCAGAAAGAAATGGACGGGCAGGCAACGATGGGAACCGTTCCAACGGCCAGCCCTGCTGAAATGGATTATCGGGCCTGAGCATGGTGCAGTTGCGCAGCGTACCCTCTGCCCGCGCACAATCTTATTTCTGCTTGGTGAGCCGTGTCAACATGCCGAATGGAGAGGCAGATGGAGCTTACGTGCTTTGAGGTAGAACCGGGGCGAGTCGAGCTACGTCCGGCACCGCGGCGGCGCGGCTGGATGGATGAGACGCCGCACAGCATGGCGTATCGCTGCGTGCCGCTTGCTGTGGCCAATGAGCACGGCTGGGAGATGCTGAGCCCTGTCTCGTTCGAGGCGACTTGGTCCGGGGGGGCTGCTGCAGCTGACCTTCAGATCCGCATCGCAGAAGAGGACGCCGCTCTGGCGGCCGATGCCGTTGGGGCAGGCGGCCAGCCCAGTGCAGGCGCTCGGGTCGGGCCGCTCGCATTCGTGGATTCGCACTTTGGCTGCGGCATCCTGACCTTCAATCCGATGGTGATCTTGCGAACCCCCGAGGGTTTCAATCTATGGCTGGGCGGTCCCGTCAACCGCTTTAAGGATGGGATCCAAGCGATGAGCGCACTCATCGAGACTGACTGGATGCCCTATACGTTCTCGGTGAACTGGAAGATCACTCGCCCCAACACCGTAGTGCGCTTCGAGCGTGGCGAGCCGTTCTGTTCCTTCTTTCCAGTACCACGCGGGCTGGTTGCGGCTTGTGAGCCGCAAGTGATGGCGCTCAGCAAGGCCAAAGACATCCAGGACAACTATCGCTGGGCGATCGCTCGTCGGCAGCTGGATAGCAACCTAGCCGAGCGCGAGCAGGATATTTTCCAGGGCTGGTACGCCAAAGGAGAGCTGCCCAAGCGCGGCGCAGGCAGCGCGAAGGTGCACGAGAACCACATCGCCGTGAAGCCCTTCACGCGCATCGACTAGCGGGGTGCTAGGGGCGCTTCCGCACCAGTGCTGGGTCGATGATCATGAGCAGGACGATCCGATCATCGCTGCCCTCGTTTTTCGAATAGTGGGGCAGAGTGTAGTCGAAAACGACGTACTCACCGTCGTGGAACGTGCAGCGCTCGCCGTTGACGACGATGTAGCTATGGTCGCCGCCCTGCAGGCAGAGGATGGCAACCAAGAAGGGGTTCCAGTGCTCGTGCTCAGGGATGTGCTTGACCGGCGTCAGGCGCGAATAGGCATAGGCGCGGACGTAGGGAATGGCGCCGACCAGAGCCGTCGTCTTGGGCGCTAGAGCTCGCGCCTGCGCGCAGATCTCATCGGGTAGAACGCCGCGGTCCTCGGGCTCGGGGACAAGCGGCAGAATGTACGAGCTACCCGCATCGCTGGCGCCGGCGCTTTCGGGGCTGGGAGGCGAGGCGGAGGCGTTCGCAAGGTGGTGGCCAAGCGCGCCCATGACCTGCAGCGCCTCCTGGCGGATCTGTTGCCAGTGCTGCTTGGGCGCGGCGAGCTCAGGGTAGGTCTCCCAGTTGTAAAACGCCCGTCGCCGTGAGATCGTCATCGGCATTATCGTACGCGGGTCCTCATGAAACCTGTAGGTCAAACGCCAGGGACCCTGCTGCTGCCCTACAACCCCCTCGACGATCGGACCGCGCGCGGTGAAGGCGCGGTGATCCTTGGGGCCCAGCAGTTTGTGCGCAGCTTCTATCGTGCGCTGATCGAGCACGGCACACTGCCGAGCTACCGCTTCTTCTGCAGCACGTCGCTAGTGGCGCCCGCGATAGAGCAGCTGCGCGCCTTTGCGGGCCGGCGAAGAGCTGGGCTTGGCTGCTTGGATGTTCGGCCACAGGCACGCTTGGCGAGTGCCACCGAACGCGATGACATCCTTGGTTATTTCGAGCCCAACCTCAGCGTGGACGTGATGTTCCGCGTACGGCAGGCGTTTGCTCGGCGTCCCTTCCCGATCACTCTGCTGCATCACAGCTTTTCCTATCGGCCGTTACTGCACTCGACGTTCTTGCGGCTGTTGCTTGAGGACACGCGAGCATACGACTCGCTGATCTGCTCGTCGCAGTCCGCACGGCGCGCGCTGGGCGAGATCTTGCAACACGTCCGCGAGCGCTTTGCAGCGCAGCACGGCGTCGATCTTGCGTTCCGTGGCCGCCTGGATGTGATCCCGCTTGGCGTGGACGTTGATCTGTGGCGACCGCGCGATCAGGCAGCGGCTCGGGCCGAGGTCGGGCTTCCTCAGTCGGCCACGATCCTCCTTTATCTGGGGCGCTTGTCGGCGACTGACAAGGCCGACTTGGAGCCGCTACTGTCGGTGTTCGCCCGCCTGTCTCGACGGCAGAGCCGAGGCGCAAGTGGTGAGCTGCTGCTGGTCCTAGCGGGCAGTGGGCGAGCCGGTGATGTCGAAGGGCTGCGCGCCCAGATCGAACAGCGTCAGCTATCGCGCCGCGTGCGAGTCATGCTCGAGCCGAGCGCGCCGCAGGTGCTGATGAGTGCGGCGGACGTGTTTGTCTCGCCCGCCGACAGCGTGCAGGAGGCCTTTGGCTTGACCCCGCTGGAAGCGATGGCCGCTGGCGTGCCCCAGGTGGTGGCCGACTGGGATGGCTATCGCGAGACGGTTATCGACGGGGAAACAGGCTTTCTGGTCCCAACTTATTGGGCGGACTGCGATGAAGACCTGGCGCTGCGCGCGCCCCTCCTAGCGCGCGAGTGGCTTGATCACTTGGCGCTGGGACAGTCGGTTGTGGTGGATGTGCAGGCGCTTGAGCAGGCGCTGCGTACGCTGATCACGCAGCCCGATCTGCGTCGCCGTATGGGCACAGCGGCCCGCCAGCGCGCGGTGACTGAGTATGCCTGGCCAGTCGTCATTGCCCGCCTGGAAGCCCTGTGGTTGGAGCTGGCCGCGGCGGCGCAGCACGACTCGCAGGGGCCGCAGCCCACCCCGACGTATGCCGACCCGCCGTACTTTCGCGCGTTCTCTCATTATCCCACTCGCCTGCTGGATTCAGCGACGCGGGTTGCTCTCAGTATGTTGGGGGCCGAAGTGCTCGATGGCGAGGCTACGCTGCCCCGCTCGCGCAGTGCTGAGCTTCTCGAAGAAGCCGTCGCCGAGGAGGCGCTGCGCAGCCTGGCGGGGAGCGAGGGGGCGCTGGCGCTGGGTCAGCTGGAGCAGTCGCTGGTGCGCTCACGCTCGCTGCATCCTGCCGCGGCTCGCCGGCACATCCTCTGGCTGCTCAAGCAGGGACTCATCGACCTCGCTTGCTGACGGAGAGCAGCGCTGGCCGGGCGTCGAGCCGTGATACGATGAACCCGAATGGAACTGCGGCTCATTGCCCTGCCTTGGGCGGATGCTCGCTCGCCTCAGCCGGCGCTGGGGGCGCTGCTCTCGTACGTCAAGCAGCAGGCACCGACCTGGCAGGTTGAAGCCGACTACGCCTATCTGGATGTATCGGCGATCGATCCGGCGCTGTACGAAGCCGTGGCCACCTCGGATATCGAGGGCGAGCGCCTCTACGCGACGCTGATGTATCCCGCTGGAACCGAGGCACTGGTTGAGTACTGGGGTCGCCTGACTGAACGTACGCGACTGGGTGTGTACGTGCTGGAGTGCAAGCGCCGCGGTCAGCGAATTGCTGACGTGGTGGCCGCTCTGCGCGAGCGCTTGGATGCGCACCTCAGTGCCTTGGTCGCAGCCCGCAGCTGGGATGGCGTGGTCGTTGGGTTGACCACGACCTTCTCGCAGCTGTTTGCCAACCTGCTTCTGGCCCAGCGCATCAAAGCGCGCGCCCCAAGCGCGACCATCATCCTTGGTGGATCGACGGTGAGCCCGGCGAAGATCGCCGACTCGCTGCTGCGGACCTACCCCTTCGTCGACTTCATCGTGCGTGGCGAAGGAGAGCTGCCACTGCTTTCGCTCTTGCAACAGATCGAACAAGCGCAAGCACAGGGCGAGTCCGGCGGCGCGATCCGCGAGACCCCACGCGGCGTCGCTTCGCGAGAGCAACCTGCGGCCGGCGGCGGTCTCTGGCAGGTTGCCGATCTCGACGCGCTGCCCGTGCCTGACTACGACAGCTACTACCAGCGCGTGCGGCACAACGGCCGAGGCAACCTGCCCATCGAGGGCTCGCGTGGCTGTTGGTGGGATCGCACAACCAAGAACCCCAAGGCCACCTGCAACTTCTGCAACCTCAACGTGCAGTGGGATGGGTTTCGCCAGAAGTCAGCCAGGCGAGTGCTGCATGAGCTACGCACGCTGGCTGAGCGCTACCAGGGCACGTACTTCACGTTCCTCGACAACATCGTGCGGCTGCGCGACTTCGATGCCTTCATCGCCGCGCTGAGCGAGCTGGGCATGGACGCGCACATCTTTCACGAAGCACGCGCCAACCTGCGGCCGATCGACATCCTGCGCTTCTATGAGGTCGGTCTGCGCTCGGTGCAGTTTGGCCTGGAAGGACTGTCGGGCAGCTTTCTCAAGCGGATCAACAAGGGCACCTCGGTGATCATGAACCTGGAGGCGATGAAGACCTGCACCGAGCTGGGCATCCGCTCTTCGAGCAACCTCATCGTCGGCTTTCCCGGATCGACCGACGCGGAGGTCCGCGAGACGCTGGAAGTCATCGACCGCTACGCCTTTGCCTATGAGCCTCCGCATATCGCCGGCTTTGAGCTAGGGATCGACAGCGTGGTGGCTCGCTATCCAGCGGAGTTTGGGCTTGCCAACCTGCGCAACGAAGATCGCTACGCGGCGATCCTTCCTGCCGATACTCTGGCGACGCTGCAGCTCTTTCAGCTGAGCTTCGACTGGCTACAGCCTCCTGCCGACTGGTGGCCGGTGATGCATCGCGTCGAGCGCTGGCAGGCAGAGTCGGGGCAGAGCCAGCTCTTCTATCAGGACGGCGGCAGCTTCCTGTACGTCTTTCGCAAGCGCGCCGGCCACAAGATCGAGACGATGAAGCTAGAGGCAGAGCCAGCCCAGATCTATCGCCTGTGCTTGCAGATCACGACGCGGAGTGAGCTCGATGCGCTGCTGGGCAATGCTGGGCCAGAAGCGCAGGCCCAGCGCGATGCGACGCTGCAAAAGATGGTCGAGCGCGATCTTTTGTACCAAGACGGGTCGCGTTACCTAGCGCTGGCGATGGCGCTTGATCCGTTTACGGCAGCGCGGCGCATTCGGGCCCGGGCTGCCCTACAGCCTGCTGTCCCCGTCCAGCCAGCGCCCCCCCGCAAGCACTTGAGCGTCTTGCCGTAGCTGCGCCGCTGTGAGGGCTGCGGCGAGCTCCGTGCGCAGGGGCGGGTCGCCTCAGCTCTTCATCCGCATAATCAGCTCCACCACCCCTAGGCCAAGCAGGGTGATGACGACGCCGGCGCCGATGCCAATCGCCAGCCGCAAGCCCTTGGACTCGACCCCGGTCTTGTTGGCAATGACTCCGCCGAGGATGACGCCAAGAGCAATCAGGGCATAGTGGATCCAAACAACTTTTGATGAACCGTCGCTCATAGAGAAAATTCTTCACTTCTGCGAGGGCAAGTCAAGCCCGCCTAGGGGCGGCGGCGGTCGCGAGGGCCGGCGGCAGACGATGGCGGGGCAGGGGCAGGTTGGATGATATGCTGGGCCGGTGGCGTCTTTCTGCGAGCCCACCGTCCTGTTCCTGTCGCCACACTTTGACGATGTCGCGTTCTCATGCGGCGGCAGCCTCTGCGCGCACCGCGAGCAGGGGGCAAGGACCCTAGTAGTTACGCTGTTTGCGGCCCTGCCTCCTGCGGAGCTGCGACTGCGGCCGCTGCACCGCGAGCTGCTGGGGAGTGACCTCGTGAGCCAGCAGAGCCTGCGCTTGCTCTGGCAGACTCGGATCGACGAAGACCATGCCGCGATGCAGCTCTTGGGGGCCGAGTACCTACACCTGCCCTTTCTCGACGCAGCCTTCCGGCCGGAGGTCAGCCGCTGGGCTGA
>CAZVMD010000010.1:0-23677 GCA_964628555.1 uncultured Myxococcales bacterium | reverse complement strand
TACACCTGCCCTTTCTCGACGCAGCCTTCCGGCCGGAGGTCAGCCGCTGGGCTGAGCTATGGCAGCCACCAGCCATCGATTGCGAGGGTCCTGGTCTCCCCGCCGAGCTGCTGCGCAGCCTGCGACTAGCTTGCGGTGAGCAGCTACCCCACCTGATCTATGCGCCGCTGGCCGTCGGCGCGCATCGCGACCACATCCTGGCGTTTGAGCTTGGGGTCATGTTGTTGGCGCTTGGCGCAAGCGTTCGTTTTTACGAAGACGTGCCCTATATCGCCAACGACAGCCTGCTGCAGCGAAGACTGGCCGCGCTGCACGGGCAGGGACTGCAGCCGCAGCTACTTGATGTCACGCCCCATCACGAGCGCCGCGTCGCAGCTGCCATGTGTTACCGCAGCCAGCTGCCGGCCGGCGGTCGCGAGGATGCTATCCGCCAGCTCCTGCAAGCACTGGGGCAAGCGCGCCAGCCCGGTCCGGGCCGCCTGGGTGAGCGCTTCTGGGTCTGCCGCAGCCGGGAGGCCGCGAACCCCGCATGACTGCCCTCTTGCCTCGTGCCCCACGGCTGTTCTTTCACGCCTATGACCACCAGCGGCGGCAGGGCGGCCAGAAGCACACCTATGCGCAAGTCGATGCGCTGCGTCGGCACGGAATTTCGGCCTATGTCGTGCATGGCGCGACGGATTTTCGGCTGACCTGGTTCGATAACGACACCGCGGTCATTGGCCGCGAGCAGCTTGGGCCGCTGTATGACCCGGCGCTCGACCTGTGGGTGCTGCCAGAAGATCTGGGCGCGCAGCTTTACTCCCTCCCGGGCCCGAAAGTGATCTTCAACAAGGGCATCTACAACGGCTTTCGCACCCTGCCTTGTGAGCCTGAGCAGCCTTCACCTTATGAGCGTCCGGATGTGATCGCGGCCCTCTGCGTCTCGGACCACAACGCCGGCCTCCTGCGCTGCGCCTATCCATCGCTGCCGGTGTATGTGACGCGGCCGGGGATCTGTGTCGAGCGCTTTCCGGCGCGAGCGCTCGTCGCCAAGCAGCGTCAGATCGCCTGGGTGCCGAAGAACCCGGGGCAGCTGGCCAGCCTGCGGCACATCCTGGGGGCGCGGGCCCGCCAGCCGCACAGCCCACTTGGCTCGTTCACCTGGCTGCGGCTCAGTGACCTGGCCGAGTCCGAGCTGGCTGCGGCCCTGCAGGAGTCGCTGTTGTTTGTCTCACTCAGCGTCGAGGAAGGCTATGGCCTGCTGCCGCGCGAGGCGGCGCTGTGCGGCTGCATTGTCCTTTCCTACGACACCGGCACTCTGCAGGGCCTCGCTCCCGAGAGCCTGGTGCCACCGGGCGACCTGCTGACGCTGGTGCAGCACATCGAGGACATCGCCGCCCGCTTCCCCCATGAGCTCGCGGCGTGGCAGGGGCGGGTGGACTTGGCCCGCCAGTCCATTGCTGCCTTTGACGAGGCCGCGGCCGGTCGCGAAGCAGTGGCCGTCTGGCAGGCCATCCTGGCCGGGCATCGGGCCGGGCATCGACAATGACTCTGCCCTCCCTATCGAGCGCGCTGTGCCAGGCGCTGGCCATGCTGCGTCGCTACCTCGGGCGCACCGACTTTGTCCTCTTGCACAAGCACATCCTGTCGAGCGCTCGCTATCACGTCGATCCGCACATGCTGCGTCCGGCGGCACAGGCGGCGCTGGCCGGGCTGGCGCAGCGGCGCGACCTGGTCCTGGCGCGCTGCCTGCTGAGTGCCACGCCCGCTGCGGCCGCTGGCCTCGACTCCGAGCAGCACGAGCTGGCCCTGGCCCTGACCGCGGCGGGCTTTCTGCAGCTAAGCGATGGGATCTTTCAGCTCGGCCCGTGGCAGCTGGTGTCTTTCTTTGGCTCACCCCAGTTCATCGATCGGCGGGTCGATCGCGACGCCGCAGCGACGGAGGTCTACGTCGGCGCCGATACCGCGGTGCTGGCCTATTACCTCGACTGCGATGGGCTGAGCGGGGCGCGGCGGGCCTTGGATCTGGGGACGGGCTCGGGGGCGCTGGCTCTCTACTTGGCGCGCCATGTCGATCAGGTAGTCGCGACCGATGTGCTGCCGGCGGCGCTGTGGCTGGCCGCAGTGAACTGCCAGCTGGCACCGCAGGGCGCACGGGTTGTGCTGCGCTGTGAAGATGTGCGCGATACCGTGGTGCGCGGCGAGCGCTATGACGTCGTGACCTTCAACCCGCCCTTCCTGGCAGCTCCGGCGGGCGACGACCTGAATGCCCCGGCCTACGCCGCTGGGGCTGGCGCCGATGGTCTGGATCACTGTCGCGCTCTGCTCAGCCATTTTCATGATCTGGTCGAGCCGACCGGAGCCGCCTATCTAGTGTCGGCGCTGCCAGGGGATGACGAGCAGCCGCACCTGCTGGCCGAGCTTCCCCGCTATGCGGCGCGCTTGCGGCTGCAGATCACCGCGCTCATCGACGGGCGCGTCGATCTGCGAGGGGAGGGCGGGCAGGGGCCGCTGCTTGGCCATGCCCGCCACCTGCTGGCTCGCAATCCCGGGCTGAAAGAGGAGCGCGCGCTGTCCCACGTGCAGGCGCTGTATCGCCAGGTGCTGGGGGCCGACTGCATCTACCTTACGACTCTAGTGATCCGCGCTGGGGTACCGTCGGTGCGCTACTGGGACGGCAACGCCCGCGGCCAGCGCCAGGCGGGCGGTCCGGCAGGCTCTGATAGGTAGAAGTTTCGATCGCGGTAGTCTGGGCTCGCAAAGTTGCGTAACATGCCAGAGTCAAGGCGCTCGCATCGAGCCTCGGCTCTAGTCGAGCCCGCCCTTTAGCAGAGGAGTCAGCCGACCATGGGACTTGAAGTCGTCGTCGAAATGCTGGTTTTCACCGTCGGGGAATCGCTGGGCTCGCTGGGCCTGACGCGTTTTCTAAGCGAGCGCAAGCTGAACACCTTGTTCAAGGAGCTGGACAGCACCCAGAAGCGCGCCTTCCTAGAGATCGTCGGCGCTGCGGTCATGTACGACGGCAAGGTCTCGGACCATGAGCAGGCCTGGCTGGAGCGTCGCCGCAAGGTGAACGATGAAGACGCCGCCATCGTCGACGCCGCACTGAACGTGGCCCGTGATGCGCTGCCACCCGGCTCGCCGAAGGAAGCGTTTACGGCCTTTGTCGAGAAGCGGGCCGGCTTCTTCTCGGATCCGGAGGTGCGCGAGCGCGCCCTGACCGTGACGATCATGGTCCTGCGCTCGAGCGACATCGAGGACCGTGTCGCCGCCGGCAAGCTGTTCGGCGCCGCCCTTGGGGTGCCCGAGGCCACGGTGACGCAGATCGACTCCAGCGTCTCAGGCGGTTACGTGCTTTAGCCTGACCTTCTGGCGCAGGTGCTGATCAGGGCTAGCGCCAGACAGACTCGTCGCTGCTTGCCGGCGGTGAGGCCGGGCGCGGGGCGGGTGGACGCGCCGGACGCGGGGGCAGGGGGCGAAACAGCGGCTGGCTGGCTGGCCCACGCCCGCCCTGAGGTAGCGACGCTGGCGGCGCGACGGGACGCGCCTGGCTGGCGGGGCCGAGCGGCCGCGGTGGGTCTTTCGGACTAGCCAGCGTCACCACCGGGCTAGCGGGGCGGCTCCAGACCAGCCGGCCTTCTTTCATCACGTGCTGCGGGGCCTCCAGCGTGCGGATGTTCAGCAGCGGATTTTCGCGCACTGCCACCAGATCGCCGACGTAGCCGCGCCGCAGCCGGCCCAGGGTCTGCTCGCGCCGCAGCAGCCGGGCCGCGACCAGCGTCGCCGACTGCAAGGCGCCAAGCGGCGTCATCCCCGCCTCGACGTAGATGGCTAGCTGGCGGGCGTTGGTGCCGTGTGGCTGCACACCCGAGTCGGTGCCATAGGCGACCGGCAGGCCAGCGCGGATGGCGCGGCTCAGGCTCGCCAGCTTGGCCTGGTAGACCTGGCGGCTCTTTTCGATCTCGTAGTCCTGATAGCCGCCGCTCTGGCCCTGCTCCAGGATGTAGTAGTTGGTGTAGGGGTTCGAGACGATAAATGCCCCAGTGCGCCGTAGCTCGCCGATCGCCGCGTCGCTGAGGAACGAGGCGTGCTCGATCGATCGCACGCCGGCTCGCGCTGCCCGCAGGATGCCTTCTTCGCCGTGAGCATGGGCCGCGACATCCAGCCCGCGGGCGCGCGCGGTTGCCACCGCCGCCTGAATTTCTTCCAGCGTGTAGTCGGCCTGCGTTGGGTTGGTGCCCACCGAGGTCACGCCGCCAGTGACCAGGATCTTGATCCAGTCGGCGCCGTACTTCATGTTCTGCCGCACGGCCCGCTGCACGCCCTCAACTCCGTCGGCGATCGCGGCGCTCTCGCGCTGCACATGGACATCGGGGGGCAGGTCGTTGTAGTCGCCGTGGCCGCCCGTCACCGACAGCGAGCGCACCGCCACCAACATGCGCGGACCCAGGACGCGACCGCTGGCAATCGCATCGCGCAGCGCGACATCGGCCAGATCGCGTGAGCCCAGATCGCGCACCGTTGTGAAGCCGGCCTGCAGCGTGGCCCAAGCATTAGCGACCCCCTCGATCGCCGCGCGGGCTGGCGTCTGCGTCAGGTCGGCATAGGGGCCCATCCCAGCGCCGCCCACCAGATGCGTGTGGCAGTCGATGAGCCCCGGCAGCAGGGTCACCGCCCCAAGGTCGTAGGTGACCGGCTCGCCGGCTTGCCGCTGGCGCACCTCTTCGATCACGCCACCGACGATGCGCAGGTAGGGCTGGCTCCAGATCTGACCGCTGTCGATGTCCAGTAGCTGCTGCGCGCTGACCGTAATCACCGTCGCTGGGCCGCTGGCAGCTTGGCCAGCATGGGCCGGCTGTAGACCCAGCGCGATCAGGCTGGCGGTGACGATCTGGACGGCCGTCGAGACGGGAAGCGGCGCTGCGAGAGCGGGCCGACTGCGACGGTGCTCCAGCGGCTTTGGGACGATGGGGGAGGGCTTCATCGCGCCATTGTATTCCGCTGCTTGTCCGGCGTGCCGTGGTCTCCTATGCTGCCGCTCGTGCCGTCGCTGCCTCCGCAGAATTCGTCGTCCCTATCCCCGCAACCTGGGCTGGCTGCACGCTCGGACAGCCTGGCTTCCAGCCTGCGCATTGGCGTTGATCTGGGGGGCACCAAGATCGAAGCGGTCGTCGTCCGCCTGCCCGACAGCAGCGCCAGCCCCGGTCGCTTGCCCGAGGTGTTGGCCCGCACGCGCCGCCAGACCGAGCGCGATCGCGGCTATGAGCACATCGTAGGCGCCGTCGCCGAGAGCATCTGGGAAGTGGCTCAGACGGCCGGCCTGTCGTCGGAGCAGCTACCACCGATTGGCGTTGGCATGCCGGGAGCCGTGACTCGTGCCGGGGTGGTCAAGAACTCGAACACCACCTGTCTCAACGGCCGCCCGTTTCGCGCCGACCTAATCCGCCGCGTCGGTGAGCCGATTGCCTTCGCCAATGACGCCAACTGCTTTGCCCTGGCTGAGGCGACGTTTGGCGCTGGGCGGGGCCACGAGGTGGTGTTCGGCGTGATCCTCGGTACCGGCGTGGGCGGTGGCATCGTCCTGCCGGCTCCCGAGGCGGCCAGCGGGTCCGGCCGCAGCCCGGCTGTGCTCGGGCGGAGCTGGAACGGGCCGCAGGGCATCGCCGGCGAGTGGGGCCACGTCACGCTCGATCCCGAGGGTCCGCCCTGCTACTGCGGCCGCCGCGGCTGCGTCGAGACCTACCTGTGTGGTCCGGCGCTAGAGGCCGACTATCGGCGGCGCAGCGGTCGCGCCCTGCCCCTGCGCGAGATCGCCAGTCGGGCCCAGCGCAGTCCCGACGCCGACGCCGATGCCGACGCCATCGCGACGCTGTCGCAGGCCACGCGCTGGTTCGGTCGCGGGCTGGCCCTGGTGATCAACGTCCTCGACCCCGACGTCATCGTGCTCGGCGGCGGGGTGTCTCTCCTTGACTGCTGGTACGAGGCGGGCCGGGCCGAGGTCGCTCGCTGGGTCTTCACCGACGAGCTCACCACGCCGATTGTCCGCCATCAGATCAGCGACTCGGCCGGTGTCTTGGGCGCGGCGCTGCTGCCCGCCGTCCCGGCTTCGCCCATCTACTGAGGATCGCGATGAACCCCACTGCCTCTGCCGCCCGCCAGCCGGTCTTGTTCATTCACGATGGCGGGGTCGATGACTACATCGCCCTGGCCCTGCTCCTGACCATGCCGCACATCGACGTGCGGGCCATCGTGGTCACGCCGGCCGACTGCTACATCAAGCCGGCGGTGAGCGCGACCCGCAAGATCCTCGATCTGGCCGGCCGCTCGGACATTCCCGTCGCGCAGAGCACGGTGCGCGGCCTCAATCCGTTTCCCCGACTGTTTCGCCGCGACTCGTTCACCGTCGATCACCTGCCGGTACTAAACGAAAGCGAGGCGATCCGGACGCCGCTGGTGCCCGAGCCTGGCCAGGCCTACATCGCGCGCCTGCTGTCCGAGGTGGATCCGGCGACGCCATGGACGGTGCTTGAGACCGGCCCGCTGACCACGCTGGCCGCCGCCTTGGATCTGGCCCCGACAATCGCCTCGCGCATCCGCGAGATCCTGTGGATGGGCGGAGCGCTGGATGTGCGCGGCAACATCGATCCGACGATCGAGGCGGGCCAGGATGGCAGCGCCGAGTGGAACGTCTACTTCGATCCGCCGGCCGCCGCCCGCCTGTGGCAGACCGACATCCCGCTCACGCTCTGTCCGCTGGACCTTACCAACCGCGTGCCGATCACCAGCGCCTTTGTGCGCAGCCTGTGCCAGCGCCGACGGCATCCGCTCTGTGAGCTAGCGGCTAGCTGTTACGCGCTGGTCATGCACCAGGACTACTTCGCCTGGGATGTGCTGACCACCGCCTATCTGGGCCGCCGCGATCTGTTTGCCACGCAGGAGCGGCAGGTCGAGATCATCGAAGAAGGCGTCTCGCAGGGGCGCACGCGACCCTGTGTACCGCCGGCCGGGCGGCAGGTACGGGTCTTGTCGGATGTCGATCTGCCGGGCTTCTACGACTACCTATTTGGCAGCCTGACCCAGCCTCTGTGCTGAGCGCGGCTGGGCGGCGAAGACTCCCCCGGACGGCGCTGCAGCAGGGGCGCGCGTGCAGCGCGTGCACCGCAGCCTTGGTCGGTCGAGCAGCGCTTCACGATGAAGCGCAGCCTGCTCGGTACGGTCGTTGACGCTCGGAGTCAGACTCCGCAATACTCAATAGGCGGCCGTCTGCTTGGCCCTGTCCGAGCCACCTCCAAGCCTCGCTCACTGCAAGGGCATCCACGTGGCTCCCAATGTCTTGCCTGTCACTACAGCACGGAGGGGAGCCCGTTTGTTGAGTCGCCACCACCGCAGCCAGCGAGTCTGGCTTTGTTTGCCGCTGCTGCTTGTCGTGCTGGGTCGTGCTTCCCAAGCTCAAGCGAGTGTTCCTAACTGCGAGCAAGACAAGGCTTGCGTGACTCTCTATGAGCTGGCCAAGCAGGAATCCAAGGATGGTCATTTGGTCGAAGCGCTGCGTCTGTACAAGTCGGCCTATGACGTGCGCGCCGATCCGCGGCTGATGTTCAGCATCGCTCGCTTGTTACACCGGCTTAATCGTCGCCCAGAAGCGATTGCCCAGTATCAGCAGTTCATCGATTCGCCGCTGGAGGACACCGAGCAGAAGCGCAAGGCCGAGCAGTTCTTGGCACAGGCGCGACAAGAGATCGCTGCTGCGCCCGCGACTCCGCCTTCCCCGCCGCCCGAGGCAGTGCCGCCTAGCCCGTCGCCAAGCGAGCAGGCAAAAAAGTCCTCGGCCGAGCACGTAGCGGCCAAGCGACCACGCTGGCGGCTCATTACCGGGGGAGCGGCGATTGGTGCCGGGCTGCTGCTCGTTGGCTTTGGCGGCTCGGCGCTGGCCGTCCAGGGCAAGTGCGTCGAGGTTCCCAGCGCACCTGCGCAGACCTGTGATGCGGTCTATACAACCAACGCTGTGGGGGGGGCACTGCTGGGCACTGGGGCGGCGGTGGTCGTCGGTGGAATTGTTCTTATGGCCTGGCCATGAAAGTGATCATTCATGTGGAAAATTCGGACTGTCCTAGACCTCCTTCGTACCGTCTGCAGCGCCGCCATTCCTATTTCTCTGCGCAGGACTCGGCGCGGCGCTGTGCTTCAGGTCATGCTCGGCTTGGCCGTTGTATGGCTTTTCGCCTGTGACTCTCTATGGAGCCAGTTTCAGGGACCGAACCCAATCAACTGCGTGCTGAATCCCGATAGCTGCACAGAAGGACAGGTCTGCAACGTGCAGACGCGGCTGTGTGAATCTCAGAACACGCAGCCGATGAACCCCGCAGCCGCGCTGTCACTTTTGGCCGGCAGCCTCGGGGGAGCAGGCAATGTGGATGATCTGGGGCCAGCGGCACGGTTCACAAATCCCGCCAGCGTAGCTGCCGATGGGGCCGGCAACCTCTACGTCGCAGACTCCGTCAACCACACCATCCGCAAGATTGCGCTGAGCAGCGGCGCCGTGGCCACCATCGCCGGCACGGCAGGGACGATGGGCAGCGCCGATGGGACGGGCAGCCTGGCTGCATTCCGGTCTCCTGCGGGGCTAGCCACCGACGGTCCCGGCACCCTGTACGTCGCCGACACCGGGAACCATACGATCCGCAAGATCCTGGTGGGCACCGGCGAGGTGACGACGATTGCCGGCGTCGCGGGCATACCTGGGAGCGGCGACGGTACGGGAGCGCTGGCGCGGTTCTTTGAGCCCAGCGCCCTGGCGACTGATGGGGCGGGCAACCTCTACATCGCGGACTCCAAAAACCACACGATTCGTAGGCTCGTGCTCAGCACCGGCGCAGTAGCGACCCTGGCTGGCACCGCAGGATCGCCGGGGAGCAGCGATGGCACGGGATCCGCTGCGCGGTTCAGGCTGCCGTCCGGCCTGGCGGCTGACGCCGGCGGTAACCTTTTTGCTGCCGATACCGGCAATCACACCATTCGCAAGATCGGACTTGGCGGTGGCGCTGTGACGACGATTGCCGGCGGCGTCGGCGTGACTGGCAACCTGGATGGGATGGGCAACGCGGCGCGATTCTCTTCTCCCTCTGGCCTAGCGGCCGACGGAGCAGGCAACTTCTACGTTGCCGACCGTGACAATCACACGATTCGCAAGCTCGTGCCGGCCACTCTCAACGTGGTCACCGTGGCCGGTACCGCGAGTCAGTCCGGCGGCGATGATGGCACGGGCTCGGCGGCTCGTTTCTTCAGACCCAGCAGCGTCACAAGCGACGGGGCCGGCAACCTCTACGTCGCAGACTTCAGCAATCACACGATTCGCAAGCTCGTACTAAGCAGCGGAGCCGTGACGACCACCGCTGGCACGGCGGGCATGAACGGCGCTGCCGATGGCGCGAGCAGCGGCGCGCGGTTCGACAATCCATTCGGGATAGTGAGCGACGGTGCCGACGCTCTTTATGTGGCCGACCGCTTCAACCACACGATCCGCAAGGTCGTGCTGAGTACCGGGATGGTGACGACGCTGGCTGGCACGGCGGGGGCGCTCGGCAGCAGCGATGCGAGCGGAGCTAGCGCGCGGTTCAACTTCCCGTTCGGCGTTGCGAGCGCTGGCCCCGCCGATCGCTATCTGTATGTCGCAGATTCCAACAACCACACCGTTCGCCAGATCAGCCTAAGCTCTGGCGAGGTGACCACGGTAGCTGGCAGCGCGGGCACGGTGGGCGAGCTAGACGGTGTGGGAACCGGCGCCCTGTTCAATCATCCGTTTGGCATCGTGGCTGATGCTGCGGGCAACCTCTATGTTGCCGACCGCTTTAACCACACGATTCGCAAGGTGGTGCCGAGTACTCGGCAGGTGACGACGCTGGCTGGCACAGCGGCCCTGTCCGGCAGCGCCGATGCCGTAGGAACTGCGGCACGGTTCAATAATCCCTTCGGCTTGGCGCTCGATGGCCTCGGCAACCTGTATGTCGCAGACTCCAACAACCACACGATTCGCAAGGTGGTGCTGAGCACCGGTGCGGTAACCACGCTGGCCGGCACTGCGGGCGTCTCTGGCAGCACGGATGGCGCGGGAGCGGCCGCACGGTTCTGGCAGCCCTCGGGGCTCGCCGCTGATGGGGTCGGCAACCTCTACGTCGCCGATGCGTTCAACCATACCCTGCGCAAGATCAGGCTCGCGAATGCGACGGTGACGACGCTGGCTGGCCTGGCCAAGCAAGCGGGCGTCAAGCTTGGAGCCCTGCCGGCGCGGCTCAGCTATCCAAATGGCGTGGCGGTGCTGCCGACTGGCGCGATCTTCGTCTCTACGGCGACGGAGAACGCCATCCTGGCGATTCGCTGAGCTGCGTCGGAGCCGCGGGATGGCTCTGCCGTCCCGACGCAGCTGCGACGACCGAGCTTGTTGCTGTATTGGCTCAGCAACGCCCCCATGGGCTGCCAATCGTGACGATAACTACAAAGCAACATACTGAAGCGTAATAAAAAATATAAATATATTATTTATTTTTGTTCATTTATTGATTACGGCAACAAGCTTCTAGGGGCGCTGAGTCGTCCGGCGGGCGCGCAGCAGCGGTGTGCCAAAGCCTGTGAGCGTCAGGATGCCGTCGGGGCTGACTGTCACATGGCTCAGTCGCTCCAGCGCGCGGACCAGGGCGTACTCGGTCTGCATCAGCTCCGATGAGCAGTGCGGCAAAGGCCGCTGCCCGTGGCGGGCTGGCGGCACTGCCCCAGGCGAGACGGCACCCTTGGGCCCATACGTGATGTCGATGAGGTAGCTGTTGCAGGTAGAGGTGCAGCTCAGGCCGGTCGCCGTGAACTCCAGGGTGACGGGCTGCGCCGGGTGCAGGGGGCCCTCGGCCAGCTCAATGACCACCCAAGTGCCCAGCGGGGACGGCAGTGCCGTGCCGGCATCCGCGTGGGCTGCAGTGCTGGCATCCGCGTGGGCTGCGGTGCTGGCATCCGTGCGGGCGGCGGCGCGCGGCGGGTCTTTTGGCACGGGGCCTTCCACTCGCTTGGAGGCACAGCCGACTACGAGGCCGGCGCCCAGCGCTGCCGGCAAGCAGAGCCGTGCCATGCGGCGGTATCGAGGTCTTACGGGCAGCGAAGCAGGCGTTGAAGCAGCCATGGGGAAAGACCAGTATACGCGTCCAGCCTGCTCCGCTTAGACGAACCGGCCAGGCAGCGCAGCGAGGGGATCACTAGTCATGCGGCCAGGGGTCGAGGTAGTCGATGGCGCGCGGCGGCTGTGAGCTGGCGTCGGCCTGCCGCAAGAGATCCAAGAACCGTCGCACATAGCGCAGGTCGTCGAAGACTTCCAGATCGCCGACGCGGTCATTCCACTCGCTGGCCTTGCGCTCCAGGGGTTCGAGCACGTCGTAGGCGCCGCGCAGATCGCCGACCGCGCTGCGCTGGCTGGCCATGCGCAGGCCGACGTAGAGGTTGAGCACGACAAAGCCCTTTTCGACGCTCGGCTTGCTGAAGCGACCGCTGTCGGGGGTGCCGAAGGGACCATCGGGGGCACTGATGCGGAGGCTGCTGCTGACGCGCGGGCCGCCGGGGACGTTGTACTCGACGCTGATGTCGCTGACGGTGGCCGGACGCTCGTTAGCCGCCCCGACCCGCGGCAGCACCTCGACCAGGATGCCACCGCCGCCACCCCGTCGATCGTTGACGCTGGTGGCGTACTTGCGCCAGGCGGCAAACAGGGCTGGGATGCGGATCTCACCGCCCTCTGCGGCCAGCTGCCAGCTGCTCTCGCTGATGCCGAAGACCTCGCGCAGGCGATAGGCGCTGCCCGGCGTCAGGCGAATGCGCACCTTCTCAGCGACGGGGATCAGGCTGTAGCTGACCTCGCGTTCGAACAGGCCGGGCAGCTCATTGCTGTGCTGGGCGTAGTACAGCGCGCCGGCCCCAGCATCCGCCATGCCCTGCAAAAGCGAGAGCTGGCCAACCTCACCGAGCGCCAGGACGGTGACGCCGCCTGTGCCTTCGGCAAAGGTGCGCAGCAGGCGCAGGCTGCGCTCGCGGCGAATGCTGCCCGTCTGCTGCGCGCTGCCGACGAAGATCAGGCGACGATGGCGCCCGCTTTGCGCTGGCCCAAGGCTGTCGACCGCCTGGCGCAGGCCGTCGTACAGCTCGATGCGGCTGGCTACGCCACGGGCCCAGAGCTGCGGCAGGACGTTGCGCACGTCGCTGCGCAGTCGCCCGGGGATCTTGTCGGCCAGCACCCGGACCTCCTGATCTTGGCTGATCAGGGTGACGGTGTCGTTGTCATCCATGCCATCGAGCAGCTTGTTGATGCCGCTGCGCAGGTTGAAGAAGCCTTCATCGCTGGCCAGCTCTGCCGAGCTGTGATCGACGATGATCGCCGCATCGACGGGGGGCCGCGGCTGCGACATTGGGTCAAGCGGCGTGCCCAGCTGCAGCTGCATCAGTGTGCAGGTCGAGCCGCTGATCATGTTGGCCATGGCGCCGAACAGGCCATCGACACAGACCGCGTCGCGGCAGCTAGTCGGCGGTGAGCCTAGCGTGTGCTCGGCGAAGAAGCCGACCTGATCGAGCGTCTCGGGCCCCGGGAGCTTGCCGGCGTCGAGCACCGCTTTGAAGCGGCCGAAGTCCTGCGCTCCGCCGGGGGAGAGTCCGGTCCCGCCCGGACCGTAGGCATAGTCAGCGGCGTCAGCGCTGCCGCAGGCCGAAAGCCCCAGCAGCCCAGCCAGCGAGAGCCCAAGGAGTGAGAGTGTGGCAGCCGCCCGAGCGACCGCGAAAGAGCGAAGAGGAATGGCAGTGTGGCGAGTCATGGTCAGCTCCTAGTGTCTAGCGAGTGCTCAGGGTGATGTAGCTACCGACGAGGCCCAGCGCTTCCTGGGCGTCGCAGCCGTGGTCAGCTAGGCGGACCGTCTCGGCGCGCAGCATGGAGACGCGGACCTGCGTCGCGCCGTCCGACTGCTGCCACTGCTCGCCGCTGGCCAGCGGCCGCGTCTTGCCGAGCAGGGTCGGTACGCTCATCGCTACCGCTTCCCCGGCTCGGCAGGCGGCGCGCACCGGGGCGCAGGCCGGGGTCAGCGCGACTGCGCCAAGGCCATAGGCGCGGCGAATCACCGACAGGGTCACGGCCTTGCCGCCGCTCTGGCCTTCGATCACCAGGCCGTCTG
This sequence comes from uncultured Myxococcales bacterium, assembly GCA_964628555.1. Lineage (GTDB taxonomy): Bacteria > Myxococcota_A > Polyangia > Palsa-1104 > JAEUJZ01 > JAEUJZ01. Next base: position 10,508 of record CAZVMD010000010.1, on the reverse strand, counting down.
AGCCGTCGGCCGTGCTGCGGAAGCTGAGCACATCGCCGGCCACAAAGGGGATATCAACCGGATCGGCACAGACGCTGAAGCGGCTATCGCGGCTGTCCCGATTGAGTACCAGCACGCTGCAGCCGTCGCTGCCCTTGCTCAGGCTGCGCAGGGAATAGGGGCCGGGAGGGGGGACAAACAGCGACCAGGTTGGCTCGCTCGCCGGATCGGCGGCGGCGCAGGCAGGGCTCTTAGGCGGCGTGGGCTCCGTCGGACCTGGCCACAGCAGACCCTCGCTGGCGCTCAGGCCGGTGTCGCTGATCAGGACACGACCGCTGCTCTGATTGACCGAGGTGCCGCTTGTGAAGGTGCCGCGTCGCCAGGCGACTAGACGCTGCGGGCTGCCTTCGACCGCCAGCAGAAAGACCGAGCAGGCGGCGTCGCTGGTCGTGTTCGGATCCTGCAGCGGAATGGCGTCCCCCGGCCCGAGAGTGACGTGCTGCACGACGGTAAACTGGCTCTCGGAAAACAGCGCCTGCGGGTCGCGGCTGGCGCTTTCGCAGTCAAACACCACGTCGGGCCGCACCGCGCTCAGTCGTACCTGCAGCGACTGGCTGCGCTCATTTTGCACGAACGCTTCTGCGGGGACCGCCCAGGTCAGCACGCTAGGCGGGCGGCGCGGCGAGGTCGCCACGCTGGCCAGCGCCCCAACCAAGATCAGCGCCTTGCTGCGACGATCGCGGACCCGGCGCGGTGACTCGGCCGAAAGCGCCAAGCGGGCCAGGATGCGCCACGACAGCGCGATGCTGCACAGCGCGACCAGATCGGTCGGATCCGGCCACAGGCGATGGCCGGAAACGGCCAGGATCAAGCGGCAGAGAGCCGGCGACAGCTCTGTCAGGAGCAGGAGCAGCGCCGCCGCCAGGTGACAGAGCAGCAGGCCGCGCCGCGTCCGCACCCGCAGGATGACCGCCAACAGCGACGGAAACATGAAGTAGCCAGCCAGGTCCGAGAGCTTGCCGGTGACCCAGCTAGGCAGGACCCCCGCACCTTTTAGCAGGTGGTCATTGGCGAGGAGCAGCATCACAGACAGGCTCCACAAGGGATGGGTGAGCGACTTGAGCGGTGCAGCGTGTGGGTTCATGCCCGCCTGAAAAAGCAACTCGCATACCAGCCGACTCGCCGCGCTTTGTCCGGTCCGCTCCGCCGCCGCGCAGAGTACGATGGGGGACGCGCGGCCCTCAGGCTGGGGCGCGTGCAAGAGGGGGGCTGCGTGGGAGCTGCTCAGACGTCTGCGGTTCGCTTGGAAGTGTCGCCGGCCTATCTGCGCAACAACGCGCCGCGGCTGGTCTCGTACGCGGTGTACGCGCTGTTTAACGCGCTGCTGTTCGCCTGGGCCGCCTATCGCTATGCCGAGCGCGGGCCGCTGGTGCAGCTAGCGCGTGGCTGCGGCGCGATCATGAACTTTAACGCCGCCTTCTGCCTGCTGCCGATGATGCGGCTGTTCATCTCGGCGCTGCGCCGGACCCGCCTGTCGCGCTATCTGGCTCTCGAAGACAGCGTGCGCTTTCACTGGGTCTCGGGGCATGTGATGTTCGCCGCCGCCGTCGTGCACACGCTCGCCTACCTCGTGCTGTACGGCGTGGTCAGCGAGCGCTCGCTTCCCGCCAACTTGATGGGCAGCCTGGCCAGCATCACCGGCTGGATCCTCGCGCTGCTTTTCCTGGGCTTTTGGATCGTCGCCATCGAAGCGGTGCGGCGGCGTCTGCCGTTTGAGCTGTTCTACGTCACGCACTTTTCCGGCGTCGCCATCGTCGCCATCCTGCTATTCCACAGCCCGAACTACTGGAAGTGGTTTCTGATTGGCGGCACCGGCTATCTGCTCGATCGCGCGCTGCGCTTCTATCGCATGCGCACGCCCAGCACGATCGCCGCCGTGCGTATCCTGCCCTCGGCGGTGACCGAGCTGACCATCGCCCGTCCGCCCGGCTTTGAGTACCGCGCCGGCGACTTTGTCTTCATCCTGATTCCCGCCCTGTCGGGCTTCGAGTGGCACCCGTTTACCATCAGCAGCGCGCCCGAGCGTCGCGATGCCTTCACCCTGCACGTGCGCAGCCTGGGCGACTACACCTCGCTGCTGCATCGCGTCGGCCAGCACTGGCCCGAGATCGAGCGCGGCGTCATCGAGCCCACGCCGGATCTGCGACCGCGCTTGGCCCGTCGCTTGACCGCTTGCCTGGGCAAGGTCCCGGTCTATCTCGACGGTCCACACGGCGCTCCGGCCAACGACATCTTTCACTGTCGCGTCGCGGTGCTAATCGCTGCCGGGATCGGCGTTACCCCGTTTGCCTCCATCCTGCAGAGCCTGATGCAGCAGCACCGCGCCGGCACCACCTCTGGGCTTTCGGTGCAGAAGGTCTACTTCCTGTGGGTCAACCGCGACCAGCAGGCCTTCGAGTGGTTCACCGAGCTCCTCGCTGATCTGCGCCGCAACGACAGCAGCGACTTCTTCGACATCCGCCTGTTTCTGACCGACCCGCCGCCCGGTGCGCTGCCCCCCTTGGCCGAGCGAGGGCGCCCCGATCTCGATGCTGAGCTGGGTCGTGTCACCGCAGCCCACGACAAAGATGACATCGCAGTGTTTTTCTGCGGCCCCGCTCCGCTGGCGGACGCTCTGCACAGCCGCTGTCGCAGCATCGGCCTCAAGTTCAAAGAGGAACACTTCTAAGCTCCGCTGCGGCTGCCCAGGGCGCTTGCCCAGGGCGTTGCAGCGCTGTGCGAAAGAGAGCGCCATGGTGAAGGACTCCGCCCCACGCGCTACAGGCTTTGGCGAGACCGCAGCCCCCGACTCGCCGGGACCTCCGGCAACCGCGCTGACGGGGGTGGCCATGGCGGCGACCTTGCCCGGCGGCGAGCCCTCCGCCGAGGCTGGCGGGCCTGCGGCGGTCAGCATCGAAGAACAGGCCCTGCTGCCGGCCCGCATCGGGCGCTATGTCATCCTGCGTCAGCTCGGCCAGGGGGGCATGGGCGTGGTCTTCTCCGCCTATGACCCCGAGCTTGATCGCAAGGTCGCGCTCAAGATCGTGCGCGCCGGCTCGCAGAAGTCATCGGCCGGTCGCGCCCGCGTGCTGCAGGAAGCGCAGGCGCTGGCCCGCATCGCGCATCCCAACGTCGTGCAGGTCTACGAGGTCGGCGAAGACCCCCACAGCGGCGAGGTCTTCATCGCCATGGAGTTTGTCGCCGGCATCTCCCTTTCAGCCTGGCAAAGACAGCACCCCGCCCACGACAGCGCATCTGTAGATGCCTGCCTGCGCCTCTATCTACAAGCCGGCGCCGGCCTCACCGCCGCCCACCAAGCCGGCCTGGTGCATCGAGACTTCAAGCCCGATAACGTTCCCATCGCCTGAGGTCGGCAGTGACTTGTCCGCCCGTGCTCGCAGAGGTTGCGGACAAATCGGGGAACCGCGGGATCGCGGCCGATACATACGCTGTAAGTTGTCGCGCGTGCTCTTGGCTCCGGGACGCGACAGGCTGGCGGCGGCGGCATTGTCGCGGCGGCTCATTCGGGTGTTTCGCCGGGGGCCTTCTCATGGTCAAGCGCTGGCGCTTCGATCACAGCCTGCTGCTGCCTTCGCCGCGGTGGTGCCGCCGAGCGCGGATGCCCGTCGGCCTGTGATGCGCTTCGCGCGCAGGCGAGCATCGACCCAGGTGAGGCGCGCCGGGCAGCGGGATGAGGTTGCGAACCTTGGGGCCAGGAACCTGGGTTTGCCAGAAGAGCACCCCATGGGGGGACGCTGCAGGCCACCGTTTTCGCGCGCTTCCCGGAGAGGCGGCAGAACCTCGCTGGCCTGGAATAATTGTCTTTGTACGAAGCCTTAGGAAGGTTGGCAATTTTTTCATTGAGTTAGGGCGACCCGCCAAAATATTATGATAAAATTCCTGGCCGCCGCAGCTGGCGCGCGCCTCAGAAGGGTTCTCCGTCGAGCGCGATGGATTGGCTGCGTAGTGCCAGGTAGGAACGGAACGTCGTTCAATGCATTTAATGTCGCAATAATGTGGCGCTAAAGCGCATTGAATTGTTGAATATCACAGCAGTGTAAATATGGATAAAGTCAGGATTTTTTTTGATAAGGACTATGGCGGTAGCTATCAAGATCTGGGCCCTGGCAGCTATCCCCTGTATGCGATCAGCATTGGCAACGACGAGCTGAGCTCGGTGCAGATTCCGCCGGGCTGGAAAGTGACGCTGTGGCAGCACAGCAACTTTGTCGGCAGCAGCCTGGTCCTGACCGCGAGCACGCCCTACGTTGGCGCTGCGTTTAACGACGTGACGAGCTCGATCACCGTCACCTGCCCGGCCGATCAGGCGCCGCTTGGATCGTCGCGCAGCCTGGCGTTCACGGGGGGCGAGCGCTACCTGGACCTGGGGCCGACCTCGCTGGACTTCAGCAGCGGTAGCTTTGCTGGGTTTACCGTCGAGGCCTGGGTGTACTTCGACCAGGCGGGCAGCTGGGCGCGCATCATCGATTTGCACGCCGACTCGGGTACCGACAACGTCTACTTTGCGCGCGAGGACACGTCCGCCTCGCTTCGCTTTTCGGTACGCCGAGGCGGCGTAGCAAAGTACGTCACGGCCGCCAATGTGATCCGCAACGGACAGTGGCAGCATGTGGCGGCGACGCTTGATGCCGTCGGCAATGCTCGCATTTATGTCGGTGGGCTGCAGGTCGCAAGCGCGGCCCTGCATGTCCCCGACAACGTGCTGCGCAGTCACTCGTACGTGGGCCGTAGCGGCTGGAGCACGGATGCCTATTTCGTCGGACAGATCTGTGAAGTCCGGCTGTGGGATGTCGAGCGCTCGCCGGCCGAGCTAGCGCGGATGATGAACACTCGCCTGGGCGGCGATGAAAAGGGACTGTCGCGCTACCTGCGCTTGGATGAAGTCGCCGGCAGTACCGCCAAGGACTGCAGCGAGACCCGGGATGCGACGATCGTCGGCACCGCTTTTTTTGGTCTGACGGGACCTTCGCTGCGCGGCCCAAATGAGGCCGTGCCCTGCCTGAGCTTGGACGGCAGCGGGGACTATGTGACGCTGCCGGCGCTGTCGGCCGACTTCAGCGCAGGCTTCACGCTGGAAGCCTGGGTCGCGCTGGAGTCCGGACGGAGCGGCGCGCGGATCATCGACCTTGCAGTCGCGCCAGGCAGCCACGCGCTGACGCTGTGCTGCAGCAGCAGCAACCAGCTTGCGCTGTGCATCCAGAACGGCAGTACCAGCAAACAGCTGACCGCGCCCAGCGCCTTGCCCAGCGGCACCTTTGTTCACGTCGCGGCCAGCTACAACGGCAGCGGCCTGGCGACGCTCTATGTAAACGGAGAAAGTGTCGCCAGCGACGGTGCGATGCCACAGCCCGAGCGGGTGACGCGCTCGCTATGCCTGATCGGCAAGAGCACGCGCGGCACCGATCCCTTATTCCAAGGTCGCCTCGCCGAGGTCCGCATCTGGACCACGGCGCGCAGTGCGGCTGCGATCCGGGCGGGGCTGCGCGGTCGCCAGGATGCCAAGGAGCCGGGACTGCTCGCCTGCTATCCGCTCGACGAGACGGGTGATACGACCGCCCACGATATTTCGGAAAATGGACTGCATGGATGGCTCGCCGAAACCCTTGTGTGGGGGCAGCCTGGACCGGGCGCGCTGACCTCGCTGTGTCCTCCCGCGACCGCGCTGTGGCTAAACGGCAGCGATGCCTATGTCGAGCTGCCGACCATCGACGACAACTTCAGCCAGGGCTTCACGCTGGAGGCCTGGCTATTTCTCGATCGGCTAGGCGGATCGGCGCGGGTGATCGAGCTTGGGGAGGGTCCCGACAAGCACACCATCGCGCTCGGCATCGTCGAGCGAGCGCTGAGCCTGTTGGTCCTGGGCAGCACCAGCAGCAAGCAGATCACCTCCAACGCTGTTCTTGATAGCGGGCGCTGGCTGCACATCGCGGCGACGCTGACGGGGGGTGGTGCTGCGACCCTCTATGTGAACGGCGCGGTCGTCGCTAGCGGAACGGGAGTGCCGCTGCCCAGCCAGGTCGCCCGGCGCTCTTGCTACCTGGGCAAGAGCAGCAAAAGTGGCGATAGCCTCTTGCGTGGCCGCTTGGCAGAGGTGCGCGTCTTTGCCGGCGCGCGCACGGCGACAGAGCTGCGCAGCACCATGAATCAGGCACTGCCCGAGAGCGTGAGCGGCCTGCTGCGCTACTACCGCTTGGACGAAGGCAGTGGCTCGCTGGTCATGGATCGCAGAGTGCCCGCCGGCCAGGACGCGGGGGCGCGGGCCGGACAGCTACGCGGCGGAGCACAGCGGTTTCTGCCCCTGCCACTGCGCAGCACCGTGGGCGCGCTGTCGTTGGATGGCAGCGGTGATTTCGTCAGCCTGCCGACGCTGCGCGACGACTTTTCGGGCGGCTTTACGATCGAGGTCTGGGTTCGCGCGGCAGGCTTGAAAGCGAACGAGTGCATCTGCGATCTGGGCAACGGCACCGGCGGGGACAGCCTGATCCTGGCGCGGCAGGGTAGCGAGTCGGCGGTGGTCCTGCAGGTGTCGCGCGGTACGAGTACAAGCAGCCTGGCCACGCCGGCCGGCAGCTTGGTCTCCGGCATCTGGACGCACCTTGCGGCAGCCGTGGCGAGCGATGGCCGAGCGACGATTTATGTCGAGGGCCGCGTCGCGGCGTCCGGAACGTTGCCGCTGCCGCGGGCCGGGATCAGTCGCTCGAAGTCGTACATCGGACAGAGCGGCAGCGTGAGCGGACGCGAGTTCTTTGGTCAGCTTGCCGATCTGCGGATCTGGACGCGGGCCCGCAGCCAGGCCGAGATCGCGGGCGCTGCTGACACGCCACTCCGCGGCGATGAGCCGGGTCTTTGTCACTACTACCCGCTGGATGAAGCCAGCCTGGCGACGGTTGCGGATCGCGTAGATCACTCCGGCCGCTTGGGGCCCACGCTCGGCTGGACGGGGCTGCCGCATCGATCGACGCTGCGCTTTGAAGGCATGGGCACCTACGTGCAGCTTCCTGCCCTGGCCAGCGACCTGTCGCATGGCTTTACGATCGAAGCCTGGGTGTACTTCGAAGACAACAGCAGCTGGGCCCGCATCGTCGATATCGGCAACGGGGCGGCGAGCGACAACGTGCTGCTGGCCCGGGCCGGTACCAGCGACGATCTGGTGCTGCATATCTATCGTGGGGGCACGTGTCAGGAGGTCCGTGCAGCGGGGGTGCTCAAGGCCCGCCGCTTCCTGCACATCGCGGCCAGCCAGACCGATGTCGCAAACGATGACTCGATGGGCCTGGCTACCCTGTATGTCGACGGGGTCGAGCAGGAGAGCAAGCGCATTCACATTCCGCGAGCTGGGATCAGCCGCAGTAGCGCCTTCATCGGCAAGAGCAACTGGAGCGAAAACAAGCTGTTCCGCGGCCGTATGTCCGAGGTTCGGCTGTTCGATCGCGGTCGCTCTGCCGCCGAGATCCTGGCTGGTTATTGCGAGCCTGCCGTGGCCGGCCAAGCCGGCTTGGTGCGTCTGTACCGCTTGGACGATGCGCAGGGGACGGTAGCCGCGGATGGCAGCGGCAGCTCTGCGCCTGCCACGATCGCCGGCCCGCTGACCCGGCCGGGGCGACTGTTTGAAGGCCCGGGAGACTTCGCTCGACTGCCTACGATCGACGGCGACCTGTCTTCTTTGGGCTTTACGCTAGAGGCCTGGGTTTACAGCTCGGAGCTCGTGGACTGGGGGCGCATTCTGGAGCTGGCGACCCAGCCGGGACTGGGCGGCTACAACATCTCGCTGTCGCGTGTGGCCAGCAGCGAGGAGATCGCGCTGCGCTTTTTCCAAACCACAAGCACCGCGGTCGCGGATGTGCGAGCCGGCGGGGCTCTGCCACTGCACACCTGGGTCCATATCGCGGTCAGCTTCAAGCCCATGGTCTGGTCCCTCGACGGCAAAGAGACTGCCGGCGATGTCCGCATCTACGTCAACGGCCAGCAGCGGACGCTAAGTCGCGTCGCGGCGCCCGGCAACGCGTCCCGCAGCAGCTCGTTCATTGGCCGGATCGACGGCTACGCTCTGGGCTCATACCAGCATCGGGGGGCGCTATCCGAGGTCCGCATCTGGTCGGGCGCGCGCACCGCGGACCAGATCGCACAATGCAAAGACGTGCGCTTGAGCGGGTCGGAGTCGGGCCTGCTGCGCTACTACCGACTCGACGACGGGCCAGGGGCGCTGCTCAAGGACAGCCGCAGCAGCAGCCCAGCGGATGCTAGCTGGAACGGCATCCTGGGCCGGGCCGCCCGGACCTTCGATGGCGTCCGCGATGCGGTCCCGCTGCCCACGCTGCGCAGCGATCTCGCGAGCCAGGGCTTCACGCTCGAAGCCTGGGTGTACTCGACGGCGATCGTTCACTGGGGGCGCATCCTTGAGCTTGCAACCAAGCCCGGCTTGGGAGCACACAACATCTCGCTGTCACGCGACGCCTCGACTACGGCTCTGGCGCTGCGCGTCTTCCGTGAATCAGGCGATGCGATCGGCTACGTCACGGCCAGCGATGCGCTGCCGCTGCACCGCTGGACGCACATCGCAGCGACGTTCAAGCCGGTCGAGTGGGACAGCAGCGGGACAGTCACCCAAGGGGACGTGGTCCTGTATGTAGACGGCGCGGCGAAGAAGACCACTCGTATGCCCGCTCCCATGGCTGTCGATCGCCCCTTTTCGTACATCGGCCAGATCGACGGCTATGACCCCGGGGACTATGCGCACCAAGGGGCTCTGTCCGAGGTGCGGATCTGGTTGGGGGCGCGCACCGCAGGTCAGATTCTGGCGAGTCGGGATCAGGTCTTGACGGGTGCCGAGGACGGGCTGCTGCACTACGCGCGCCTGGCTGATGTCACAGCCAGCCGTCCCGATGGCCGCGCCCTGCGCTTCCCTGGCGGACAGAGCGGGGTTGAGCTACCCCTCCTGGGCGAGCCGCTGCGGGCCGGCTTCAGCATCGAGTCCTGGGTCTTCGCGAGCGGCGATCCCAAGCCCAACGAGACGTTCGTTTTTCTCGACGGCGGTCCGGGGGCAGCGACGATCGGTCTGCGACGCGAGGGCACCTCGCAGACCCTGGTGCTTGCGCTGCGATCCGGCACTTTTGCAGGCGTGATCGCGGCCGATGCCGTGCTGCGTCCGGCCACGTTCCTTCACCTGTGCGGAACCCTCGATGCGACCGGTCAGGCGCGGCTTTACGTAAACGGCGTCGCGGCTGCGGCGGGGGCATTGCGTCCGGGGGATGTCAGCGCGGCCAGCGAGCCTGTGGCCTCCCAGCTTGGCATCAGCGGCAACTCCAGCGGGGTCCTCAGCGGCTGTCTGACCGAGGTCCGCCTGTGGGGTCGCGCCCTGGGCGAGACCGAGGTCCGCAGCAACCTGAGCAAGCGACTCCTCGGTAGCGAAAACGATCTGCTGCGACTCTATCCTCTCAATGGCAGCGCCGGGCGGCTGGCGGCTTCGGCGGTCAAGCGCGCAGCGGGAACGATCCAGGGCGATCCCCTGCGCGTGCTCAGCCGACTGGGCGGCCCAGCACCGCTGGCCAGTCCGGGCTCGCTGCGCCTCGACGGCATGGATGACTACGTCGAGCTTCCGGCGATCAGCGCGAATCTCTCAGCGGGCTTTGCGCTGGAGGCGTGGGTGTACTTCGAAGGCGTGCAGCCTGGGGCGCGGATTGTGGAGCTTGGACGCGGCCCGGGTGTCGAGTGCGTCGCCCTTTCCCGCAGCGGCAGCACGGACTGCCTGGAGCTGACGATCACAAGGGGCAGCGCGAGCCAGAGCCTGGTCACCCCCAGCGTGATTCGCGATCGCACGTTTATGCATGTCGCGGCCACGCAGGATGCCGCCGGCCAGACCAGCCTGTACGTCGACGGCATCGCGCAGGCGACCGCGACGCTGCATACGCCGGCTCCCGGCATCGTGCGCAACCGCTGCTATCTCGGCAAGAGCAGTACGGCCGGCGTACCGCTCCTGCAGGGCCGCGTAGCCGACGTGCGGCTATGGGCGCGGGCGCGCAGCGGCGCCGAGCTAGTTGCCGAGCGCAGCACGGTCCTTACCAGCGAGGATCTGGGCCTAGTCGCGAACTATCGGCTCGACGAGGTCGCGGGGGCGCGGGCGGGCGATGCCACGCGGCGAGCCCTGCACGGCATGGTCCACGGACAGAAGCAGGTGTTCGGCCGCTCTGCACCGCGCCTGCTGCCGCCGCCCCCTACTGCAGGCAGCCTGGACCTAGACGGTCAGAGCGACTGGGTGGTCCTGCCAGCGCTGCCCGCCGACCTGTCCTCCGGCTTTACGCTCGAAGCCTGGGTCCTTCTCGATAAGCCCGTGGCCGGCATGCGGCTGTTCGATTTCAGCACCGGCGCGAGCCACACAGTCGCGCTGGGCCTAGCGGGGACGGCCGGCAACCAGCTGGCGCTGCGCGTTCAGAACAGCAGCAGCAACGTCGAGGTTCTGTCCCCAGCCACGC